>CAYZAD010000090.1:3053-6918 GCA_964476315.1 uncultured Rhodobacterales bacterium
AAAAAGGGCCGCTCTGACTGAGCGGCCCCTTTCTTTGGCCCGATGACGGGCCTTGATAACTGCCCCTAGTTCGGGATCAGGTCCGGAACGATAGTCACGATGCCCGGGAAGAACCACAGGATCGCAAGACCCAGCACCTGGATACCGACAAACGGGATGATGCCGCGATAGATGTGGCCCGTCGTGACCTCTTTCGGCGCAACGCCCCGCAGGTAAAACAGCGCAAATCCGAAGGGTGGCGTCAGGAACGAGGTCTGCAGGTTCACCGCGATCATGATGGTCACCCATTTGGGATCGAACGAACCGCCATAGATCACCGGTCCCACGATGGGCACCACGATGTAGATGATTTCGAGGAAATCGAGCACGAAGCCCAGCACGAAAAGCACCAGCATCACGATGAGGAAGACCTTGAACTCGTTGTCAAAGCTCTTGAGGAATTGCTGGATGTAATGCTCCCCGCCGAACGAGATCACCACGAGGTTCAGAAGCTGCGACGCGATCAGGATGGTAAAGACCATACTGGTGACTTTCGCCGTCTCGCGCACCGCAGGGCTGAGAACGCCGGTCTTGTACAAGACCCAGCAGCTGTAAAGCAGACCGAAGAAGGCGTAGAGATACGCCGCATACGCCGCAAGGAAGCCGATCCAGCTTTCGGCGCTGACATCTTCAAGGTTGATCCGCAGGTCAAAGTTGATGCCGATCAGGATCATGATCGCCACCGCGAAGGTGGAATTGATGATGATCTTGCCGGATTTGTCCTGTTCCTTGAGCTTGCGATACGCTGCCAGCATGATCGCACCCGCCGCACCGAGAGCCGCAGCTGGCGTCGGATTGGTGATGCCGCCAAGGATCGAGCCAAGAACGGCGACAATCAGAACCAGTGGTGGGAACACGACGCGGATCAGCTCGTTCTTGGACAGCAGCTTGACCGCGTATGTCGCCCCCCACAGCGCAATTGCCGACGGAACGGCCATCAGCACCACCGTGCCCAAGGCGGATGTGGTCGGACTGATCGCGATGATATCGATCAGCATCAACAGCACGAGACCACCTGCACCGATTGCAATCGGCCGGGGATCCGAACTTGGCGAAACCCCGCGGGCAAAGGTCAGCACGAGGCCCAGCATCACCGCGAGAACCGCCATACCCGTCCCGATCGGAGCCGCGTTCGCGATCTTGGCTGCAATCGCCGCGCTCAGCTCTTCCTCGGACAGGCGGACGCTTTCGGCCTGCCCACCGGCGGCATCAATCGCCGCTTTTTCTTCGACCGCGCGATCCCAGGCTTCCTGTCCATGCAGTTCGATCATGGAGGCCTGGCATTCCGGGCTCACATTGGTGCGCAGGCTTGCCGCTTCTCCGATGTCAGAAAAGCTGTCGACCTGCGTGGACTGCGACCCGACGACATTCACCTGGCCCAGGAAGATCGTACCCGCGATCAGGGCAACCGGAACGAAGAGGAACCAAGTGAAGGCTTCGTTGCGCGTGACCGGTTCCGAATTCGTGGAGCCAAGCTCGACCGGTGGTGCCTTGGACGGGTTGAACATGGCAAAGCCAAAGGCATAGGCCGCGTAAAGGGCCGCCAGCATGATGCCCGGCAGCAGGGCCGCCTGGAACAGCGTGCCCACCGAAACCACGGCCGGTTCGCCAAGATAGGTCAGCGCGTCCGTACACCCTGCCAGTTGCGCGCGGTTTTCCTGCGCAGCCGAATAAAGGTCACCCGCCAACGTTCCGAGCAGAACGATCACGATGGACGGCGGAATGATCTGGCCCAGCGTCCCCGACGCCGCGATCACACCCGTCGCCAGTTCCGGCGAATAGTTGTTCCGCAACATGGTGGGCAACGCGAGCAGACCCATCGTCACAACGGTCGCGCCGACAATCCCCGTCGATGCGGCAAGGAAGGCCCCCACCACAACAATCGACACGGCAAGCCCGCCCGGAAGCGGACCAAAGACACGCGCCATCGTGGTCAGCAGGTCATTCGCGATCTTTGAGCGTTCCAGAACGATCCCCATGAGCACGAACATCAGAACCGCAAGCAGCGTTTCGATCGACTGCCCCGCAAGCACGCGTTCGTTGATGCGGTTCACGATGAACGACACGTTGCGATCCAGTGCCGTCTCCCACCCCTGCGGGAAAACCGGCTCACCGATGCGTGGCAGGTCCGGGTATCGGAATATGGATATCGCGTTCGGATTGGTGCCATCCGACACAAGCGCGGCATAGGCAGCCGAGGATGTGTCAATCGCCTGGTGGATCAGCAGCCCTGCACTGTCGAGGGCCGCGATGATTGCAAAGGAAATCGCGCCGGCACCGCCAATGGCAAACGCCACCGGAAAGCCCGACAGGATCGCGGAAAAGAGCGTCAGAAAGACGATGATCAGGCCGATCTCGACGCCATCAAGTCCAAAAAGCATCTTCGTCTCCGCCCTTAGAATTCTGCGTGGTCGTAGGGTTCTTCACCCTGCTCGAGCACGTCTTTGTCAAAGTATTTGTCGACGCTGTCCTCGCCTTCCTTCCATTCGAGGAAGGACCGGTAGAAGAACGCCACGGCTTGGAGGAAGATCAGGCCGCACATCACGACCAGAAGCACCTTGAACAGGAAATAGCCGTTAAAGCCCGACGGGCTGAACCCGATGGTTTCCACGTTCCAGCGCAGCGCGCGCGCCTTGTTCAGAAGGCGGTCAAGGTCTTCGGACGCGGAGGGTTTCGGCACGATCAGGTGCCGCCACATGAAGAACCACGCGTAGAGCCAGATCAGAACGGCCATCGGCATCATGAAGATCAGGCTGCCCACCATGTCGATCACGCGCTTGGCGCGGTGAGACACGGCCGAATAGATCAGGTCAACGCGCACATGCCCGCCCTGCACGAAGGTGTAGGTCAGGCAAAGTGTGACCACCAAGGCGTTGTAAAGCTTAAGCTCTTCCGCCCACCACGAGATATCGAAGGCCACAGGAATACCAAAGCCCATCGAAATGTCCGGACGGGTGAAGATACGCTGCATGAACACGATGATCGTCTGCTGGATCACCATCAAAAGGCCGGCCCATGCAAACAGGCGCCCGATGGTGTTCGCCATGCCTTCCAGGCCGCGCACACAGGCCCACATGAATTCGTTTCGCCACAAGCCAACGGCCGTGACGATCAGGAACGTGGTGAAGACGACAAAGAAGAATTCAACCGACCCGCCGTAATAGACAAAGCGCATGATCGCCTGTTTGTCACTCCAGTCGAGCCAGAGTTGCGGATGCGTGATCGCATAGCCGAAATTGTAGAATGAGGCGGCAATGTTTTGCAGCACCCAGACAATCCCGCTCCCCAGTGCCGCCAAGGCTGTGCCAAAGCTGACCGCGTGGACCTCTTCCATGATTCTCCCCCGTTCGTTACGCGATGCACCAGCCGGGCTGGTGATCCGTATTTGGGCGTTCTACGCCAAGGAGGGTTCCCGCGATGCAGGAACCCCCGGTCTTAGATTTTGCTTGGGACAGGTTTACTGGCCAAGCACGCGTACACGCTGCTCAACGTAGTAGCCGTCCGACTTGTTGATCCAGGATGCGGATGTCGCAAGGCTTTCCTCGAACGACGCGCGGATCTTGGCAAACAGTTCGTCGCCCATGTTTTCGTCCATGACCTCGGCCGAGGCTGCACCGAAGGCATCCCAAACGTCGTCAGAGAACTGAAGCGTCTTCACACCCTGCGACTGCAGACGGGCCAGTGCGGCACCGTTGTTCGCCAGCGTTTCAGCCAGCTGGAACTGGGTTGTCGCCATGGATGCATAGCGCAGGATTGCCTTGTGCTGGTCGGAAAGCTCGTTCCAGACGTCAAGGTTGACGGACGCTGCCAGCGCCGAGCCCGGCTC
>CAYZAD010000090.1:6928-10642 GCA_964476315.1 uncultured Rhodobacterales bacterium
GAAGCCCGCTGCATAGTAGTATTTGGCCACTTCCTGGAAACCGGCGCGTTCGTCAGCCATCGGGCCAACCCACTCCAGACCGTCGAGAGCACCAGAGGACAGCGCCTGGTAAAGTTCGCCGCCCGGAATGTTCTGAACGGATGCGCCCATCTTGGTGAGAACCTGACCGCCAAGGCCCGGCATACGGAACTTGAGACCGTTGAAGTCATCGGCAGAGGTGATTTCGTTGCGGAACCAGCCACCGGACTGCGAACCGGAATTCCCCGCAAGCATGCCCTTCAGGTTGAAGATGGAGCCCAGTTCGTCGTGCAGCTCTTCGCCGCCGCCATGGTAGTACCAGTTCGAGACTTCCTGCGCTGTGCCGCCAAATGGTACGGCGGTGAAGTACGCGTAACCCGGGTGCTGACCGATGAAGTAGTAATCAGCCGAGTGGTAGAGGTCCGCCTGGCCCGAGGACACCGCGTCGAAGACTTCGAACGCGCCGACCAGTTCGCCCGGTGCCTTCTTGTCGATGACAAGGCTGCCACCGGACATTTCGCGGACCATTGTGTCGAAGTAGCTTGCAGCATCATCGAGAACGGCAAAACCGCGCGGCCAGGACGTGACCATGGTGAGCGTCCGTGTCGACTGAGCGATCAGCGGTGTTGCCAGAGTGGTAGCAGCAGCCGCACCTGCGCCGACAGTAGAAGCCCGTAGGAATGAACGACGATCCATGTATTTCCTCCCCTTGAATTGGATGCGCAAACGCGGCCATCCCGCCACTTGCGCGGATCGTTAAGTGCGGCGACCCTACTCAGACAAAGGTCTCATGCAAATACCCACTCCTACGTAGGTTTGCCGAAAATTGCGCTGCAAATGCTCAATTATTGATCTTGTTACCGCAAACACCTCTGGATCGTGACTTTGATTCGCCAAGTTCCTGCGCTAGCGGTTTTGCATGGCATGGACGTTCAATCGCCTTCGCATCACCAACGGTCAGAAGCTTTTCCTTCTGGCCTCTGTTCCGCTCATCCTGTCTGCGGCGGCCATTGCCATGCTTGTGGCAAACCAATCGCGGACGATGGCGGACCGCGAGATTGCGGTGCTGGAAACGCAGTTGATCGAAGCCAAGAAACGCGAGCTGCGCAATTACGTCACCCAGGCCCGCAACGGCTTCTATTTCATCTACGGGTCAGCGGCCCCCGACGATCAGGCCGCACGTGATCAGGTGGCCCAGATCCTGAGCGCGATGATCTACGGGGACGAAGGGTTCTTTTTCGTTTACGACTATGACGGCACGAACCTTGTCAGCCCGCGCCAGACCGACTTGATCAATCAGAACTGGATCGATTTGCAGGACAGCGAGGGCACGCCCGTGGTGCAGGAATTCATCTCAACGGCGCGCGCCGGTGCGGGCTATGTCGAACACCTGTGGCCCAAACCCTCGACCGGGCAAGAGGCGCGCATGATTACCTACGTCACCTCTTTTCCAAGCTGGCGCTGGGCCGTCGGGACAGGCGTCTTCATTGACGACGTTGTGTCGTCCGTCGCCGCGGCCCGCGCCGAAGTGGAAGCCCGCGTCCAGCAAACCTTCGTCTATATCTCGGGGATCACTCTTGCCGCGCTGTTGATGGTCTTCTTGAGCGGCGTGTTCCTGAACGTGCGCGAACGCAAGCTGGCCGATGCCAAGCTGCGGGAACTGACGCAGCGTGTTCTGGACGCGCAGGAAGAAGAACGCGGTCGCGTGGCGCGCGAACTGCACGATGGCATCAGCCAGATCCTTGTCGGCGTCAAATATGCCTTGGATGTGGCGTTGCGGCGGTCGCGCAAGGGCGACCCCACCGCATCCGAGCCCCTGCAGAAAGGCATCGACAATCTGAACACGGCCATCACCGAGGTCCGCCGGATCAGCCGTGACCTGCGCCCCGGCGTTCTGGACGATCTCGGGCTTGGCCCCGCGATCAAGTCCCTGAGCGAGGATTTCCGCGCAAGAACGGGAATTGAAACGCATTTCGAAACTGTCGTGTTTCGCAACCGACTGGACCAGAACGCCAAGATCGCGCTGTACCGCATCGCGCAGGAAGCTTTGACCAATGTCGAACGGCACGCACAGGCCAGCCAGGTGAGGATTGACCTGCGTGGCCACCCCGGCGGCGCCACGTTGCGCATTCAGGACGATGGACAGGGTTTCGAGACCACCGGCGCGTCCGGTCGTGACGGGATCGGTTTGCGCAACATGCAGGAACGCATTGACCAGTTGGGCGGAACCTTGCGTATCTTGTCATCGGCCACCGGCACAAGTATCGAGGCCGACATTCCGCTGACGCACATGTTGCCCCCCGAAGACCGGCAGCAGTCCAAACTGACCGAGGCTCCAGCATGAATACTCGAACACGCGTTGTCGTTGTGGATGACCACCCCATGGTTGCCGAAGGGATCGAAGCGATCCTTGACGGCTATGACGATATCGAGGTTCTCGCGACCCTGAGCAACGGTCAGGCGCTGATCGATCAGCTTGAGGATCTTTCTCCGGACGTGGTTCTGATGGATCTCAACATGCCCGGGCTCAACGGCCTTTCTGCCACTGAAATCGTGCTCGAGCGTCGCCCCGAAACACGTGTTCTGGTGCTTTCCATGCACGACACGCCGGAATACATCTCAACCGCTTTGGGTCATGGGGCCAAAGGCTACGTGCTCAAAGACGTGCCCACCGAAGAAATCAAGAACGCGATCGATGCGGTGATGCGGGGCGAACAGTACCTGTGTACGGGGGCCGAGGGCGCCCTGACCCCGACAGATGATGGCGGACGGGAACAGTTGACGAACCGGGAACAGACGATCCTGCTGGAACTGGCACAGGGCAAGTCGAACAAGGAAGTGGCCGTGACGCTGGATATCTCGGTGCGCACCGTTGAAACTCACCGCAAGAACATCAAGCGCAAACTTGGCATCAGCTCGACCGCGGGCCTGACACGCTATGCATTGGAACATGGCGTTCTGCAGGGAACCGGCGTCAACGTGTAACCCCGGCCCGGTCGCCTAGACGTCCACGTCTTTCGGCGCCGCGTCGCAATCCCACCATTTGACCAAGGTCACGCGCATCAGGACGGCAGCGCCCGGCCCGGCGTCGGAACGGGCCACCTGATGGCCGGTATCCAGCGCGCTTTGCTGGATGGCCGGGCTGATCAGGCTCGCCACCGCAATCGCGGCCACGAGAACCGTCGCATGCACCATCGAAAACGACCGCACGCGGGTGATTTGTTTTCCAAGCATGTTTCGCCTCCATCAAGCAACTGAACTTGTTGGTTCAGTTTTACACGGCGCGTCCGTCACCACAATTCACGTTTTCGCGCATAGGCGCACATCTGCTGCGCTGACAGCCCGCAACCCGCCCGATTTTCGCGAAGTTTCAAAACACCGCCATCTGCGCGCAATAAAGCGCAAAATTTTCCGGCTTTCAGGTACTCTTTTTCGCAATCTGGCGGTTGACGCCCCTTGAGCATCCCCATAATGTCCCCGCACGCGAAAAGGAGCTACATCAAATGCGCGACCTAGTCGTCATTGTAGGAGTAAGGTGCATGGGCCGGTAAACGGAACCTGAATAGGACCCCATGCGCCCCCGAGTGACCACCGGGGGCTTTTTTTTGCGAAATACAAAGTGTCTGTATACGGAGCATAGTGATGACACGTCAGATGACCGGAGCGAAAATGGTAGTCCAGGCCCTGAAGGATCAG
>CAYZAD010000091.1:0-10617 GCA_964476315.1 uncultured Rhodobacterales bacterium
TGTTCGTGGCGCTTGGGTTCCTGTTCATCATCAACCAGGGCTATTGGGAGGAAACCACCGAAAGCCTGACGCTGGTCCTGTCCGCCTGCGTCGTGTGCATGGGCATCGGTGTGCCCATCGGCATCGCAGCGGCCCACCGCCCCCGGCTTTACGCCTGGATGCGGCCCGTTCTGGACCTGATGCAAACCCTGCCAACCTTTGTCTATCTCATCCCCGCGATCGTGTTTTTCGGCATCGGGATGGTGCCCGGCCTGATCGCGACGGTGATCTTTGTCCTGCCCGCACCAATCCGCCTGACGCATCTGGGGGTCAGCTCGACCCCGACGCCGCTGATCGAAGCGGCCGAGGCTTTTGGCGCGACACGCCAACAGCTGTTGTGGAAGGTGGAGTTGCCCTCGGCCCTGCCACAGATCATGACCGGGTTGAACCAGACGATCATGCTGTCGCTGTCGATGGTGGTGATTGCCGCGCTTGTCGGGGCCGATGGTCTGGGTGTGCCCGTCGTGCGCGCGCTGAACCAGGTCAACACGGCGCGCGGGTTCGAAAGCGGGTTCGTGATCGTCGTCGTCGCGATCATCCTCGACCGGATGCTGCGGATGGAGCGCGACAAATGACCGAGACCCGCGTCGCCTTTGACAACGTGTCCATCGTCTTCGGGGACAAGCCTGAAACCGCCCTGCCGCTCATGGACCAGGGCCAGGACCGGAGCGAAATCCAAACCACGACGAACCAGGTTCTGGGGGTGCACAATTGCTCTCTCGACGTGGCAGAGGGCGAGATCCTTGTTCTCATGGGTTTGTCCGGATCGGGAAAGTCCACCCTATTGCGCGCGGTCAACGGGTTGAACCCGGTGGTGCGCGGCCGGGTCCGGGTGCATGATGGACACAAGCTGATCGACGTCACCCATGCCGATCCGGCGACGCTGCGCAAGCTGCGGCTGGAACATGTCGCGATGGTGTTTCAGCAATTCGGCCTCTTGCCGTGGCGTACAGTGCGCGAAAACGTCGGTCTGGGGCTGGAACTGGGCGGCCAGTCCAAGGCGGAACGCAAGGACCGGGTCGAGACGCAGTTGAGCCTTGTCGGCCTCGCTGATTGGGCAGATCGCAAGGTCGGGGAATTGTCAGGCGGCATGCAGCAACGTGTCGGGCTGGCGCGCGCCTTTGCGACCGATGCGCCGATCCTGCTGATGGACGAGCCGTTTTCAGCGCTCGATCCACTGATCCGAACCAAGCTGCAGGACGAGCTTCTGGAACTGCAGGAGCGGTTGAAGCGCACCATCATCTTTGTCAGCCACGACCTGGACGAAGCGTTCAAGATCGGAAACCGCATTGCCATCATGGAAGGGGGCCGCATCGTCCAATGCGGCACACCGCAGGACATTTTCCGCAATCCTTCGAACGACTACGTCGCCGACTTCGTACAACATATGAACCCGCTGGGCGTGCTGCGCGCACGGGACGTGATGCGTGCTGTCAGGGAACCACAAAGCGGCCAGCATGTGGATGCAGATGCACGCGTGCAAACGGTGATGCAAACGCTGGTGTCCAGCGATGCCGATCTTGTCGTCGTAGAAAAAGGCAAACCTATCGGGGTGATCGGCAAGAATGACGTGCTGGCCTATCTCTCCGACCCGACAGGCAGCGCGCACGCGTCATAAAGCCGTTTTGGCGAAAAAACATGGCTTTGATCAGCGACGTCTTGCATAGTCAGGCAGATGTCGCCAATTTTTTTCGAGGTGACATCTTCATCGTCAAACGCAAGGGTTGATACGTATTCCGATATGTATATATGTTCTGCAGAAAGAGGGAGACTGACATGACACCCAAAGTAACTGGCTTTTTCGACGATGCGACCAACACAATCTCCTACGTGGTGCAGGACCCTGCGGGCCGCGCCTGCGCCATTGTCGATAGTGTGCTCGATTTCGACTATTCCTCGGGGCGGACAGACACAAAATCCGCTGACGCCATCATCGCCTATGTCAAGGAAAACGATCTTGACGTTCAATGGCTGCTGGAAACCCATGTCCACGCCGATCACCTGAGTGCAGCGCCCTATCTTCAGGAAGCGCTTGGCGGCAAGATCGGGATCGGCGACCGTATTCAGGTGGTGCAGGACACTTTTGGCAAGGTGTTCAACGAAGGCACGGAATTCCAGCGCGACGGCAGTCAGTTCGACAAGCTTTTTGTCGAAGGCGACAGCTTCCATATCGGCCAGATGCGTGCGGATGTCCTGCATACGCCGGGCCACACGCCGGCCTGCCTGACCTATGTCATCGGCGATGCGGCCTTTGTCGGCGACACGCTGTTCATGCCCGATTTCGGCACGGCGCGCTGCGATTTCCCGGGCGGCTCCTCTTCGGAACTTTACGACTCGGTCCAGAAAATCCTGGCGCTCCCGGATGAGACGCGGATTTTCGTGGGGCATGACTACAAAGCCCCGGGTCGTGAAGATTTTGCTTGGGAAACCACCGTCGGCGAACAGAAGGCCAAGAACGTGCATGTGGGCGGCGGGGCCTCGAAAGACACCTTTGTCGAAATGCGCGATGCCCGTGACGCGACCCTTGCCATGCCCAAACTCATCATTCCGTCGCTGCAAGTGAACATGCGGGCGGGCCAGATGCCGCCAGCCGATGAGGAAGGCAAGGTGTTTCTCAAAGTGCCTGTGAATGGACTCTGACGCTTTATGAACCCTGATTGGATTTACGGATTGCTGGGTGGCCTGCTGATCGGCCTTGGCGGCGCGGTCTACCTGCTGGCAAATGGCCGGGTGATGGGCGCAAGCGGCATCATCGGCGCCCTGATCGATGGCAGCGGGCGCGACACGCTCGTGGAACGCGTAAGCTTTCTGGCCGGTCTCGCGCTGATCCCGATGCTGTTGCTGCTTTTGCTCGGGCCGCAGGAAACGCATGCCACCAGCAATATCCCCGTCCTGATTGCGGCCGGACTGTTGGTCGGCGTGGGGACCCGCCTGGCCAATGGATGCACGTCGGGCCATGGCGTGTGCGGCATCTCGCGGCTGTCCCTGCGCGGGATGGTGTCAACGGTGTTCTACATTCTGGCCGGCGGCATAACGGTTGTGTTGTTCCGCCATGTTCTGGGGGTCATTTGATGCGACCGGTGTTTGCGTTTCTGGCCGGAGGGCTTTTTGGTGCCGGTCTTCTGATTTCCGGCATGACCGACACGCGCAAAGTGCAGGGCTGGCTGGACATTTTCGGCGATTGGGACCCGACGCTGGCCTTTGTCATGGGCGGTGCGATCATTCCGATGGCCATCGCCTGGCGGCTTGCGGCGCGACGCACGACAGCGCTTCTGGGCAACAGCTTTCCCCCGCCACCGGAACCGCGTCTCGGGCGCAACCTCGTGATTGGATCGGTGATGTTCGGCATGGGCTGGGGGCTTGTCGGCCTGTGCCCCGGACCGGTGATCGCATCCCTGAGCTATGGCGGCTTTGAAGGCTTCGTATTCCTGATCGCCATGCTGGCAGGCATGGGGGCCATGCCGGCGATGCGCGGTTGGCTGGACAGAACCGTTCCTGCGAAATAGGACAAACACATGGATATTCGCCACATCACCGACCGGTATTACGTGTCACCTCAGATCAGCGTTGAGGACGTCGCTGACATCAAGGCGGCTGGGGTCACAACCGTGATCTGCAATCGCCCGGACATGGAAGTGCCGCCCAGCCATCAATCAGAGACGATCCGTGCCGCCGTGGAAGCGGCGGGCATGACGTTCGAGGTGTTGCCCATCACGCACCAGACCATGACCCCGGACCGCGTCGCGGCGCAGGCGGCCCTGATCGACGCGGCAGACGGACCGGTTCTGGCTTATTGTGCGTCCGGCACGCGCAGTTCGATCCTGTGGGCGTTCAGCCAGGCCGGACACAAGAGCGCGGATGAGATCCTCGGGGCTGTGGCGCAGGCGGGCTATGATCTGTCGGCCATGCGTCCGACACTCGATGCCATCGCGGCAGCACAGCGCTAAAGCAGGTCTGCCGGGTCGACAGGACCGGTCGAGAAGCCTTCGAGACTGACATCCTGCCCTTGCGGCGGGTTCACTATCTGTGTCGTCCGGGATGGCGGGGCCGGGAAATCCAGCGAAGCCCCGACCGTCGGCGGGGTCGCTGGTGGTGCATCGGACATGTCCTGCGGTGGCGCGGGTTTGTGCAACAATTTCATGTCACCGCCGATCCGAATGGCGCGAAAGCCGTTCATCTGCCCCATCTTGCCCTTTGCGGCAACGTGCCCGCCATCCACCACCAGCGTGGCCGCCAGAATGGCATTCGGAGAGATCTCGAGCACGTCACCCGGCTTGAGCGCCTGCGCCTTGGCCAGTGGGATATGGATGCGGGTCAGCACGGCATGCATGCGCGCCGGCACCATCTTCATGGCCTCTTCATATTTTCCGCCTTTTCTGGCCCCGTCCCGTTCGGGTGCAGGGTCCGGTTCGGGGAACAGGAACGCCATGCGCCCGTCACGGGTGCCGTTGGCAAGGCTGACATCGAAATGCACCGCATGCATCTGGTCGGCGTCCAGCGCGAGACCGGCAATTTGCACATCATCGGCCTGCGCGCCAAACACGTATCCCTGCAAATGGGCGCGTTCCGGCTGCGTACTTACCATGGATCCGAACCTTGGCAGGGCCGCATCGACCAAGGGCGCCATCATCGCGGCATCCGTCGGCGTGAAAGGCCGGTCGTCCAGCGGGAACCGGGTGACCTTGCCCAGGGTTTGCACCTCGATCAGGCCGGTGACCATATGCCGATCCAAAGCGACCAGCGCGGCGGGCCCACCGTCTTTTTCAAGGATGATGAACAACTGGTCCGGATCAAGCCGGGCCAGGGCGCGGTCGGTTGACACGAGGTCGTCGGATTTCAGCGTGCAGGACACCCCCAAAGCCCAAAGCGCATCCGCTGCAATCGACAGGCTGCGGCCCAGCGCACGCGGGATCGATACCGCACCAACGCCCAAGGCACGCCGCTGCGCGGTCGCTTTCCTTTCCAGAACGGATTCTGCTGTGCCATCGGGCATAGGACCGCAAGCCCCCTTGGAGTCAACTGACCCAAGCTATGCAAGAAATTGGTTGCCAATACCTTACCGGCAAAGCGTTACTGCGCCGCCATCGCCAGCCTGTACGGCAGAATGACCCGGAAATTCGCGCCCGTGCTTGAGGGTATGAAATCCACAGACCCACCCAGTCGGTTCATCACCTGACGGCAAATGGCGAGGCCCAACCCGGCCCCACCCGCCTTCTGGTCGCTCACCCGGGCGAATTTTTCAAAGATCATGTCGGCCGCTTCTGCGGAAATGCCGGACCCGTTGTCATGAAAATCAAGCACCACGCGGTCCGCATCCTGCATCACCCGGATCACCAGGCGCGGCTCCCTGGCGTCACAGTATTTACGGGCATTCGCGATCAGGTTGATGAACACCTGGCTCAGACGGTCCATGTCGGTGAAGAGCAGGATGTCCTCTTTCGCGGGATCGCGCCGGATATCAAGCCGCGCGCCGTCTTCGCCAATCGCAGCAGAGGACACCGCCCGATCCAGCGCGTCCTTGAGCGTACCTTCGCGGAGGTTGAGATTCACCTGACCGTTTTCGACGACACTCAGGTCAAGCAGGTCATCCAGAAGCCGCGTCAGGCGCTGCGCTTCGTCGTGGATGATCGACGCATAACGCGACTGATCGGCGGGCCCCATGCCATCGGTGTCGCGCAGGATTTCCGAAAACGCCCGGATCGAGGTCATGGGTGTGCGCAATTCGTGGCTGATCTGGCTCAGGAACGCATCTTTCTGGATCGAAAGCCGCGTGAGTTTCTGGTTGGCATTGCGCAACTCGAGCGCCGTGCGGCTCAGTTCCTCGGACTGTTCCTTGAGCCGGGCCGAATATTCCAGCATCTGCGCCGTTTCATCGGCCACCGCCATCAGGTCTTCGACCGAAACAAGCATGCCACCCGTGATCTGCCCGACCATCGCATGCGCGGTCGCCGCACCCACCGAACTGCCCAACTCGCGCTCCAGCGCATCCAGAAAGTCCGGTGTCGGCTCTGGCAGGTCTCCGCGAACACCCTGTTTCCGGGCATGCGAGGTGAACAGCGCCTGCGCTTCGTCAGCGCCAAGAATACGCTGTGCCATCACCATCAGGTCTTCGGCCTGGGCAAGCCCGCCGGATTGGCCACGCGCACTGCCGGACAGTTCGAAAATATTGACGAATTGCGCGGCCTGCAGCCGTTCCAGCGGAGACGGGAATGTCACCAGAGACACCGAGACAAAGGCCAGCACGTTGAAAGCCATGCTCCAGACCAGAGCGTGCATCAATTGATCCATGCCTTCGATCCCGAACAGCGCATCTGGGCGCAACCAGTGCTGCCCGAACAACCCGTTCTCGACCACGGTCATGGGCAACATCGTCCCAATTCCAAAACTGGGCAGGTACAGGGTGTAAAGCCAGATCGCGAAGCCCGCAGTCAAACCTGCAAATGCCCCCAACCGCGTCGCCCCGCGCCAGAACATCCCGCCGAGCATGGCCGGAAGAACCTGTGCCAGCCCGCAGAACGCCACCAGACCGATGGCCGCCAACGCCTCTCCGCCGCTTGACATGCGATAATACAGGTATCCCAGCATCACCACCGCCACGATCGAGATCCGGCGCGCCATCAGAACAGCATTGCGGACATCGCCGGAAACGCTGGCCCCCCGCACGCTCAGCTTCAGCCAGATCGGCATCACGATGTGGTTCGACACCATGGTCGACAGGGCAATCGCCGCGACAATCACCATGGATGTGGCGGAACTGAACCCCCCGAGGAATGACAGCATCGCCAGCCCGTTTTCCCCCAAGGCAAGAGGAATGGTCAAAACGAACAGATCCGGGTTCGATCCCTCTGGCATCAGGTCAAGCCCGACCACGGCAATCGGTACGACAAACAGGCTGATCAGCCCCAGGTACAACGGAAAGGCCCAGCTGGCGGTCCGCAGGTGGCCTTCATCGTCGTTTTCAACGACCAGCACCTGGAACGTGCGGGGCAGGCATAAAAAGGCAGCGGCAGACAGGAAGATCAGCCCGGCCCAGCGGCCGCGATCGGTCTGCCATTGACCGAACTCCGACGCATCGATCCGCGCAAGCGCTTCCGACACACCGCCGCTGACCCCCCACACGACAAAGATGCCCACGGACAAAAGCGCCACAAGCTTCACAACCGCCTCGACCGCGATGGCCATGACAACGCCGTCGTGGCGTTCCTTGGCATCAAGGTTGCGCGTGCCGAACAGAACCGTGAACAGCGCCATGCCCAGCGACAGCCAAAGCGCAAGCGTGCCCAGCGAGTCGGGTGACACATCACGTGCATCCGATGCAAAGACGGAAAACGACAAGGTCACGGATTGCAGTTGCAGCGCAATATAGGGCGTTGTGCCAATCACCGCGAGGATCGTCACACCGGCGGCAAGCAAGCTGGATTTGCCATACCGCGACGAGATCAGGTCAGCGATTGACGTGATCTTCTGTGTTCGCCCGATGCGCACCAGTTTCCGCAAGAGCCACCACCAACTGACCATGACAAGGGTCGGGCCAAGGTAGATGGTCAGGTATTCAAACCCGTTGCGTGCGGCCGATCCGACGGCCCCGTAAAACGTCCATGCCGTGCAGTAGATCGACAGCGACAGCGTGTAGATCAGCGGTGAGCGCAGCCATGCCTTGCGCCCCTGTTGCGCCATGCGATCCGCGAGGAACGCCACCGCAAACAGAAACAGCACATAGGCGCCGCATACCGCGATCAGGACATTGAGCGTCGTCACAGGTCTGCATCCGCATGGTTTTCAGGCATTTTTCCCAATGCGCGGGACAATGACCATGTCAGGGCGATCACGCCAGCCCAGACGCCAAAAATGTAGATCAGCGCGGTGGCGCTGCTGATGCGGCCGTCCCCCGATTGTGGCCAGAACAGTGGCAGCAACCACAGCATCAAGGCCAGCAGCGGGGCCAAACGGGCCGCATCCATCAGGCGCCGCAGACGATAGGCGCGCTTTCCATGAAAGACAGGCGGTTTCCCGGATCTTTCCGTCTGCTGGGTCATTTCGAGGCCAGGGTTCTCACGGTCTCCAACATGTCGGCGTTGGAAAAGGGTTTTGTCATGAAGGCGTCGCAGCCCGCGCGCTCTGCAATCTCGCGGTCCTTGGTCTGGCCGCGCGCCGTCAGCATGAGCACCGGAAGTTCGGCCCCAAGCGGATCATCCCGCAGTTCGCGCAGGATGTCATAGCCACTTTTGCCCGGCAACATCACGTCGAGGATGAGGACATCCGGCTGGCGCTCGCGCACGATATCCACGGCATCCGCGCCGTTGGAATGCGTCTTCACGGACCATCCGTCCCGAGACAGTATAAAGCTGATCGCCTCAATGATATTCGGTTCATCTTCGATCAACAGAACCTGCTTCGACATGCGTCCCCTCCCCCGAGCCGCATTGGCGTTGTTCGGCTTGCTGCCAAATCAGGCCAACTCCTGCACTCTAAACCGTTTTATGTGCAGCATGTCAAAAATTCCGCGCGACCGATGCGACCAAGATCGAAGGCTCGCGCCGCGCGATGCACTCCATTTCCGGGCAAATCCGGCAGGTCAGACCAAGCCGTTCAACCGTTTCGCGGTGTTCGCGCCGGGTATCCGGGATGATCAGCATGTGACTTTCGAACAGAACGTCCTGCCCCGCACGCGGACGATGTGCAGGTTGCGCGATGGCCACCACCCTGTGTTGCGCCGCTGTCCGCGTCGCTTGCTCCACGCGTTTCTCCAGGACCATCATGGGCCGCGTCAGCGCTCCGTAGAGGGGCCACAGCGCACAGCCCGCCCCCAGACGCGGCAAGGGAAATTCCGGCAGCGGCTTGCGGAACGTGGTCACACCTGACGCATCACAAATCGCAAGCCCCACCGGGTCCGGCAGAATGGACTCAGGCAGATGCGCCAGGCGCCGCATGGCTGTTGCGACATCCGTGTCTGCGATATCGGCAAACATCAAGGGATCGCTGCCAGACGCCTGCACGGTCCGCGCGCAAAGCTCCAGCGGCAGCTTGCGGGCGTCGTCGCGGTAGCGCGACAACACCTTGTGCAACAGCCATTGCGCCGATTGGGACAACCCGGTCGAAAGTTCTGATACCACGGCATCGACGCTGGCCTCTTCGGCCTCCAACTGGGCGACATGGAACCCGATCCGCTGGAAAACACTGTCCAACTCGTCTTGCGGCGCGCTGGTTTCCGCAGCACCGGTATCGGCCTCTTCAAGATACTGGGCCAGGCTGCGGCTGGTGTCCGCAAGGCGCGCGCTGTCTTCGTAGATGTTGCGGTTGAACCGGCGCTGCCACTCCGGTTCGATGTCCCCGGGTTCGGCCAGAATGGATGCCGCGGACCGGATCGCGGTCACGGTGGACAGCATTTCATGCAGCGACGCGGCAAGGTGCGGATCATGGGTCAGACGATCGGTCAAGGCCTCCACGCTTTGCTGCAGCGTCTCGATCTTGCGCTGGTTGTTTGCCAGGATCCCGGCCCAGCCGGGAAAGCGCCCGGCAAATTCCTCGACCCGCGACAACTCCGCCGGCGACAGATCGGTATCGGTCGCCGCTTCGCGCAGCGTGGCCAGCAGCGTCGTTTCCGCCCCTTCCGTCAAGGATGCCGGTTCAACCCCCAGCGCATGGGCAATATCCACCAGCAGCTTGCCGCCGATTCTGCGGCGGTTGTGTTCGATCAGGTTGAGGTAAGACGGCGAGATATCGGCGCGTTTTGCCAGTTCTGCCTGCTTGATGCCCGCCATGACGCGCCGTTCACGAATTCGGCTGCCAGTCAACGTGTCGCGGGGCATGGCAAAATCCTGTGACGATTCAAGCGCTTTCTGCGGTGCGGAATAAATTCATTTACAAATTTCTGCACTGCGTTGTGCATTTTTTGACAGAAAAATCGTTTTAGGGAAAGCGCTTATTGCCATGTTTTCACTGCATAGCCGATAATCGTCTTGCACATATGTGCGGCATTGGCGGGGTAGGGATCCCTGCTTGCCCCTTAAAGACATTGGGAGGATTACATGTCCAAAGGTAACCTGACACGCCGTGGCGTGCTCAAGACCGGCGCGATTGCCGGTGCAGGCCTCGCAGTTCCGACATACCTGTCGGCACAAGAGAGCGGTTTCACCAACGCGCCGACCGGCTCTACCGTCACGCTTGGCTTCAACGTACCACAGTCCGGCCCCTACGCGGACGAAGGTGCAGACGAACTGCGCGCCTACGAACTGGCCGTTGAGCACCTGAACGGCGAAGGTGACGGCGGCATGCTCAATACCTTCTCGTCGAAGGCGCTGCAGGGCAACGGTATCCTTGGCAAGAAAGTCGAGTACGTGACAGGCGACACGCAGACAAAGTCTGACGCTGCACGCGCCTCGGCGAAGTCGATGATCGAAAAAGATGGTGCGGTGATGATCACCGGCGGGTCGTCTTCGGGTGTGGCGGTTGCCGTTCAGGCGCTGTGTCAGGAAGCGGGCGTCATCTTCATGGCGGGCCTCACGCACTCCAACGACACCACGGGTAAAGACAAGCGGGCCAACGGTTTCCGCCACTTCTTCAACTCGTACATGTCCG
>CAYZAD010000092.1:0-10419 GCA_964476315.1 uncultured Rhodobacterales bacterium
ATTCCTCGACCTCGATTTCCGCCGCGCTGGGCTTTGCCGTGGGTCGCGACATGGGACGCCCGACCGGGGATTCCATCGCCGTGATCGGAGACGGATCGATCAGCGCTGGCATGGCATACGAGGCGATGAACAACGCCGGCCACGAAGGCCGCCGGATGTTCGTGATCCTCAACGACAATGAAATGAGCATCGCGCCACCCGTTGGGGCGATGTCCTCCTACCTCAGCCGCCTTTACGCCAACGAACCCCTGGCCAAGATGAAGTCGCTTGCCGAAGGCTTCGAGGCCGCCTTGCCGGAACCGATGCGCGAAAGCGCAAAGCGTGCGCGCCAGCTGGTAACCGGGAACCTCACCGCCTCCGGCACGCTGTTCGAAGAGTTGGGTTTTGAATATATCGGTCCCATCGACGGGCATGACATGAGCCAGCTTTTGCCGGTCCTGCGGGCCGCGCGGGCACGGGCAACCGGGCCGGTCCTCATCCATTGCTGCACGGTCAAGGGCAAAGGCTATGCGCCTGCCGAAAACAGCGCCGACAAGTATCATGGCGTGGCAAAGTTCGATGTGATCTCGGGCACACAGGCCAAATCCAAACCGAACGCGCCAAGTTATACCAAGGTTTTTGGCGAAACGCTCACCGAAGAAGCGGCGCGCGATCCCAACATCGTGGGTGTCACCGCTGCGATGCCCGGTGGAACCGGGATCGATATCCTCGCCGACCGTTTCCCGAATCGCGTGTTCGATGTTGGCATTGCAGAACAACACGCCGTGACCTTTGCCGCTGGAATGGCGGCTTCAGGCCTCAAACCCTTCTGCGCGATTTATTCCACGTTCCTGCAGCGCGGCTATGACCAGGTGGTGCACGACGTCGCTTTGCAAAACCTGCCCGTCCGCTTTGCAATTGATCGCGCGGGGCTTGTTGGTGCTGATGGCGCTACCCATGCGGGTGCTTTCGATGTCGGCTACCTGGCGGCGCTGCCCAACATGACAGTGATGGCAGCGGCTGACGAGGCAGAGCTGAAGCACATGGTGGCCACCGCGGCAGCACATGATTCAGGGCCCATTGCGTTCCGCTATCCGCGTGGCGCGGGCAATGGCGTGGAAATGCCAGAGCGGGGAGAGGTCCTCGAAATTGGCAAAGGTCGGGTGATCCAGGAAGGAACGGACGTCGCTTTCCTCAGTTTCGGAGCCCACCTCGCCGAAGTCGAGGCCGCAACCCGGCTGTTGGAAAATGACGGCGTTTCCGTGACCATCGCTGACGCCCGCTTTGCCAAGCCCTTGGACATTGACCTGATCATGTCGCTTGCCGCCAAGCACAGGGTCCTGATCACGGTCGAACAGGGTGCCCGGGGTGGTTTTGGCTCCATGGTGCTGCATGAACTGACGGACCGCGGTGCAATGGATCATGGGCTCAAGGTGCGCACGATGACCCTTCCCGACCGGTTTATCGATCAGGCCTCACCGGATGACATGTATGCCGATGCCGGGCTGACACGGTTTGATATGTATAAACTGGCGGTTTCGCTCGTTTCGAACGACGGCAAGGTTGTACCTCTGTCAAAGGGCGCCTGAGGATCAGACCCAGGCAAGCGCGTCCTCGACCAAACCGGTCACACCGATGGTGAATTCCGATCCGAACGCAGTGTCTACGGATGCCGCGTAGCTGTCGATGATGTCCTTGGCTTCGGCAACCGATCCCACCGTCCCGTCGAAGGCCTGCATTGCCGTATTGGCAACGGCGACGTTGTTCAAACCGTTTACGACGGCGTAGTAGGCACCGATCTCGGCCTTGGTCTCAAGGTATTGCGCATCGGCGGCACTGCCCGACGCGGCCTTGGCGCCCTCTATCATCGCGAGAATGAAAGACGACTGATCCACCACCCCCCGGTCCAGAATGTCGACCCAGTAGGCGTAGCCGTCATCGTCCGGTGCGCGACCAAGAACATTCGAATAGACGGCTGACACGAAAGCACCGTTATCCGTTGACGCGCCATAAAGCGCAGCCGTTTCGGGTTGGCCAAAGAACTCGGCTGCGATGGCCTCCATGCTCATGCCGTCGGCAAGGCGTGATCCCCAGAACAGCAATCCTGCGGAATCCGGTGCGCGATTGAAATACGCGACATAGAGCTCGCAAAAGGCGAGCATATCCGCATCCGTCAAAGAACTGACATTGGTGAACTGACTCAACGCAAAGGTAGAGTTGCTGAATTGTAGAATTTCGATGCTGTTCAGAACATCGGTGCCGTCGTTGCCGCTTCGGTCTTCGATGACGATGGTGTTGTCGGTTATGGTGATGCCATAGTTCGCGGCATCACCCATATACACGGCGGTATCTGTACCCGCTTCGCCCGACAGGATGTCATCCCCGCCCGAACCTGTAATCGTGTCGTTCTCTGGTGTGCCAACAAGGTTTTCTGCCGTCGCGGTACCGACCAGAACGCCCGTTGGATCGGTAACAGGCGCAGCATCACGTTGGTTGTCCGGTGACAGACCAATCACGTCAGGTGTTATCGCGCCATCAGTGGCAGCGAAATTCTGGGTCACCATGATCGAAAAATAGGTTCCGGAGTCGTAGGAAAAATTCCCGGTCTGGATTCCGATCCCCACAACTTCCAGGTCGGGCATCAGGATGTTCTGTCTGTGACCGGGGCTGTTCATCAAGGCGATGTGCAGATCGTAAACGTCGTCGAAAAACCCTGAATCGCCCCTCTCACTTTGTGCCGCGATATTTTCGGCCGTCCGCCACGACCCAGAGAAATCGAAGCCGGCATCGGACATACGTTCCGTGGGCGTGGAGTTCCCGACACCTGTATGGCTGAAAATATTGCTGTCCAGCATCCAGGCCGAGTGCGCATCTGCCGATGCATTCAAGGTCTTGTCCAAGACAAGCGCATTCAAGCCGCGGCTTGTGCGCTCTTCGTTGACAAGATCCAGCATGTACCGCTCCAGATCGGATGCGGCGACAGCAGCAGCAGACATCTCAAACTCCCCAGTTCGAGCCCCACGTAAATCCATAAGGACAAACTAAGGCAACAAACAGGAGCCAATGTGACTAAAATTGGCTGCTTTATGCTGGGTTCACGCAGGAAACTGCCAGGTCACCGAAGATTTGCGGCGCATATGTGTCAAGGTAAATGCGCAACCAAGGTGTGAAGCGGCTGGGTTCGTTAATCACTTCCTGCATCAAGGTACCAAACCGGACCCATCGGGTCGCCATCACCTCGTCGGGATTCAACGCCATGTCTGGGGTGTCTGATACTTCGGCCAGAAAGATGTCGACGACCTCGTGTTCGATCAGACCGCCACCGACATCGGCCCGGTATTCCACGCGGTCGCGGTATTCCAGTGTCAGACCCGTTATCCCAAGTTCTTCGTCCAACCGCCGGTTCGCGCAATCAAGGCTGGTTTCGCCCCAATCCGGATGTGTGCAGCACGTATTGGCCCAAAGGCCGGGCGTATGATACTTGCCCATCGCCCGCCGCTGGATCAGAACCTCATCCCCGCGCAGCACAAAGACGGAAATCGCCTTGTGCTTGAGGCCACGAATATGCGCATCGAGCTTTTCGACAGGCTCAAGCGTATCGCCGATCCAGGCAGGGATCAGGGTCTGGGTCATACATGTGTCTCCCGAACCAGCCCAAGAAGGTGGCGCGCGTTCTTGAACCCGATTTTCAGGTGCGCCATGGGCCGTGCCTTCACGAGCTTTTTGTTCATATACGCCTCGAAGGTCAGCTTTTGAACATCGACATCGTGACACAGGGACACGAACCGTTCGCGGCGTGAATCGCTCTTGTAATAGGCGTCCTGCATCTGGCCCAGCACCCGAAATACCGTCTTGTGTTCCTTCATGAACAACTTGCGGGCCAAGCCCAGGTTCTTGATCTTTCCGGTCTTCAGCGTGGCCGCACAGGCCGTTGCTGCGAAACGCCCACAGATCATGGCATAATAGATGCCTTCACCGCTTGACGGTGCGACAACACCAGCGGCATCGCCTGCCACGACAACGTCATTGGCATTATCCCAAAACCGCAATGGTTTCAGTGGGATGGGCGCGCCTTCCTTGCGCAGTGTTTCGCAACCTGCCAATCCGGACGCCTCGCGCAGGGCCGCCGTGGCCTCTTTCAGGTTCACGCTTTGCACATAGGTGCCCATACCGACAGAGGTGGTGCCGCCATGCGGGAACACCCAGCCGTAAAAGTCAGGGCTGATCGCCCCGTCATAGATGACATCGCAACGAACCGGATCGTAGACATCGCTTTTTTCGGGGGCGGCAATGATCTCGTGATATGCAAAGACCAGAGGCACCTTGTCACCACCGGGGATTTCGTCGCGCGCGACACGTGAATTTGCACCGTCCGCGCCGATGATCAGCCTGGTTTGCAGCTCACGTTCTTCACCGCTTTCCTTGTCACGATAAATGACGGCTCGTTTCTTTGTGGCCTTGTCGCGTTCGATCCGGACATAGGTTCCGGTGAAACGTGTGGCTCCGGCCTTTTCGGCGCGGTCGCGAAGGAACGGATCGAAATCCTTGCGGTCGACCATCCCGACAAAGCCGTTTTCGATCGGGATATCGACGTGACGTCCCGTCGGGGAAATCATGCGAGCGGTGTTCACCTTTGCCACAAGCTGATCGTCGCCAATGTCAAAGTCCTGCATCAGTCGCGGTGGAATGGCGCCACCACAGGGTTTGATCCGTCCTTCCCGATCAAGAAGCGCAACTTTATAGCCCGAACGGGCCAGGTCTTCGGCTGCTGTTGCACCACACGGGCCACCGCCCACCACAACGACATCAAACATGGTCATTCTCCTGCGATCAGTTCGGTTCTTCTGGCGCGACCTTCCATGATGCGCAGCGCCATGAGGGCGGCACAGAGAAAGAGGCCAGCTTCAATTACAAAAACAGTGCCAAAGGCCGGGGCGTCGGCGGTAAAGGTGCGCATGACATCCGCCGCAGCGGCACCTGTCAGGCCACCAAAGCCTGCCGCGATGGCTTGTGCTGCGCCCCAAAGCCCCATGCGCGTGCCTTCGCGTTTTTCGCGCCCTTCACCGGCAAGCGCCATCATCGATCCGATGGCAGCTACGGCGAAGGCCCCATTGAAGAACCCAAGGGCAAAGACAGCGGGTAAAAGTGTTTGCGGCAACGCGTATCCGCCAAGCATTGCAATCACGCAGAGGCTCGCCGCAGAGCCAAGGCAGCCTCCGATGACCCAATTGCGCAAGCTTCCAAAGCGCAGCGCGGTTGCGGCGATTCCGACTGTGAGCATCCCAAGGAAGACGCCGCCATTCTGGATACCGGACAAGGTTGTGCTTTCGCCCGGCGTGAATCCAAAGACGAGGCCGGCATAAGGCTCAAGAATGAGTTCCTGCATGAAATAGGCAGTCATCGACAGGAACACAAAGATCGTGAACATGCGCGCCTTGGGCTCGGCCCATACTTCGGCCAGTCCTTCGCGGAAGGGAACAGGATCTGCTTCTGGCGTTGCCTCGACCCCGCGCTCGATGCGCCATGTGGCCAGGAAGGTGATGATCAGCGCCACTGCCGCAACGCCACCGACCACGCGGATCAGGACTGCGGGCGTGTACGGATCCAGCAATTGACCGACAACACCGGCCGTCATCGCAATGCCAAAGATCATCATCAGCCATGTGATTGTCGCTGCAGCAGCCCGCCGATGCGGTGCGGTTGCCGTCGCCAGCAAGGCCAGAACCGACGTGCCTGCAGCACCGGCGCCCAGACCGATCAGGGCGTATGCCAGGATCGACATGGCCAACCCTGTCCAATAGTCCGATTCCATCTGCACGACGCCCAGTGCGGCAAGAATCCCTCCGCCGGCAAGGATGAACATGCCACGGATGATCCAACGCGTTCGGTTCCCGCCCTTGTCCGAGATAAAGCCCCAATTCGGCCGCGTGATCTGAATGCCGTAATGCAACGCAACCAACGCGCCGGGAAGAACTGCGGCAAGAGAAAGCTCGACCACCATCAGGCGGTTCAGTGTCGATGTCGTCAGAACGACAATCGCCCCCAACGCCATCTGCACCAGTCCCAAACGGACAATTGCCAGCCAACCAAGGGTCACCAGAACGCCTCCACTGATCTAAGCGCAAAGGCGGACACCATCATGCCGGATACGTACATCAGAACACCCGTCCCATTGTACCAAGGCGCCTTTGCCTTCGGATCCTTGAGCATGACGGACATTGCCCAAAGCTGTCCCAAGACAAGGGCAAGAATGGCAGACGCGTGGATCGATTGCCCCCAACGCGCCAAGGCAATGATTACGAAAATCTGCGGAACGATCATGATGACACATGCCGCTTTCGCCGCCTTTTCGGGGCCGAGCGTCACCGGAAGAGAGTTTACACCCATTTGGCGATCCCCTTCCAAAGCTTTGAAATCATTCAAAGTCATGATGCCATGCGCGCCGATGCCGTAAAGCAGGGCGATAAAGATGATGGGCGTCGATGGCAGCGTCTGGCTGAGAACGGCAGCCCCTGTAAACCAGGGAAGCGTTTCATAGGACAGGCCCACAAGCCCCGGACCGAACCAACCGGACCGTTTCAGCCGGATGGGTTCCACCGAATAGACCCATGCCGCGATCACACCCACAACGGTTGCGATGAACCCCCAGGTGCCAAGCAAGGCGCCCAATGCAAGTGACAGCGCCGACATGGCCAAGGCGATCCACAATCCCCAGCGCCCGGGAATACGGCCAGAAGGAATGGGGCGTCCCGGTTCGTTGATCGCGTCCACGTGGCGGTCGCACCAGTCGTTCGCGGCCTGGCTCATGCCGCAGACTACGGGACCGGCCAGAATAATGCCGACTACAACAAGAAAGATGTGATCCCAGATAGGCACGCCAGCCGCAATCGCACCGCAGGTATAAGCCCACATCGGGGGAAACCATGTCACGGGTTTGATCAGCTCCAACATGGCAGATGGCGCTGGGTACTTCGGGGAGTGTAAACTTACGCTGACAGTCATGTGTCAACTAAACACGACAAAACGATTCACATCAAGTGAAACAAGCGTTCGTCAGGATTGATTGGCGGTTCGGTCGCAGGCTTGGCGACAGGTGGCGTCAGTCGCCGTCACCGTCCTTGTTCAGAAGGCCGTATTTACGCAGTTTGACGTAAAGGCTCTGACGAGAAAGTCCCAGCATCTCGGCGGCAGCGACGCGATTGTTGCGGGTCAGGCTGACAGCCGTTTCGATACACATCTTTTCGACAACGTCGGTTGTCTCGGACACGATTTCCTTGAGTGTCGCAGAGCCGACCAGTTCCATGACATTACGGCTGGATTCTTCATTTGTCTGAACCGGCGCCTTGCGCATGGCATCGACACGACTGACATCACGGATGATGAAACCCAATTCCGGTTCGCTCCGGTTCTCGATGAAGGTCACGGACATCTCGACCGGGGTCTTGGCGCCAAAATCATTCAGCAATTTGGTCGAATACATGCGCATCTGGCCGGTTCGCCGCGCGTTTTCGACCAGGACGCTCATGTCGATCTGCCCGCGACCCAAGAAATCAGCAAGGCTGCGGCCCCGCACATCAACGGCATGGGCCGCATCCACGATATCGAGGAAGGCGTCGTTGCAAGCCACAATGCCACCCGTGATGTTCGTAAAGACGATTGCATCAGAGCCTTTTTCGAACACCGAGGCTAGGCTGTTGCTCAGATTGTCAAAGCGGCTTGCGGTCTCTTCGGCGGTGCTCATCCTGCAGATCAAAATGCGTTCGCCCGCCGCACGAAACACGTTCGGAGAGATGATAATCCGTTGCCGGCCACGGCGCGATTGTACTTCGACGCCAGTCGTGTTTTCCGAGATCGCCGAATTGATCAGCGCTTCGATGAATTCTTCCCGCCGCTTGTCGCGGAATTCCTGCGAAAAGGAAGACCCGATCAGGTCTTCTCGTGTTGAACCAAGCAGGCTGGCGGCCGGATCGTTGATGTCCTTGATCTTGCCGTCATTCACCGACACGAAGACGACGCTGTCACGCACCGTGCGCAGCAGCAGGCGATAGCGGGCGTCGAATTCACGGCGTGCCTCATAGCCTTGCTCCAGCGACATCTGCGCCTGAACAAGCTGTTGCTGCGTTTCCGCGATTGGCCGCAGGTCGCGGCCCAGCATCAGGAACGATCCATCCGACCCAAACGGGTGAAAGCTGTACCGCACCGGGAATTCCCACACCGCATTGTCGGAATGATTGAGTTCAACAGAGCGCGCGGGAACTTCACCATCCGACATCGCGGCCATTGCCGACTCGATCTTTGGAATGCTTTCGCGCGTCAGGAAATTCTTGAGCGGGCGGCCTTCCCAATGGTTCAGTTTTCCAAAAGAGGTTTCGTTCGGGTTGATCAGGACTGAAAGGACAGTCCCATTCGCGGATACAACAAGAGCGATGTCAGAAGCGACGGCCAGTATGCTCGACAAAACCTCTGCATCGATCAGGGGAACAGAACCACTGCTCCAAAAGTTGGATCCACTACTATTCATCTACCTTGCCAAAGACCTGCTTCGGGACTTCTTCTTTTCGCAAAGCTTGAGAGCAACCTTCACGTCGTTTGTAACCAGATCGACATCCGTCTTTTCTTTCACACCGTCGGTCAACGAAAGTACGATCCCTCCCAAGACCATAGGTGGTGGCGCCAAAATTCCGGTTCGGACGCGTTTAACCAACTTTGCAATCGATGCAAGAGACTCGGGCCGTGAGCCCGAAAACAATACCATATCGTAGCTTTCTTCAGACAGTGTCCGAAGTACGACATCGGCGCTTGCTCCAAACATGATCCGCACGGACGACCCCATGCGGCGCAATTGGGCTGTGGCCACGTGCGGGCCCAGCGTATGGCTGTCATCCCCTTGCAACAGCAAGAGCACGTTTGTTCCGTGCGCGATCTCCGAAGGCTTGGCTGCCCAGGGGGGCGCCAGAAGCGTAAGCAAACCCTGCAGGCGAGCGGTGGCAATTGTGACCTTGGCAAATCCGATCGCGTCTTCGACCCACATCTGGCCCATCTCATGGGCGGCCTGCGGGATATAGATGTCGACGATCTGGTCGGCGCTGATGCGGCGGTCGCGAAGATCGGCCAGCAGGGATTCAGCATTGAAGGCGCCGGGATGCAGCGCAACGTCGATCAGTTTCTGGACAACGCTGTTCCGAATGGTTTGCACGCCGCCCTCGCCCTTGTCGTTCAGGACAGAAATCACCGTCGACGCCAATGCCGAAACATCAGGACGGTTTTCATCTGACGACTCGCGATCATCTGAATGGTCATTCGCCATGGCTAACCTCGTTGCTCAAGCTGCATGACGCATGTCAGGCAGGTCAGACACCACCAGTCTCCGATTCTTGCGCCTGAATGTCAAAGATAATTGACACATTGCCGCGTTAGGTATTCCTTTCAAGGTGGTAGCACTTGAAAAATGCTCCAAAAAACAAGGAATTTATGGAATTTCCAGAGAATCATCAGCCTGATTTGACACTTCTGAGGGTTCGCGTTCGAAAGTGTAAGTTTTAATTGACACTTGCCGTCTCCAAGCGATACTTTTTCTGAGACAGCAACGGAATCGTGAACATGTCTGGATCACATCGCGCCATCGAAAAGCCGGTGTTTCTCTACACAGAGGAGCAGCGGGAACGCCGTGACAACAGTGTCTGGACGGTCATTCAGGGCGTTCTGGCGCCACTGCAATTCCTTGTATTCATTGTCTCTTTGGTCTTGGTCCTGAGATATCTCTGGACTGGCGCAGGATACGATGCCGCGACCATCACCATCCTGATCAAGACTGTTTTTCTGCTCACCATCATGGTGACCGGTGCCATTTGGGAAAAGGTTGTCTTCGGTCAATACCTCTTTGCGCCCGCGTTCTTTTGGGAGGACGTGTTCTCCTTTCTCGTGATTGCGCTGCACCTGGCGTATGTCTGGGCGCTGTTCACTGGCGCGCTGACCCCGACCGAAGAGATGTGGCTCGCTCTGGCCGCCTATGCGGCCTACGTCGTCAACGCCGGTCAGTTCCTGTGGAAACTCCGCGTCGCGCGTCTGCAAGCCGCCAACACTCCCCTGACAGACGAGGCCGCCGCATGACCGAACAATTCGCACCTCCACCGTCCCGTGGCTGCTCAAACACACCTGTTCTGAAAGAGCGGGGTCAACATGAGGTGTTTTGCGGCCTGACCGGTATCATCTGGCTGCACCGCAAGATGCAGGACGCGTTCTTCCTCGTTGTCGGCAGCCGCACCTGCGCGCACCTTCTGCAATCCGCCGCTGGCGTGATGATCTTTGCCGAGCCGCGTTTTGCAACAGCGATCCTTGAAGAAACCGATCTGGCCGGCATGGCCGACGCACAGCAAGAGCTTGACCGCGTGGTCAGCGAATTGCTGGCCCGCCGTCCTGACATCAAACAGCTTTTCCTTG
>CAYZAD010000093.1:0-10336 GCA_964476315.1 uncultured Rhodobacterales bacterium
AGCGACGGGGGTCGGAGCCCTTCGCCGCCGCGCGGGCTGACGGCGATACGATTGGGCTCATCACGTTCCAACTCCCGGCCCATGAGCCCATGGGGATGGCAGATTGTCTGACGTCAGCACCCACCGGACAGACTGAGGGGTTTGAGAAACAGAGGATTTCCGGGTCGTCGAAGCCACCGGGGAGCGAAGA
Source organism: uncultured Rhodobacterales bacterium (assembly GCA_964476315.1). Classification (GTDB taxonomy): domain Bacteria; phylum Pseudomonadota; class Alphaproteobacteria; order Rhodobacterales; family Rhodobacteraceae; genus Marivita. The sequence continues at coordinate 191 of CAYZAD010000093.1, forward strand.
TGAACAAAACATCCCGCCCACCCAATCCGAGCACACCTTCACGGCTCACAAGCGGCGTAAAACCTCATCCAGCAGTCGTTCGGCAATCGGTGACAAACGCCTGTGTTGCGATTGAAGAACCAGAAATGGCGATACGGAGATGTGTTCGAGCGTGTCGATGATTGCGAAACCCGAGAGCTGCTGTGTCAGCATAGTCGCGACTTCCCTGGTCAGCGGCGCGATGGCGTTTGAGGCCAGCACAAGGCTAAGCGCAACGAGAAGTGAGGAGCTGTTCGTTACCTTTTCGGGTGTCTGAAACCCGTGCTCAAGAAAGGCCGTTTCCATCGCAAGCCGGATCGGTGACCCCACCTCCTGGTTCACAAATTCGAAGGGTGCGGTATCGGAGAGCGAAACTTGGCGACCGGCCAACGGATGATCCGTCCTGACCAGCAGGGACAAGAGTTCCGTGCGCCCGGGATATGCTTTGAATGACCTGACGCGGTTTCCGGCACCCAGCCGGGCAAGGACGAAATCGAAGCGGCCTTCCTCCAGACCACGGATCAGGGTTACCGACGGGGCGACTTCGACGGTTGGCTGAATGTTGGGCACATCGCGCCGCAAAGCGACAAGCGCGGGAATCAACACCCCTGCAGCCGGTCCGGTCACCGCGCCAACGCGCACTTCACCTGCCTTGCCCCCGCGCAGGTGGGTCACTTCGTCGGAAAGCGCGTCCACCTCGGCCAGGATCACGCGGGCATGCCGCAGAAATGCTGCCCCAATCTCGGTGGGGGCCATGCCACGTGGCAAGCGCTCGAAAAGCGGCCCGCCAGCATCGGATTCAATATCCGAGAGCATTCGTGACGCGGCAGGTTGCGACATGCCGGTGATTTCGGCCGCGACTTGAAGTTTGCCGCTGTCCTCAATGGCGCGGATCAGCCTGAGATGTGTGGGTTTCAATCGCTGGGTCAGGGAAAAAGACATCTCTAAGCATTACGCGAATGATATGCTTTTTGCCAGTATTTGCATTAGAGTGGTATGTTTATGTCGGCTACTTGTATGCCAGGGAGGTGGCGCAGGAGGCGTCTCAGTCTGTCCCGAGGAGGAGAAATCAAATGAAATTGAGAACCATTCTGGTCAGCACGGCGCTGGCGACAACTCTTGCAACATCTGCATTTGCCGAAGGCTTGGTCGGGATCGCAATGCCAACCAAATCGTCGGCGCGTTGGATTTCCGACGGGGAATCGATGGTGCAGCAGTTCGAAGAAGCCGGGTACGAAACCATTCTGCAATATGCTGAGGACGATATTCCGAACCAGTTGGCGCAGATCGAGAACATGATCACGAATGGTGTGGACGCATTGGTCATTGCAGCTATCGATGGGACCACCCTGTCGAACGCACTGGAAAACGCGAGCTTTGCCGGGATCGAGGTGATCGCGTATGACCGTCTGATCCGCGACAGCGAGCACGTCAGCTATTATGCGACCTTCGACAACTTCAAGGTTGGCGTCCAGCAGGCGGAAACTCTGGTCTCGGGCCTCGAAGAGCGGTTCGCCGATGCCGAGGCATGGAATGTGGAACTTTTCGGCGGCTCGCCGGACGACAACAACGCGTATTTCTTCTACGACGGCGCGATGTCCGTGCTTCAGCCTCTGATCGACAGCGGCAAAGTCAATATCGTGTCCGGTCAGATGGGCATGGACACGGTCGGTACCCTGCGCTGGGACGGCGCGGTTGCACAGGCGCGGATGGATAACCTGCTGTCGGCGCATTACACCGACGCGCAGGTTCACGGCGTTCTGTCGCCCTATGACGGTCTGTCCATTGGTATCCTGTCTTCGCTCAAAGGTGTCGGCTACGGCTCAGGCGACACGCCGATGCCGATCGTGACCGGGCAGGACGCCGAAGTCCCGTCGGTCAAGTCGATCCTCGCGGGTGAGCAGTATTCGACCATCTTCAAGGACACCCGTGAACTCGCGCGTGTGACGGTTGGCATGGTCGAGGCAGTGCTGGAAGGCAGCGAGCCCGAGATCAACGACACGACGACCTATGACAATGGTGTGAAGGTCGTGCCGTCCTATCTGCTCGAGCCGCTCAAGGTCACGGCAGACAATTGGGAAGAACGCCTGATCGACACCGGGTATTACACGATGGACCAGATCAAGTAAGCGCGCCCACCGCGCTTACGCTCCCTGTCAATGGTCCGGCGGGCCGGCCTGCATCGCGCAGCGCCGGTCCGCCACCCCAATCTTCCCGATCCGAGAGGCCCTCCCATGCAGGACGCTCTGCTGGAAATGCGCTCCATCACCAAGGCGTTTCCCGGTGTGAAGGCGCTGGATAACGTTTCGCTCAAGGTGCAGGCAGGCGAAATCCACGCCATCTGCGGCGAGAACGGCGCCGGAAAATCGACCCTCATGAAAGTGCTGTCGGGCGTCTATCCGGCGGGCAGCTACGAAGGTGAGATCCATTACGATGGTGCGGTTGCGGCATTTCGTGACATCACCGACAGCGAAGCCAAGGGCATCATCATCATCCACCAGGAGCTGGCGCTTGTGCCGCTTTTGTCGATTGCCGAAAATCTGTTTCTGGGCAACGAAAACGCGCGCGGTGGCGTGATCGACTGGCGCGCGACCAACCAGAAAACCGAAGGCCTGCTGCGCAAGGTCGGACTGCATGACGCGCCGACGACGCTTGTCGAAAAGCTGGGTGTCGGCAAGCAGCAACTTGTCGAGATCGCCAAGGCTCTGGCCAAGGACGTCCGCCTGCTGATCCTCGACGAACCGACATCGGCTCTGTCGGAAGCGGACAGCCAGGCGCTCCTCGATCTGATGCTGGAACTCAAATCACAGGGCATGACGCAGATTATCATCAGCCACAAGCTGAACGAGGTCCGCCGCGTGGCGGACACCGTGACAGTGATCCGCGATGGGCACTCGGTGTCGAGCTTCAACGCCAAGGACGGCATCACCGAGGACCGCATCGTGCGCGACATGGTGGGCCGCTCGATGGAGAACCGCTATCCGGAGCGTACGCCGAAGATCGGCAAACAGATCATGCGTGTTTCCAACTGGTCGGTCTATCACCCGGAACATGCCGACCGCCAGGTGATCCGCAATGTCGGCTTCAATGTTTGCGCCGGTGAGGTCGTCGGCATTGCTGGCCTCATGGGGGCCGGGCGCACCGAACTGGCCATGTCAATCTTCGGTCAGAGCTGGGGGCAGAACATCTCGGGACAGGTCGAGATGCACGGTCAACCCGTCGATGTCTCGGATGTCAGTCGTGCGATCCAGGCGGGGCTCGCCTACGTGACCGAGGATCGCAAGAGCCTTGGTCTGATCCTGGATGACACCATCACGCGGAACGTGACGCTGGCCAATTTGCCCGGTGTCGCGCGGGGGTCGGTGCTGAACGATCATGCCGAAACCCAGGTCGCCGAGAAGTACCGCAAGGATCTGGGCATTCGCACGCCCGGTGTTTTCCAGAAAGTCGTGAACCTGTCGGGCGGAAACCAGCAGAAGGTTGTCCTGTCGAAATGGCTTTTCGTCGGTCCCGAAGTATTGATCCTCGATGAACCGACGCGCGGCATCGACGTGGGTGCAAAATACGAAATCTACGGTTTGATCAACGATCTGGCTGCCGCCGGAAAAGGCGTGGTCATGATCTCGTCCGAAATGCCGGAATTGCTGGGCATGTGTGATCGGATCTACGTGATGAACGAAGGGTCCTTCGTGGGCGAAATGCCCGCCAGCGAGGCCAGCCAGGAGCGCATTATGTCGCTGATCGTGAACGAATAGGGGACTGAAGATGTCTGTTGCCGAAAATACATCGCAAAACGCCCAAGGCTCCAGAGGGATCGGTGCCTACCTTGCGGCGCACCTGCGGGAATATGGGCTGCTCTTTGCCCTGATCGCGGTCATGGCATTTTTCCAGATCGCGACCGGAGGCACGCTGCTGCGTCCGATCAACCTCACGAACCTGCTGCTGCAAAACAGCTATATCGTCATCATGGCGCTGGGGATGCTCATCGTCATTGTGGCGGGGCATATCGACCTCTCGGTGGGATCGGTCATGGGGTTCATCGGGGCGCTGGCCGCGGTGATGATCGTCAATCTCGAAATGCCGATCGGTGTGACCATGATCGTCTGTGTCGCCATGGGGGCGGTGATTGGTGCGGCACAAGGCTATTGGGTGGCCTATTGGGGGATTCCGTCCTTTATCGTCACATTGGCAGGGATGCTGGTGTTCCGGGGGCTGTCGCTGTGGTTGCTCGAGGGGCAGTCGATTGGCCCGTTCCCACGCGAATTCCAGGTGATCGCGACCGGTTTCGTTCCCGATATCCTGCCCGGGTCCGAAGCGATGAAATCGATCTTCGGCACGCGCAATTTCAACGTTCTGGCTTTCGCCACCGGCATCATCGCCGCGGCCTGGGTGATCTGGTCGGGCATGCGCCAGCGCGCCCAGAACAAGGCTTACGGCATCGAGGATGAACCGCGCGCCTTCTTCGTTCTTCGGACCGTGATCATCGCCTTCGCGCTGGTCTTCATCCTCTACAAGCTCTCGACCTTCCGGGGATTGCCGAACGTGCTTTTGACGATGGGGGTGCTGACCATCATCTACGCCTTCATCACCGAACGCACCGTTCTGGGGCGGCGCATCTATGCCTTGGGCGGCAACCAGAAGGCGGCCAAGCTTTCGGGCATCAAGACCGAACGGCTGACCTTTCTTGCTTTCGTCAATATGGGGATGCTGGCGGCAGTCGCGGGGCTTGTCTTCGCCGCGCGACTCAACACAGCGACACCCAAAGCCGGATTTGCGCTTGAGCTTGACGTGATTGCGGCTGTCTTCATCGGTGGTGCGTCCATGTCGGGTGGCGTTGGCAAGATCGTGGGTGCCGTGGTCGGAGCCTTCCTGATGGGCGTGCTTAACAACGGCATGTCAATCATGGGGATCGGCATTGACTATCAGCAGATGATCAAGGGACTTGTGCTGCTCGCTGCGGTTATCTTTGACGTCTACAACAAGCAGAAGGGCTAACGGCATGGCGTTCAAACCTGCCAAATGGCCCCGAAAGCTGCGTTCTGCAGAATGGTACAGCGGCAGCACGAAGGACGTGATCTACCACCGTGGCTGGATGAAGAACCAGGGCTATCCGGACGATCTGTTCGACGGTCGCCCGATCATCGGCATCCTGAACACCTGGTCGGACATGACGCCGTGCAACGGTCACCTCCGCGAACTGGCCGAGAAGGTCAAAGCAGGGATCTGGGAGGCTGGCGGCTTTCCAATGGAAGTGCCGGTATTCTCGGCTTCGGAAAACACCTTTCGTCCTACGGCGATGATGTTTCGCAACCTCGCTGCGCTGAGCATCGAAGAACAGATCAGAGGACAGCCGATGGATGGCTGCGTCCTGATGGTGGGCTGCGACAAGACCACACCCTCGTTGCTGATGGCGGCGGCTTCCTGCGATCTGCCTTCCATCGTCGTGACCGGAGGACCAATGCTGAACGGCTGGTTCCACGGCGAACGGATCGGTGCAGGCACACATCTGTGGCGCTTTTCCGAAGCCGTGAAAGCCGGGGAGATGACGCAGGAGGAATTCCTTGATGCCGAGTCCGCGGTGACCCGGTCCAGCGGCACGTGCAACACGATGGGCACGGCGTCGTCGATGGCGTCGATGTCCGAGGCGCTTGGCATGGCGCTTTCCGGCAATGCCGCGATCCCGGCCGTCGACAGTCGCCGCCGGGTCATGGCGCAGCTTTCGGGGCGGCGCATCGTGCAGATGGTCAAGGATGACCTGAAACCGTCGGACATCCTGACGAAAGACGCCTTTGAAAACGCCATTCGCACGAATGGCGCAGTCGGCGGCTCGACCAACACGGTTGTGCACATGCTCGCTATCGCAGGCCGGGTCGGCGTCGATATCACGCTCGACGATTGGGACCGGTGTGGGCGTGACATCCCGACCATTCTGAACCTTCAGCCGTCGGGCAAATATCTAATGGAGGAATTCTTCTACGCGGGGGGATTGCCGGTCGTCCTCAAACGCTTGGCCGAAGCCGAAAAGCTGCACAAGGATGCGTTGACTGTATCTGGCAAGACCATTTGGGACGAAGTCAAAACCGCAGTGAACTGGAACGAAGACGTCATCCTGCCGGTGGACAAACCTCTGACGCAGAAGGGCGGGATCGCGGTGCTGAAGGGCAACCTCGCCCCCAAGGGCGCGATCCTGAAGCCCTCTGCTGCATCTCCGCACCTGATGCAGCATCGTGGTTGCGCGGTCGTTTTCGAGGATATCGACGACTACAAGGCCCGCATCAACGATGATGCTCTCGATATCGACGAGACATGCATCATGGTCCTCAAGAATTGCGGGCCAAAGGGTTATCCCGGCATGGCTGAGGTCGGCAATATGGGCCTTCCGCCAAAGGTGCTGAAGAAGGGCGTCAAGGACATGATCCGCATCTCGGATGCGCGCATGTCCGGCACCGCCTACGGCACCGTGATCCTGCACACCTCGCCCGAGGCTGCAGCAGGCGGGCCGCTTGCCGTGGTGCGGACCGGCGACATGATCGAGGTCGATGTCGAGGCGCGCCGCCTGCATCTGGATATCTCCGACGCCGAGTTGACCGAGCGCCTTGCGGCCTGGACGCCAACCCATGAGCGGCCCGAGAGCGGCTATGCCTGGCTGCATCAGCAGCATGTCGAAGGGGCCGATACCGGGGCCGATCTCGACTTTCTGAAAGGATGCCGGGGTGCGCCGGTCGGAAAGGACAGTCACTGATGAAACTCGCCCTTGTCGGAATCGGCAAAATCGCTGTCGACCAACACGTCCCGGCGATCTCGTCCAGCCCGGACTGGGATCTCGCCGCCACGGTCAGCCGGCACGGTGTCATCGACGGCGTTGAGGGATTCACCGACCTGAGAACAATGCTCGAGGCGCGACCTGACATCCGGGTTGTCTCGCTCTGTCTCCCGCCGGTACCGCGATTTGATTACGCCATGACCGCGCTGCGTGCGGGGCGTCATGTGATGCTGGAAAAGCCCCCGGGTGCCACGCTGGCGGAATGCCATGCGCTCGAAGCAGAGGCACGAGCCTCCGGCCTGACGATCTACGCGACATGGCACTCGCGCCACGCCGACATGGTCGCGGCGGCGAAAGCCTGGCTGTCGGACAAGCAGCTGAAATCGCTTCACGTCACCTGGAAAGAGGATGTGCGCCGCTGGCATCCCGGCCAGGCCTGGATCTGGGAACCGGGCGGGTTGGGCGTGTTCGATCCCGGGATCAACGCCCTGTCCATCGTCACCGAAATCCTGCCCGACGCCATTCACGTCACGCACGCCGATCTGGAGATACCGTCGAACTGCCAGACCCCCATCGCAGCGCAGATCGCGTTTCATCACCCGGCGGGCGCGGAGATCTCTGCCGTGTTCGACTGGCGACACGAGGGGCACCAGACGTGGGACATCGTGGCGGAAACCGACAAAGGCACGCTCAAGCTCTCTGAGGGCGGCGCACATATGCAGATCGATGGCAGCGCGTCGGGTGAAGCCGCGCCGCTTTCCGGAGAGTATCCGCGCCTTTATGACCGCATGGCCACTCTCGTGAAAGAGGGTGGCATCGACATGGACACAAGGCCGATGACGCTTGTGACCGACGCATTGGCGCTTGGTCGGCGGGTACCTACCGACGCATTCCACGAATGACATCCCCCTAAGACCGAAAGACATGAGATGACCCAACCATTGACCGGGATTCTTCCCGTTGCCCCGACACCGTTCCACGACAATGGCGACATCGACCCCGAAGGAATGACGCGTGTGCTCGATTGCATGATCGACCAGGGTGTCGATGCGATTTGCATTCTGGCCAATTATTCCGAACAGTTCGTTCTGTCGGACGAAGAGCGCGCGATCCTCACGCGTGTGTCGCTCGAGCATGTGGCAGGCCGTGTTCCGGTGATCGTCACGGTCAGCCATTTCAGCACACAGATCGTCGTGGATCGCGCCCGCGCGGCCGAAGATTTGGGCGCGTCCATGCTGATGATGATGCCACCCTATCATGGCGTCGGGCTTGTTCCGGCCGAAGCTGGGATCTTCGAGCATTTCGCCGCCGTGTCGGACGCCATCTCGATCCCGATCATGGTGCAGGATGCGCCGCTCTCAGGGGTATCGCTGCCCGTGCCGCTGCTGGTGCGGATGGCGAAGGAGATTGAGAATGTCAGCTATTTCAAGATGGAAACACCGTTTGCCGCCGACAAGCTCGCCGCGCTGATCGAGGCGGGCGGCGAACATATCGTGGGTCCGTTCGACGGCGAAGAGGCTGTGACCCTGCTCGCCGATCTGGATGCGGGCTGTACTGGCACCATGACCTCGGCCCTTCAGCCCGAACTGATCCGCCCGATCGTGATGAATTATCTGGCGGGGGACATCGACGCCGCGCTGTCTGAGTGGCGGGACTGCCTTCCGCTGATCAACCACGAGAACCGACAGTGCGGATTGCGCGCCACAAAGGTCGTCATGAAAGAAGGCGGCGTTATCAAATCGGATCACGTGCGCCACCCGCTGAAACCCATGTCGGAGCGCACACGGGCCCGACTGCTGCAACTGGCCGCCGAGCGTGATGTAATCGCGCTGCGGTGGGGAAAGTAAAGAACTGCAATGACCTATCAACCACACGGAAAACACCTGATCGCGGGCGAATGGGTCGCGTCGGGCGAAACCTTCACATCTCAGCCCGTCTCGGGTGACGCGCTCAGCGTCTCTGCCGGCGCTGCGACCGAGGTGGACCGGGCTGTGCAAGCGGCCGAGGACGCCTTTTTGACTTACGGCTGGACGTCGCGCGAAGACCGTGCGGCCTTCCTTGAGGCCATCGCCGAGGAAATCGAGGCACGCGGCGCAGACATCACGCGGCTGGGCTGTGCCGAAACCGGTTTGCCCGAGGCGCGTCTTGACGGCGAGCGGGGGCGCACCACGGGCCAACTTCGCATGTTCGCGGACCATATCCGCAAGGGCGATTATCTGGACCGGCGCCACGATGAAGCCTTGCCGGATCGCCAACCGCTCCCGCGTCCGGACCTGAAAATGATGCAGCGCCCCATTGGTCCGGTGGCCGTCTTCGGGGCGTCGAACTTTCCGCTCGCGTTCTCGACGGCGGGTGGCGACACGGCCTCTGCGCTTGCCGCAGGCTGTCCCGTGGTGGTCAAGGGCCACCCCGCGCATCCGGCCACCGGCGAGATTGTCGCCGACGCCATCGCCGCCGCCGTTGCGCGGACCGGTATGCCCTCTGGGGTCTTTTCGTTGATCCAGGGCATCAGCCATGACTTGGGCAGTGCGCTTGTTCAACATCCGCTGATCCGCGCAGTCGGCTTTACCGGCTCGCTGGGCGCGGGCAGGGCGCTGTTCGACCTCTGTGCCGCCCGTCCCGAACCGATCCCCTTCTTTGGGGAACTTGGGTCGGTGAACCCGGTCTTTGTGATGCCGGAGGCATTGTCACGCCGCGGCGCAGAGCTTGGTGGCGCATGGGCCGGTTCTTTGACGATGGGCGTTGGCCAGTTCTGCACCAACCCGGGGATCGTCGTTGCTGCCGAAGGTCCGGGGCTTAATGCCTTTGTCGAAGCCGCAACCGAAGCGTTGAAGGCCGCCGGGGAAGCGGTGATGCTGACCGAAGGCATCGCTGACGCCTATCGCCGTGGTGTGACCGAGGTCGGATCGGCAAGCGGTGTTCAGGAGCTTCTCAAATCCACATGTGACCGCCGCAATGCCGCGCCCGCCGTTTACCAGGTCGATGCAGAGACATGGCTGTCGAACGAGACCCTTGGTGAAGAAGTCTTCGGCCCCTTGGGCATTCTTGTCACGGCGAAGACACCAAGTCAGATGCTCGACGTGGCCAAGAACCTGAAAGGGCAATTGACGGCGACCCTGCAAATGGATGACGCCGATACCGACACAGCGCGATCGTTCGTACCAATGCTGGAACGAAAAGCGGGACGCGTGCTTGTCAACGGCTTCCCGACCGGTGTGGAAGTCGCTGACGCAATGGTGCATGGCGGCCCGTACCCGGCCTCGACCAATTTCGGCGCAACCTCTGTCGGAACACTCGCGATCCGCCGCTTCCTGCGCCCGGTTTGTTACCAGAACATGCCAGAGGACTTGTTGCCAACGGTGTGA
>CAYZAD010000094.1:0-10310 GCA_964476315.1 uncultured Rhodobacterales bacterium
GGCACGCCCGCTCGATGGCGAGGTTCTCGGCCACGTCCACAAACTGGCACCCGCCGTAGTACCGACGACCCGGATAGCCCTCGGCATACTTGTTGGTCATCACCGAACCCTGCGCTTCCATCACGGCGCGGCTCACGATGTTTTCGGAGGCGATCAGCTCGATTTCATCGCGCTGGCGGCCCAGTTCATCCGTGATCGATTTGAACAGATCAGGGTCGCTGTCGGCGAGCGATTTGGTGAAAAAACCGGTGTCACGGTGCGGGGCGTTCATGGGCAGGGCCTCCTTGAAGCGGATTTTCGATTGCAGTGTACGTAAAGGACTTGGGCCAAAAGGCAAAGACGGGAAAGCGACCAGACGCAACAAAGCTGCGCCATGGCTGGTGCAATCGTGTCGATTATGATTGTTTCGGGGCCAGACGACCCCGATAGGAACACCCATGTCATTGCGCATCGCCTTTGCGGCCAGCCCGGCACCCCTTGCTCAGTCCGCAAAAGCGAGTCTCACGCGGCGCTACGGAGATCACAACGAAGATGGCGCAGACGTCATCGTGGCGTTGGGTGGCGATGGCTTCATGCTTCATACCCTGCACCGCACACAGGACTTGTCGGCGCCGGTATACGGCATGAACCGCGGGACGGTCGGGTTCCTCATGAACGCATATTCAGAGCATGATCTGGAAGAGCGGCTCGAAAAGGCCGAGCAAGAGGTCATCAATCCATTGTCCATGGTGGCGCTGACCCAGGACGGCACGACACACCGCGCCTTGGCCATCAACGAGGTGTCTCTTTTGCGGGCCGGCCCGCAGGCCGCGAGGTTACAGATCAGCGTGGACGGCAAGGTGCGCATGCCTGAACTGGTCTGCGACGGCGCTCTGGTGGCGACGCCGGCCGGATCGACGGCATACAACTATTCGGCACATGGTCCGATCTTGCCGATCGGTTCGGATGTTCTGGCGCTGACGGCCATGGCTGCGTTTCGCCCGCGTCGCTGGCGGGGCGCCTTGTTGCCGAAGACGGCGCATGTGACCTTCGATGTGCTCGACCCGGAAAAGCGCCCGGTCATGGCAGAGGCCGATGCGCGCGCCGTGCGCGATGTCGTGCGTGTCGATATCCAGTCAGAGCCGTCAATCGCCCACAGGGTGCTGTTTGATCCCGGGCACGGGCTGGAAGAACGGTTGATCCGGGAACAGTTTGTCTGATCGCCGCGCCTAGAGCCGCGACAACCCGTCGGCGATTTCGTCGGCAATCGCCTCTGCCGCAGAGGGCGATCGTTCAGCCGTGACGCGCAGGCCCAGAAGGTCTGACTGGTAGCGTCGTGCCAGCGACGCGGGATCATGCGTTTCAGCAATACTTCCGTTCTCTTGCGCGCGTCTGAACAGATCTGCAAACAGGGTCTCCATCTCGTTCAGAAGTTGATCGGCCCGGTTGGCAAGCGGATGATCGTGCCGATGCAGTTCAAGATAGGTCTTGGCCAGCATGCACGCTTTGGCTGCGCTCGTGCCCGGCTCCACCATGCGCCTTGGATGCGCCTTGAGCGCGTCGAGCGGTCCAACGGCATCGGCAAGAGCTTCAAGGCGCTGCCGCCCATCTTCCGCGTATCGTTCAAGCGCCAGTTCATAAAGCGCGTCTTTCGATCCGAAGGCGGCATAGAAACTGCCCGGCTTCAGTTTCAACCTGTGTTCGAGATCCTTGAGCGACGTGCCCGCCCAGCCCTGCGCCCAGAAGATATCACGGGCGCGGTCGATCAGGTCGTTGCGGTCAAAGCCGGGTTTGCGGGGCATCGTCATCACTAATATTTGAGTGCTCGCTCAAATATATATAATTGAGTGATCGCTCAAGAAAGTCTAAATCGGCTGCACCTGTTCTTTTTTTATCGGAGACACCAGATGACGTCCTTCCCATCCCATGACCTTGAAACTGCGCCCGACGCCTCGAAACCTTTGCTTGAAAAATCCCACGCTGCCTTTGGGCGACTGCCGGGCCTGCACAAGGTGATGGCGGAAAGCCCGCAACATCTTGAGGCGTATCAACGGCTGCATCATCTGTTCATGCAGACGGATTTCGACGCGGAAGAGCAGACCGTCGTCTGGCAGACCATCAATGTCGAACACGAATGTCATTACTGCGTGCCGGCACATACGGGGATCGCCAAGCGGATGAAGGTGTCGGACGAGATCACGGACGCGTTGCGCAACGAAACGCCCTTGCCGACGGAAAAGCTCGAGGCGTTGCGGACCTTTACGCTGCGGACCCTGCGCAATCGGGGCAACGTGGACGATGCACATCTGCAGGAATTCTACGATGCGGGCTACGGCCCTCGTGCCGTTCTGGACGTGGTCCTCGGAATTGCGCAGAAAACCATGTCCAACTACATGAACCACTTCGCGCAGACCCCGTTGGATGAACCGGTCAAACCGTTTGCCTGGACCCGCGGTTCGTCCCCGATCGCTGCCTGATCCCACCATTGCGCTGCGGGGCTTGCCCCCGTGGCGCATGGGACAGGCACGCGCAGGCCCACCGCCCGACACACCACAGCAAGACCGCGTTCCTGCCCTGCTTCCGCCATGGCCGTCTGCAATTGGGTTTGGACCGCAGGAACAAGCGGTGTGTCGAACTGGAAAACGGGGTGGATTGGGATGCGCGTGTCAGCTTTACTGGCGGTGTTGGGGATGCTGTTCTCGGCAACTCCGGCCCTGTCGCAGGAAAACGACCGGCTGGACCATCGTGGTGAATTGCTGGGATGGGAAGCGGTCGGGCGCCTTGACCTTGGCACGGGCAGTTGCACGGGCACATTGATCGCGCGCAATCTTGTTCTGACGGCAGCGCATTGCGTGGTTGATGACAGCACGGGCCGTGTCTTGCCGCTCGACCGCATGCAGTTTCACGCGGGGTATACACACGGATACACGGCCGCCACGCGCGGGGTCACAAAAATCGTCGTCGCCAAGGGGTATGGTGTCGGCCCCGACATGTCCCTGACGCAAAAAGTGCAGAGCGATCTTGCTTTGCTGCGCCTCGACAGCGATGTGTTCAGTACCGAGGCAGAACCCTTCAAACTGCATTCCCGTCCGCTCTCGAACAGCCGTGTAACGCTTGTGTCCTATGGGCGGGGCCGCACCCAATCGCTGCAACGCCAGTCTGGATGCCATCACAAGGAAACATACCGGGGCGGCTTGATGACCTTTGACTGCGACGTGACCTTCGGGTCGTCCGGCGCGCCGGTGTTCACCCAAGAGGATGGGCTGCTGCGCATCGTTTCTGTCGTTTCGATGATGTCCACGGTGCCGGGTCAGGACAGCGAAGCGATTGGTATGTCCCTGCCGTCTGTCGTCGCGGACATGAAACGCGAGATGCGCAACGAGGCTTCCCGTGCGCCGGTCAGCGCAGGCGCGAAACGGATCACGATTGGCGAACGATCTGCGGGCGGCGCGCGTTTCATCAAACCGGACGGTTGACCGGACCCGTCACGCGCGGGGCAGCGGCAGCGCCGTGTCGTCCTTCATCTGATCCATGACGATTTGGGTATGCACCCGGCCCACCGCCGGATGCGGAAGAAGCACGTTCTGCACAAGCCGGTTCAGCGCAGGCAGGTCGGTGCAAAAGACGCGAAAGATGTAATCGGCTTCTCCCGTCAGCGTCCATGCGGCAACGATCTCGGGATGCGTGTTGACCAACTGTCGCACAGACCCATGCGTGCTGCTGTCCTGTGCTTCCGTCTGGATCTGGATGAAGGCTTGCACGGCGAGCCCGAGTTTCTCCGGATCCAACCGACAGGGGGTGGCGACGATAAGGCCCTCGGCCTCAAGCCTGTGTCGCCGTCGTCCGATCTGGGATGCCGACATGCCAAGGGTGTCCGACAGGTCCGTCGCTGAGGTCTGGCTGTTCTTCTGCAAGACGGCAAGAAGCTGAATATCTTTCGGATCAAGCGTGATCATGCGCTCAGAATGCATGTTTTATAGAATATATGCAATCGGCCTGCATCTTTTTCCGGATTCAAACGGATCTTTGCGCACCTTGTGCATCGCCTCTCCTGTAGGCTTCGCGAAACAGGAGGAGCACAACATGGGACCGTTTCCGCACGACGCACCGAAGGCCACGATTTCCGAAAGCAACCCGGCCGGCACCGACGGGTTCGAATTTGTCGAATTCGCGCATCCCGATCCCGATCAGCTCCGCACGCTGTTCAAGATGATGGGCTACACCCACACCGCGACCCACAAGACCAAGGATATCGAGCTGTGGCAGCAGGGCGATATCACCTACATCCTGAACAACGAACCCGACAGCCACGCCACCCGCTTTGTTGAGGAACACGGGCCATGCGCGCCATCCATGGGATGGCGCGTCGTCGATGCGCAGCACGCCTATGACCATGCCGTCGCACGGGGGGCCACTCCGTACGACGGTGCGGACAAACCGCTTGATGTTCCGGCAATCGTGGGGATCGGCGGTTCGCTGATTTACTTCGTCGACCGGTATTACGAGGAAAACCCCTACAACGCCGAATTCAACTGGGTGACCGCTGCGCATCCCGAAGGCGTCGGATTTCACTACCTCGATCACCTGACGCACAATGTGCACAAGGGGAACATGGATGTTTGGTTCAAATTCTACGGCGACCTGTTCGGGTTCAGGGAAATCCGTTTCTTCGATATCGAGGGCAAGTATACCGGGCTGCTCAGCCGCGCCTTGACCTCACCGTGCGGACGTATCCGCATCCCGATCAACGAAGACCGGGGCGAAACGGGGCAAATCGTCGAATATCTCAAGCGCTACAAGGGCGAAGGAATCCAGCATATCGCGGTGGGGGCAAAGGACATCTACGCATCGGTCGACGAAATCGCCGCGCGTGGATTGAAGTTCATGCCCGCCCCGCCCGCTGCCTATTACGATCTGAGCAAGACGCGCGTGGTCGGTCACCAAGAGCCGATCGACCGGATGCAGAAACACGGCATCCTGATCGACGGTGAAGGCGTGGTCGGCGGCGGCGAAACCCGCATTCTGCTGCAGATCTTTTCCAAGACCGTGATCGGGCCGATCTTTTTCGAATTCATTCAACGCAAGGGCGACGATGGGTTCGGCGAAGGCAACTTCAAAGCCCTGTTCGAAAGCATCGAAGCCGATCAGATCGAACGCGGAGTTCTGAAAGCCGGATGAGGACTGGCGCGGGAAAGTCTTTCGAAAGACTTTGACAAGCGTCTTTCAAGACGCTTGCCCGCTCACCCGTCGGTCAAGGCGCCGTTGACCCATTCGCCGGTGGCTTCTTCACCAGAGGCATAGCGCATCGTTCCCGTACCCTGGCGTTTGCCATTCAGGAAAGTGCCCTCGTACACGTCGCCGTTTGCATAGGTTGCCGTACCCGTGCCACTGATTTCGCCGTTTTGCCATTCGCCCACATAGCGGAACCCATCCGCCATCGTGATCTCACCCTGGCCGTGGCGCTGGCCGTTGGCAAACTGGCCCACATAGACCGTGCCGTCGGTATACGTTGCCGTACCCTGTCCCTGTCGCTGCCCGTCCTGCCATTCGCCTTCGTACTTGTAGCCGTCCGGATAGGTCATCACGCCAAAGCCATGATTGCGGGCGTTGCGGAATTCGCCTTCGTAGACAAGGCCGTTGGCATAGATCGCCGTGCCTTTGCCGTCGATCACACCATCAACCCAGGACCCTTCATAGGTCGACCCGTCAGGATAGGTGATCTTCCCGGTCCCATTCGCCAGGTCCCCGCGGAATTCGCCTTCATAGACCGACCCATCCGGATAGGTGACCTTGCCGACGCCTTCGATCTGCCCCGCGACCCATTCGCCGTCATAGCGGTAGCCGTCCGTTCCGACGAAACTGCCCTGACCCTCGCGCAGATCGTTCTTGAACTGGCCTTCGTAGATGTCGCCGTTCGCGTATACGACCTTGCCCTGTCCTTCGCGCCGTCCGGCCACCAGCTCGCCCTGGTAGATGTCGCCATTGGCCTGGGTCAGGATGCCGGTTCCCTCGATCTGGCCATCCTTCCACATGCCTTCGTAGATCAGCCCATCCGGCATGGTCAGCTTGCCCTGACCTTCGCGGTCGCCATCCGCGACGCGGCCCCGGTACACGGACCCGTCCGGATAAGTGATCGTACCGTTGCCCTCCTTGACGCCGTTCACCCAGTCGCCTTCGTAGACATATCCGCCCGGGCTTTGCATGGTGCCGCGCCCGTGATGCAGTGCGTTTCGAAAGCTGCCTTCATAGCGCACGCCGTTTGCGTAAAGCGCCAAGCCCTGACCGGTGATCTTGCCGTCAAGCCACGACCCTTCATAGGTCGATCCGTCCGCGAACACGATCTTTCCGATGCCTTCGGGTTTGCCTTTGACGAACTGGCCCTCGTAGACCGACCCGTTGGGAAAGCGCGCAACGCCATTGCCACGAATTTCGCCATCGACCCATTCGCCGGTGTATTCGTATCCGTTCGGCAACCGGTAGGTCCCGGTGCCATGCTGCAGCCCGTTCAGAAACGTGCCTTCGTAGACACCGCCATCATCATATTGCTTGGTCTGAATCTCGCCTTCTTGCGCGATTCCGGCACCCGCAAGGAAAAGCGGGATCGCCGCGCCAAGACCAATTGATCTACCCGATGTCATCTCACCTATGCCCCACTCATGTCCGTTGCCATGACCCTGTAGGGAAAACCTAAGCGACCCGGGCGTGTCAGACAACGTCTTATCCGACAAGGTCCTTTCCCTCGCGCGGTGTTCTGCTATGTCACCGGCGATGTCGAGAAACGGAGACACCCCGATGACGGACCGGTTTCGCATAACGCTGGCGCAGTTGAACCCGACGGTTGGCGACCTGAAAGGCAACGCGGCCAAGGCGCGCGCGGCCTGGGAGGCGGGCAAGGCAGCCGGGGCCGATCTGGTGGCGCTGCCCGAGATGTTTCTGACCGGATATCAGGCACAAGACCTGATCGTGAAACCGGCATTCGTGGCCGCCGCCCAGGCGGAACTCGATGCGCTTGCCACCGCCTGCGCCGATGGCCCGGCCCTGTGTATCGGAGCCCCTTCGGTGGGCGAGGACCTGAAGCTGCACAACAGCTATTTCACCTTGCAGGGTGGTCATGTGGCCGCTGTGGTTCACAAGTATTTCCTGCCCAATTTCAATGTCTTCGACGAAGTGCGCCTGTTCTCGCGAGATCGGATGCAGGGGCCGGTCGCGGTGAATGGCGTGCGCATCGGGATGCCGATCTGCGAGGATGCGTGGTATCCGGACGTGGTCGAGGCGCTGGAGGAAAGCGGAGCGGAGTTCTTTCTCGTGCCCAACGGTTCACCCTATTTCCGCGACAAGTTCGAAACGCGGCTGAACCACATGGTTGCGCGTGTGATCGAGTCGCGCCTTCCGCTGATCTACCTCAACATGGTCGGCGGGCAGGACGACCAGGTCTTTGACGGCGGGTCGTTTGTGCTCAACCCCGGTGGGACACCCGCCGTGCAATTGCCGGCCTTTGACGAGGTCGTCAGCCATGTCGATCTTGAACGCACGGCAGATGGCTGGCGTGCCGCCGAGGGCGATTTCACACAGCACCCCGAACAGATGGAACAGGATTACCGTGTCATGGTGACCGCGCTGCGCGATTACATGGCAAAGACCGGTTTCAGGAAAGCGGTGCTGGGGCTTTCCGGTGGCATCGACTCCGCCATCGTGGCGACGATTGCAACCGATGCCCTGGGGCCCGAGAACGTGCGCTGCGTCATGCTGCCATCCGAGTACACGTCCGAGGCGAGCCTCGAAGATGCCAGGGCCGTCGCCGAAAACCTCGGCTGCCGATATGATTTCGTGCCCATCGCAGAGACGCGCGCGGCAGTGACGCACACGCTGGCCCCCCTGTTCGAGGGCACAGAGGAGGGCCTCACCGAAGAGAATATCCAGTCGCGTATTCGCGGGCTCCTGTTGATGGCGATCTCCAACAAGTTCGGCGAGATGCTGCTGACGACCGGCAACAAGTCCGAAGTCGCCGTGGGCTATGCCACGATCTATGGCGACATGGCGGGCGGCTACAATCCGATCAAGGACATGTACAAGACCGCCGTGTTCGAGGCCTGTCGCTGGCGGAACGAAACCCATCGCGACTGGATGATGGGGCCGGAAGGGGAGGTCATTCCCGACAGGATCATCACCAAACCGCCGTCGGCTGAACTGCGCGCTGACCAGAAGGACAGCGATTCACTGCCGGATTACCCGGTGCTGGATGGCATCCTCGAAATACTTGTCGATGAGGACGGCTCGATCGCGGATTGCGTGGCGGCGGGGTATGACCGCGCCGATGCGAAAAAGGTCGAGAACCTGCTGTATCTCAGCGAATACAAACGGTTCCAGTCCGCACCGGGCGCGCGATTGTCCAAGCGCGCGTTCTGGCTGGATCGGCGGTATCCCATCGTCAATCGCTGGCGCGACGAAAGCTAGGCGGATTATTCCCACCAGCGATCGATCTCGGCGATCTCGTCATCGGTCCAGCCAAAGTGATGCGCGATTTCGTGGATGACGATGTGGTGCACCAGCTCTTCCAGCGTATCGTTCTTGCGGTCGCGCCATTCGGCAAGGATGGGTTGGGCAAAGAGCCACACGGTGTCCGGAAAGGGCGACGGATCGACGTTTGATTTATGGGTCACCGGGATGCCGTCATACATGCCCGTAAGCTCGAGCCGATCCTCGATCTCCAGCTCTTTCAGCATCTCCGGTTCGGGCCAGTCGACCACCTGAAGGATCACGTCCTCGCAAAGCTCCCGAAACGGCTGAGGCAGCCCGTTCAGGGCTGCCTCGGCATAGCGTGTGATGTCGTCGATATCGGTGGTCACGTCCATTCCGGTATGAGCACGGCGTGACCGCCCGACGTCAAGTCGGATCAGAGCAAAAGCTGGTATGAATGCGGCACGTAGTGGAACCCGTCACCGCGCGTTTCGACATAACCGACGCCGGGGAACGGCATGTGGTAACCGATAAAGGCAACCTGATCCGTCGCAAGCATGCCAAGAATGCGGCGGCGGGTGGCCGCTGCGGCTTCCTTGTCCATGTCAAAGCGCACTTCCCAATCCGGATAGGCCAGCGACCAGACATAGTGGTTGGCCAGATCGGCAAAGATGACAAGCTGTTGCCCGTCGCTTTCCAGCATATAGGCCATGTGACCCGGTGTATGCCCAAAGGCCGCCATGGAGGTGATGCCCGAGGTGACGCTTGCGCCATCCCCGATAAAGCTCATCTTCTCGGCCAGCGGGGCAACCATATTGGCAAACCCTTCGTTGTCGGTGCCGGACCAGTGGTCGAACTCGGCCTGCCCGGTGATGTAGGCGGCGTTCGCAAAGGTTTCGGAGCCGTCGGTCATCAAACCGCCGATGTGGTCACCGTGCATGTGGGTCAGAACCACATGGGTTACGGCATCGGCCGAATAACCGGCCATCTCGACCGCCTGTGCGGTTGTCGCGCCGTTCAGGCCGGTGTCGAACAGGATCAAATCGGACCCGGTATTGACCAGCGTCGGTGTGAAGAAGAACTGGTTCTTGTCGGCTGGGATCTTTGCCTCCTGCGATGCCGCGGCAAAGTCTTCTGCGCTGACGTTCATTCCGAAGATGCCCTGCGGCTCGTCCGCGGTTCGCGTGCCGACGAGCATGGTCGACACTTCCATGTTGCCAACAGCAAAGCGGTTGACGCGCGGAACCTGCGGGCCTTGCATGTGGCCGGCTGCATGAGCGCCCGTTGCACCCAGACCTGCGGCCATTGGAATGGCGGCTGCCCCTGCAAGCATTGCGCGGCGTGACATCGTAAATTCAGACATGGTGGTCTCTCCCCTCTAGGATGACCGGAACAATAGCGTCGAAACCTGCGCTGGGGCGCGGTATCACGCGTTCGTGAATGTGCATTGGCGCACGGCATCGGTGCGCGCCTTTCTGGACAAAGCCGGTCCTATATGGGAAAGGGCGCGCAACAGGAGACACCCTCATGACAACCACCCGTTTTGCGCCGTCGCCCACCGGATATATCCATGTCGGCAACCTGCGCACCGCGCTGTTCAATTACCTGATCGCCCGCAAATCCGGCGGCACGTTCATCTTGCGCATCGACGACACCGACCCAGAGCGCTCGAAGGAAGAATATGTCGACGCGATCAAGCAGGATCTGGAATGGCTGGGCCTGATCTGGGACAGGATCGAGCGGCAATCCGAACGGCTGGACCGCTATGCCGATGCTGCAGACAAGCTGCGCGGGATGGGGCGCTTTTACGAGGCGTTCGAAACGCCCATAGAGCTAGATCTCAAGCGTAAGAAGCAACTGAACATGGGCAAGCC
>CAYZAD010000095.1:0-10303 GCA_964476315.1 uncultured Rhodobacterales bacterium
GCCGCGTCAGACAAGGTTCTCTGTCACGCCGGGAAGGGGCTGTGTCAACTCGGCGCTGTTTTCCACATCGTGTCGCACAAGGAATCCCGCGCGGTTCTCGGGGCGTGCAACGCTGTTTCGCTTGATCTGATCGCGCCACCACGGGAACAGGGTCCGTATGTCACGGGCCTGCTCTGGCAGCGGGTCGAACCACCAGTGCTGCAAAAGCCTGCGGCGGGCATGCGCCACGCGGTTCCGGTCGCGCGTATCGATGGCGACCTCGGTATCCCAGTGCAGCGACCGGCCATTCAGGTTGGCCGATCCGATCATGGCATAATCGTCATCCGTGACCAGCACCTTGTTGTGGACATGGATCGTGGGCGACCCGCACAACGATTGCTGTGTATCGCGGGGGGCCAGAACCGGGCGGACAGGCGTCGTCAGCAGCACGCGATCCGCAAAGGCTTCTGTCACGAGCTCCAGCGCCGATTTCTGAAGCGCCATTCCATAGCGCGTTTCAAGGCCGCTATTGCCATCGATGGACAGCGCCTCTGGCAGGGCGGGCAGGACAAGCAGCAGATGCAGATCGCGGTTCCGCGCAGCCGCATCGGCAAGGGCCGTGGCGATCCGCTGCGACCGAAAGAACTGTGTTTCAATATGCACAAGATGCCGGGCGGCCTTGAACGCATCGACATGTGCCGTTTCGATTTCGCTCAGGACGGTGCGCGGGGCAAGAAACGGAAACTGCAGCCTGCGCCGCGCGGACAGTGTCCGCTTGATGTGGCGGGCGTCCGAAGGCGGTCGCCGTCCTGCACAGGCGTCTTGAAAGGTCAGCAGATGGTCGCGGGCTTCAGCCGCTTCCGGACCGCGCAGGATCACCTGCACATCTGACCACGTCTCCCGCGCATCAAGGTCGTGTCGCCGCGTGTCCCAGCGCCGTTCGTTCAGGTCCAGACCACCCAGGTAAAGCGTCTCACCATCAATAACGGCAAGCTTCTGGTGATGGGTCACCGTGTGGATATCCGGCGCCGGCTCTGTCCCAAGGCGAACCGTTTGCCGCTCACGCTGCTCCGCTGTCACCCCGGCCATGGCCGCTTTCTTGCGCTTCATCACGAAGGGCAGAAACGCAAGCCACGGCACCGTTCCGGCCTTGGCCGGGTGCAGATCGGCCGTGACGCGCACCGTTCCCGACCCGGGGCCTGCGATTTCGCAAAGCGCCGTGCCCTGCCGCACGGTTGTCCAGGCCAATGCATGCAAAGAGGTGCCGATCACCGGATCGAAATCGCTGACGATCAGGTGAAACGACACGCCGCGACGGATCACATGCGCCAGAAGATCGAACCAGTCCTCTCCGACCCGGCGGGCTTCCGGCGATCTCAGCCGTGTCCGCATGTCAAAGATACGGAACCCGGCGACGATGTCGCGTTCTGCACTCAGGACAGCCCGTTCGAACGCGGGCCATGCCTCTTCTGCCGTGATAAGCACCTCGAAATCATCAGGCATCCGCGTCGCTTTCGAAGTCGCGACGTTCAAAGGTGATGTCAAACACGAAGTGACCATCCCGCGCCTTGGAATCCGCCGTGCCGTCAAGCTGCCGGATGAACGCCTTGAGAAGCTGTGACCCAAGCCCGTCACCCATGTCCTCGGCGTCCTGCTCCTGGCCTTCGGCGACCGGATTGGTCACCGTCAGCCGCGCGATATTCGCGCCATGCTCTTCAAGAACGACGCGGACAGGGTCGTGCAGGCGTGTCGTGTCCGAATACTTGAACGCATTGGTCAGGGCTTCTGCCACCAGCATCGACAAGGGCACGGCCTGATCGGGATACAGCGGGAAGGACGCCAGATCGGTCACGACCTCCATCTGGCAGTCGGGGATCAGGTTCGACGCATCGGCAACGACCGTTTCAATCAGGTCGCGGCTGTCGATCGTCGTGACCTCGGTGGTGGTGTAAAGCGTCCGGTGAAGCATGGCGAGGCCACGCACCCGTTGCTGCAATCCTGCCAGCAGTTGCCGCGCTTCCTGGCTGCGGGCGCGCCGCATCTGCATGTTCATGATGGACGCGATAAGTTGCAGGTTGTTCTTGACGCGATGATGCACCTCTCGCAGCAGAACTTCCTTGTCGCGCAGATCGGCCTCCTGACGGGCCTCGGCCTCGGTCAGGATGAAGGCCATGCGGTTGAACGCGCGCGCGGCGTCCTCGAATTCCTGCGGCGGGTTCTTCAGCGTAAGCCCGTCTCGGTTGCGTTCTCCCAAGGCGAACTGCCGCATGGCGGATCGCAGATCGCTCAGATGCCGCAGCACAAGATGCTGCAGGCCAAGAACCGCAACGCCCATACCCGCAAGCCACATCAGCGCCGGGAACAGGGCCGGTGCCGTATCGCCCAGCACAGCGCTGCCACCGGATGCCGTATCCGCAGGCCAACTGCCGACCAGGTACAGCGTGCCATCCACAAGGGCCGTGATGGCAAACAGGCGTTCGCGCCCGTCATTGGCCAGCGCCCGGAACGTTTCCCCGTTTCTCTCAGGCAAGTCTGCAAGCGCGATGTCCGCAGGCAGATAGGCTTGCGCAGACGCGATACCATGCGTTGCGGCAATGATCTGACCTTCCGAATTGAACGACGCGATCTTCAACCCCTCGACCGGGGTTTGATCGTCCAGCGACTCGTCCGCGATCCAGTGCGGGATCGAAATCGTCATGCGCCCCTGCACGCCGTTTTCGTTGCGCACGGGTTGCGAGACGATCAAGACAGGCCGGTTTGTGACAGCCCCGTTCGGGTTGATCTGCACAAAAGGTCCGTCGCGCCGGATTTCGCTTTCAAACCCGGGGATGCGGGTGAGATCCACCGTCTCTCCGGCGGAACTGCAGGTCATCTGCCCGTTGAGCGGGACAAACCCGGCAAAGATGAAATCGGGTGTATCGGCCACAAGGCGCTGCATGGCCTGCGTGCACTGCTCCGGGTCCAGCGCCAATGCCACGCTCGCCATCCCCTGCGCGGCCCCCAGGGCATTCTGAACAAGGCGCCGCTCTTCGCTGGCGACGTCGCGCGTGCGCCCCAGAAGCGATGCGCGCGACAGGGCTTCGGCCTCTTCAACAACGACCTTTGTCTGCGAGATGGAGATCAACCCAAGCGGCAACAAGGCCAGTGTCATCAGCAGCACCAGCCTTGTGATCAAGCGCTTGGGGAAAAATTGCGCAATCTGCATGTTGGCGTGTGCTTACGCCACGTTCTTTTGTGCGGCAACGATGCCCGCGGTGACGGCGTCGGTCATTTCCAGCGCATCTTCGTCATCAATCGACATCAGCTCTGCAAGACGGCTGCGCGCGCGGTTCACCCGGCTTTTGACCGTGCCCACGGCAACCCCGCAGGTTTCGGCCGCTTCCTCGTAGGAAAACCCGGCGGCCCCCACCAGAACCAGCGCCTCGCGCTGTTCGTCGTTCAGCATGTCGAAAGCTGCATTGAAGTCGCGCATCTGAAGACGCCCATCGTGATCGGGTTTTTGCGCCATGGCTTCCGACAGCACCCCATCCACGTCAGCCACCTCGCGCCGCGCCTTGCGATGGTGCGAATAATAGGTGTTGCGCAGGATCGTGAACAGCCACGCACGCATGTTCGTGCCGGCCTCGAAGGTGTCAATCTTGGACCAGGCCTTGACCAGCGCATCCTGAACCATGTCGTCAGCCAGTGCTGAATTGCGCGTCAGGCTCATGGCAAACGCACGCATCGCACCAAGATGTTCAACCAATTCGTCCCGTGGATCAGTCGTCACGCTGCGCCTCCTTTTCGGCTTGGGCCTGTTCGGTATCGCGAAGCTGCGCAAGCAATTCGGAAAACCGGTCGGGGACCTTTTCCTGGCTGATCTGGTCAAACGCGCGTTTGAGGTTGGCATCGATCTCGTCTGAGACGCTTGATTTGGGCAGATGCTGGTTCATTTTTTCCCACATGAAATCGCTGTTGGCTTGGAACCTAACGTGGTTTCGCGCGTTTGGTTCCCGACACGTGAAAAAAATTTAAGGACACTGTATCCATGACAACACCTGCCACAGCCAATATCACGGATCGGATCGGTCAGAACCTGCCCTATCTGCGCCGTCACGCACGGGCGCTGACCGGGTCGCAGCAAGAAGGCGACCGGTACGCGATCCTGACGCTCGAGGCCATTCTGGCGGATCTGAGCCTGTTCGACGAAGGCCTGTCGCCGCGTGTTGCGCTTTACAAGGTCTTCCAGTCGATCTGGTCCACCAGCGGCGGTCAATTCGATCCCGCCGAGGACGGCACAACCGGCAAGGCGCAGAAACACCTCGCCGCGCTGACACGCGACACGCGCGAGGCCTTGCTGCTGCACACCATCGAAGAACTGTCGCACGAAGACGTGGCCGCTGTCATGCAGCGCTCGGTCACCGAAATTCGCGAACTGATCGACGTGGCGTATAAAGAGATGGCGAAATCCGTGTCCGGCAAGGTGATGATCATCGAAGACGAAGCCATCATCGCGATGGATCTTGAGGCCATCACCACCGACATGGGCCATCAGGTCACCGGCATCGCCCGCACCGAAAAGGGTGCGTTGAACCTGTTCGAACAGGAACGGCCTGATCTGATCCTGTCCGACATCCAGTTGGCCGACAATTCAAGCGGCGTGGATGCGGTCAACAAGATCCTTGCAAAGGCACCCAACGTCCCAGTCATTTTCATCACCGCGTTCCCCGAGCGTTTGCTGACCGGCGAAGGGCCGGAACCGGCATTCCTGATCTCCAAACCCTATACCGAAGACCAGGTGCGCTCTGCGGTCAGCCAAGCGATGTTCTTTTCCTCGACCGAAACGCTGCAGGTCTGAAACCGGATCACGATCCCAAAAGAGGGGCGGTCACAACCGCCCCTTTCTTACATCCGATGCATCCTTCAGGATTTCGCAATGGCGCGCAACATCCACGCCGCCTGCTCGTGGAACGCGCTTCGCTCTGTTGCCAAATCCTCGGTCACCGGGTCTTTCTTGCCAGCCACCAGTTCGACCAGCGCATGCAGCCGGTGGGCGATGCGCTCGTGATCGGCGGCGAGGTCTTCCACCATCTCGGCAGTGCTCAGCCCGCCGCTGCGATCCGAAATCTTCGACCGGGCGACAATGTCGGCCATGGAGGCCGGCGCGAGGTGGCCAAGCGCCCGGATCCGTTCGGCCAGCTCATCAGCAGCACCGAACATGTTCTCGTATTGCTCTTCCGTCAGCTTGTGCACGGAATAGAAAAGCGGGCCTTCGACGTTCCAGTGATAGGCATGCGTCTTGAAGACCAGACGGTAGGTATCAGACAGGATTCCGGCGATGGCATTGGCGATCGTCTTGGTGTCGCGGACACCGGTCGAGACGCGGTCGGACGTCGGGACAACGCAAAGTGCGTCGGACATGGTTTTCTCCTTTTCGTTAGGTACCATGGCAACGCGTCAACGGGCGCAGTGTTCCGCAAAGCCCTCTATTCTGCCCTCTTCGGCATGCGACGCACGCCGTTTAGGTCTGACGGCAAAGCGTCTCAATATGTGCGGTCGCGGATCACGCGCGCCACAAGTGCGACGACAAACAGCACGATAAAGATGAAGAACAGGATCTGCGCAATGCCAGCGGATGCCGATGCAATTCCGCCAAAACCGAAAATGGCAGCAACAATCGCCACGATCAGAAACAGAAAAGCCCAATGCAACACGGTATGTCTCCTTTGATTTAAGTTACCTTTGGTCAACGCACCGGGCCTTTTGATGGTTCCCGACCGCCGGACAGCAGAAAAACCGGCTCAGCGGGAACAAAACGCCCAGTCATGCGTTCATCAGGGTAAACTTTGACAGGAGGTCCCATGCCCGCCGCAGCAGGCTTTGCACCATTGCCGTTTCCCGAAACGGATGCGGGTGCATCGCGCAAAACAGGTGTCGAGATAGAGTTTTCCGGTCTGGATATCGTCGAGACGTGCCAGACCATTCAAGACACCCTGGGTGGCGACATGACCGGTGAAGACCCGTTCTTTCGCCAGGTGGTGAATACTGCCATCGGCGACATCAAGGTGGAACTGGACACGCCCGTGCGCGCCGCCAGCGATGTAGCGCTTGTGCGCAAGGGGCTTGACGTGGCAACCGCCGTTGTCCCGCTCGAAGTAATATCCGAACCGCTGGACACCAAGGGCCTTGCGGACCTTGACCGCCTTGTCGACGCCTTGCGGCATGCCGGGGCGGCCGGGTCACGTTCCGGGCTGTTCCTGGGGTTCGGCGTTCACCTGAACCCCGAGGTGGTATCGGTCTCGCATCCGCACACGCTGGCGACAATCCGGGCCTTCGCGCTCTTGGAAGACTACCTGCGCAAGCGCGAGGCGCTTGACCTGACCCGGCGCGCCTTGCCTTTTGTCGCCCCATGGCCCGAAGGGTTCGTGACCGACATACTGCAACCGCATGTGCGCAGTTTGAAAGATGTCTACCCGATTGCCGCGGAACACATCCAGTCACGGAACCACGGGTTGGACCTGCTGCCGCTGCTGAAATACGCCTATCCCGACCTGTTCGACCTGCATTTGACGACGGCCAAGACAGCGGCCCGACCGACGTTCCATTTCCGGATGCCGGATTGCCGCATCGATGAACCCGACTGGGGCCTGACCCAACCCTGGGCGCTGTGGCGTCTGGTCGAATGTGTCGCGGCCGATGACAGGACCATGACCGATCTGACCGACGCATGGCAGCAACGCCCCGGCGGCATGTTCCGTGACCAGGCGTGGCGCGAAGACGTGGCGCACATCCTGACCCGACACAAGGCCGGAGAAGCCGCATGACCCGACCCCTGATCGGTGTCAGCGTATCGCGCCGCACAGGCTGGCGCGTGTTTCCGCTGATCGCCTTCAATATCTGGCTGGCGGGCGGCCGGTCCGTGAAATGGAACGCCTTCCGGGAATTCGATCTCGGGGCCGTGGATGGCGTGGTCATCGGCGGCGGCGATGATGTTGGCCCCGAACTTTACGGGGGCAAGCTGGGCCTCTCGGCACGGCTGGACCCGGCCAGAGACTGTTTCGAACTGTCCCTTGCCGAAAACGCGCTCGAGCAGAACATCCCGGTTCTGGGCATATGCCGCGGCGCCCAGATGCTGAACGTCGCGCTTGGCGGCTCATTGGACCAGGACGCATGGACCACCTTTGCCGCCGCGCGCAAGATCACGACGATCCTGCCAAAACGGGAAATATGCCTCGAAGCGGACACACGGCTGGCAAAGCTTTGCGGGTCACAGCCGATGTGCGTCAATGCCCTGCATTCCCAGGCGGTCGAGACGCTGGGCCGGGGCTTGCGTGTTGCGGCACGCGACACGCATGGCATGATCCAGGCCATCGAACGCGTGCGCGATCCCTTTGCGCTGGGCGTCCAATGGCATCCCGAACACCTGTTCTATGCGTATCGCCAACGCGCCATCTTTCGTGCGCTTGTCAATGCGGCCCGCGCCTATGGCGACGAACGCCAGCAGGTCCGCGCCGCAGTTGCCGACGCATCCTACGCCTGAACGCGCCCGTGCTCTCGGCGCACGCCTAGGGGATGGAAAATTGTCCGGAACGATTGCCCGCGCCATCCGTTGAGTCCCCGAGTCAACGAAAGGAAAGTCAATGTCTGCAGAGACAACAAATATCGACAAGCAAAAGAAACGGCATCGCCCCGCACTTTGGGGCATGGGCGCGGTCGTTGTTATCGTCAGCGCCTTGTTTCTGCTCTTTCTCGCGTCGGTCATGACCACCGAGGAAGACGACGTGAAACAGATCATTTCCACCGAGGAAGCAGGGAGCTAAGCCATGGACGTGTTCACGCTGATCCCGACCCTGTTTCTTGTCTCCGCGGGCGCTCTGATCATCTTTGCACTGTGGAGCAAGGAACGCACCGAACGGCGCATGAAGGATGACACCGCGCCGAAAAGCACCCTTGCATCAGATGGCCCCGATACGCGCTAGGGCCGTTCCCTCCTGAGCACGTCAAAAAGGGTCAAGTCTACCGAAAGCCACCGTGGTCCAATGATCACGGTGGTTTTTCTGTGTCAGCGACCGCGATGAAATCCCGGCGCTGTGCGCGGCCCGCCTATCGGCCACAGGGCCGCAGACAGGCCAAAAGCCCGGAACGCGCACGACGGGTCATTCCTCCACCTCCGGCTTCACCTGTGCCCAGGCAAGCAGCGTAAAGATGACCGTCCCACCCACGACATTGCCCAGCAGCACGGGGCCGAAAAAGCCAAGAACCGCCTGCTGCACGCCAATCAATCCTTGAACCGCAAGAAACGCCATCTCGACCGATCCCGCCACGATATGTGTGAAATCGCCCAAAGCGATCAGCCAGGTGAACAGGATGATGATGGCAACCTGATTGTGCTCGCTCCCGGGCAGCATCCACACCAGCGCGGCAATCAGAACGCCCGCCGGGATTCCGCGCAAAAACCCTTCGAGGGCGGGCATGCCGGTCGCGTGATGGGACAGATCTGTAAACGCCTGACGAATGTCCTCTGCCAAAACCGGGCCATAGGCAAGGAACGTGGCGACGACAAACGCGCCGACCACATTCGCCGACAGCACGATCCCCCAAAGCCGCGCGGTGCGTGCAAAGGCGGGTTTCGTCGGTGTCAGGACAACCGGCACAACCGTGGTGATGGTGTTTTCGGTGAACAATTGCATCCGTCCCAGGATGACCAGCAGGAACCCAAGCGTATATCCGGCGTTTTCGATGATATAGCGCCAGCCGGTATCGGGCAGCTTTGCGCGCAGGATCGCCTCACCCAGAACGGAAAACGAAATCAGAACGCCTGCCGCGATGCCCGAATACCACAGGGCGCGCATCGGGCGCTCCAGCTCTTCCTCGCCACTTCGGCGAATGGCCTCAAAGATCAGCCGTGGCGACAGATGCGCGGCTTCCTCGACCGCGTGCTCTTCCTTGCGTTCCTCGGTAAGGGGGTGGCTTTTCGAAGGCGACATCGAATTCTCCTGTTTGCGATGTAGGTCAATGTCTGCTTGCGAAAATGGTTCCCGGGTCGGGAACTTTCGGCGCATCCGCACGTTTCCTTCCCAGCGGTATGCACGCGTCAGCGCTGCACCGGCGTCAACATGGCCCCGGCCGAACGAAAGGAGATGACAATGGGAATTGAAATCACAGGACTTGGCGGATTGATCTTGCTCGCACTCATGATCTGGGCGCTGGTCTCGATCGTCGGCTCGAATGCGTCGACCGGGTCAAAAGTCGGATGGGTGCTTCTGGTTCTGCTGTTGCCTTTGTTCGGCTTCATCATCTGGCTGATCGCCGGGCCACGGTCGAAATCGGCCGCAGCCTGACGGCCCACCCGGTCCAGACACCAAGCCCGCTCTTCGGAGCGGGTTTTTTTGTGCCGGCGCGCGTCGCGCGCAATGCCGCAGACCCAAGAAAAGTTCCAGAAAAATCCGTCACATAACTGTGTTCGGAAATTTGCAATCCCTCAGGAACGAACCCGGATTGGCGTGGTTGTAAGTGCATAGCCAGCGACAAAGAAGATCGCATGGCAAGTGAAGACAACCAATCGGCCCTATGGGCCTGAAAGGCGAACAATGAAACGCATGATGATTGCAACCGCACTGACAACCACTCTCGCAACATCCGCATTTGCTGTCACCGACGCACAGATCGACCGGATCGAAACCTTTGCGCCGGGCGTGAACACCGAAGTGATGAGCGAAGGCGACCTGCAGATTGCCTATGGCATTGTCACGTCGGGCGGGTCGCGCGGTGACAGGATCGCGCAGTTGCGCGCCTTGGCGACGGAATCGGATGCAGACGAATTTGCCGTGATCACCGAAGCTGAAATGAACCGTCTGATGCAATACGCACCGGATGCCGACCTCAGCTCCATCTCGCAATCGCAGGCCGAAGCCGCGCTGGCGGTGACCTATGGTGGTGCTTCGGAAGGCGACAAGAGCCTCCAGGTGCAGTCCATCCTGACGGACGAGCGTGTCATCGATACGATGGCCGACGACATCACCGCAGGTCAGATCGCACTGATCGAAACCTACGTGCCTGACGTCGATGCAAGCAGCCTGACGGAAGAGCAGTTCCAACTGGTCATGACCTACATCCACAGCGGCATGTCCCGCAGTGACAAGCTGACCAAGATTGAAGGCGTCATCGGCAGCTAACGCAACCTGACGTACCAATCCAAAGGGCCGCCCGAGGGCGGCCCTTTTTTCGTGTGCGCAAGGCGTCCAACGCGGCCTTGCGGGCCATGGGGCTACGCACCTTTGCGCAGATGAGACTTTGCGATCATCATGTGCACGCCCTTTTCGCGATTGACCGTTTGCGTGATCCG
>CAYZAD010000096.1:0-10157 GCA_964476315.1 uncultured Rhodobacterales bacterium
GCCTCGTGGTGACCAGTTCCGAGAAATCCCAGCACCGCAACCGCGAAATCGCGATGCAGGTCCTGCGCGCGCGGCTGTTCGATCTGGAACGGCAAAAGGTGGATAGCGAACGCTCTGCCGACCGCAAATCGCAAGTGGGCTCCGGCGACCGCTCGGAACGTATCCGCACGTATAACTTTCCCCAGGGCCGCCTGACCGACCACCGGATCGGGCTGACGCTGTACAAGCTGGACGCTGTCATGGGGGGCGACCTGGACGAGATCATCGACGCGCTGACCGCAGACGCGCAGGCCACGCTGCTGGCCGAGATGACATGAGCCATGATCCCCGCGCGGCGCAGGAAGACGCCCGCCGCAAGCTGGACATGGGGGGCCTGCCAAACGCCGCCGTGGATGCCGCGGCTCTGGTCAAGATCGTGCAGCGGGATGCGCCGCCGTGGTCGGCGTTGACGGATGCGCAACTGGCCGAACTGGACCGGTTTGTGCAGCGTCGGCTGCGGCGTGAACCGATCAGCCACATTGCCGGAAAGCGGGCGTTCTGGATGCATGACTTCATCGTCACGCCCGACGTGCTTGACCCCCGCCCGGACACCGAAACGCTGGTCGAGGTGGCGCTGAGCCAGCCATTCGACACGGTTCTGGACCTTGGCACCGGGTCGGGATGCATCGTTCTGTCCCTGTTGCACGAACGTCCTGCAGCGCGCGGGCAGGGTGCCGATGTCTCGGCAGCCGCGCTTGACGTGGCCCGGCGCAATGCCGATCTGGTCGGCGTGGCCGACCGCATCACCTGGACACAATCCGACTGGTTCAGCGACGTGCAGGGACACTTCGACCTGATCGTGTCCAATCCGCCCTATATCGCCAGGTCGGAAATGCCGTCGCTTGCCCCGGAACTTGGCTTTGAACCCCGGATCGCCCTGACGGACGAGGCCGATGGCCTGACCGCCTACCGCATCCTGACACGGCAATCCCCCCACCACCTGCGGGCCGGCGGGCGCCTCGTGGTCGAAATCGGGCTCACGCAAGCCGATGAGGTTTCGGCGCTTTTCGAAGCATCGGGATTTCAAGATGTGACGGTTCACACCGATCTCGATGGCCGCAACCGGGTCATTTCGGGCGTTTTCTTGCCGCAAAGGGACGGAAATTAACCCTGTCGCAATCGTTTTTTGCAAATTGCACTTGTAAGGAGCGGTTGGACATGTTTACTCAGTTGCATCGCAGCGGTCGAGGTTCAAGATAATGCCTCTCGCGCGATGGTAAGCCCAAACATGGACGCAATTGCAGATTTTCCGCGCACGAAGCGCACACAGCAATCGCAAAAACAGCTGAAAGAAGGCTGAAAAGATACAAATGCGCTCTTCCAACAAACGCTCGCGGAGCAAGAACAACCGCAACCGCTCAGGCAATATCGGCAACGTCGTCAACCGTGTGTTCGACAGCTCCGGTCCTGAAGGCAAGGTGCGCGGCACGCCGCAGCAGATCATTGACAAGTACAACCAGTTGGCCCGCGACGCGCAGCTCAGCAATGACCGCGTGAACGCCGAAAACTTCCAGCAGCACGCTGAACACTACATGCGCATGCTGTCCGAAGCGCAGCGCGAACAGGACGCGCGCCGCGAACAGCAGGAACGCGAGAACCGCGAACGCCAGGCGCAGCGCGATGCAGAGCGCGCCGCCCGACAGGAGCAGGATCAGCAGGACACCCAAAAATCCGAGGATCCGGGTTCGGCACCGCAACCCGACGTGGTTGAAACGGTGTCAGACTCCGACAGTGGCCTCGTGGAAACACCCGAAGCCAAAGCCGAAGCGAAGGCCGAAGAAAAACCCAAGAAACCCCGCGCGCCGCGCAAGCCGCGCAAAAAGCCCGAACCCAAGGCCGACACCCCGGTCGAGGTCGAGGCAGAGGCCAAGACCCCCGACGCGGCAGAGTAGCGCCGTCAGCCCTGCGCCGACAACTGGCGGGCCAGGGCGCAGAACCCCTCAACCGACACGCGTTCCGCCCGCTCCGTGGGCGCGATGCCGACCGCATTCAGATGCTCTTCGATCACGGGGGACAGACCCTTCAGGGACGCGCGCAGCATCTTGCGGCGCTGGTTGAACGCCGCCGCGACAACCCGTTCCAGCATCTTTGGATCGGCGTCGTATTTCGGTTTCGGCAAGGCTTTCAGGTGCACCACAGCGGAACTGACCTTGGGCGGCGGGGTAAACGCCTCGGGCGGCAGATGCAGGACGATCCGCGCCTCACAGCGCCACTGGGCCAGCACGGCCAGACGTCCATACGCCTTGGAGCCCGGTTGCGCCACGATCCGTTCCGCCACCTCTTTCTGGAACATCAGGGTCAGCGATGACCAGACGGGCGGCCACGATTTGGGCGTCAGCCATCGCACCAGCAATTCGGTGCCCACGTTGTAGGGCAGGTTGGCACAGATCGCGATGGGGGGCGTCAGCCGGTCAAGCAGGTCGAGCGCGAGCGCATCGCCCTCAACCACCTCGAGCCGACCGGGATAGGCCGCTGCGATCTCGGCCAGCGCAGGCAGACACCGGGCGTCCTTTTCGACGGCAAGCACCTTGCGCGCACCTTCAGAGAGCAGCCCGCGCGTCAACCCGCCGGGGCCGGGACCGACCTCGAGCACATCGAGGCCGGTCAGATCACCGGCCTGACGCGCGATCTTGGCCGTCAGGTTCAAATCCAGAAGAAAATTCTGTCCCAGCGCCTTCTTTGCACTCAGCTCGTGTGTCGCGATCACTTCGCGCAGGGGGGGCAGGTCGTCAATCGCACTCACGGCTGGCGTCTTCTTTTCCGAAAATATGCAAATACAGGCCGCTCCACGCGCTCATCCGTCGGCCGTGGCGAGCGCCCAGGCCATCCGCAACGCCTCGATTGTAGAGCTGGGATTGGCCTGACCGGTGCCCGCGATGTCGAATGCCGTGCCATGGTCGGGCGAGGTGCGCACGATTGGCAGGCCCAGCGTGACGTTGACGCCGCGATCAAAGTCGATGGTCTTGATCGGGATCAGCGCCTGATCGTGGTACATGCAGATGGCCACGTCATATCCCGCCCGTGCCGCCGCGTGAAACATCGTGTCGGCGCTTTTGGGGCCTTCGATCACAAGACCCTCCGCGCGCAGGGCTTGCAGAACAGGCGCGATGAGCGTCCTTTCCTCATCCCCCATCTTGCCCCCTTCGCCGGCATGCGGGTTCAGCCCGGCGACCGCGATCCGGGGTGTTTCGATGCCAAACCGGGTGCGCAGCGCGCTGTCGGTGATCCGGATCGTCCGCTCCAGCAAGTGCGCGGTCAACTGGGTCTTTACCTCTTCCAGCGGGATATGGATGGTCACCGGCACCACGCGCAGTTCCGGACTGGCCAGCATCATCACCACGTCATCGGTGTCGCACAGATGTGCCAGGAATTCAGTGTGGCCGGGAAAGGTGAACCCCGCCCCGTCCAGCAACGCCTTCTTGTGGATGGGCAGGGTACAGACCCCGCCCGCCTTGCCCGTCAGGGCCAGGGTCACGGCCCGTTCGATGGCGGTGATGACACCTTTTGCCTGTGCCGCCTGCGGCTGGCCGGGGCATCGTGGCCCGTCAAAGGGCTGCACCAGAACCGGCAGATCGGCGCCATTGGCATCCATTTCGTCCGGGGCGGCGATTTCCGTCCATGGCGTGCCTTCGGGCAGATGCGCCGGGTCGCCAATCAGGAAAAACGGCACTTCGCCGCGCAGCGCGTTCCAGGCCGCAACGGCCAGTTCCGGGCCGATGCCGGCAGGTTCCCCGATGGTCAGGGCGATGGGCGCGCGCGTCATGGTTCGATGATGCGGGCGTCAGCACGAAGTTGCGACAGGTAGCTTTCGGCAAGGGACGCAAGCCGCTGGTTGCGCAGCCCCAACACGAACTGGTCGCGGTCCACCTCTTCGTTGATTTCGGCGGTTCTGCCGCACAGCATCAGGAACATCAGCGTCTGGCCGTTCGAGCGCGTCAGGGCGGTCGACACCTCTCCGGGATCGAGCTTGGACAGTTCGAACGCGATGTCGGTCGGGATCTCAGACGGGGGCAGGACCTGGCGTTCCAGCGCCTCGTCCGGCAGACCCTGCGCTTCGCCGTAAAGATCGTCGCAGCGATCAACGCGGCTTTGCAGAACACGGGCGCGGGCCAGTGTGGCGTCGCTGCGCCCGCCGGGCAGATAGAACGCAGCGTATTCGATGGCGGCATAGGTGGGCGGCGTGAAGCCCGTTTCCTCGATCCCGCGCAGCTGAAACAGGGCCACGGCATCGGGGATCGGGATCGGGTCCGTCACTTCCCCCGGGGCCAGCGCCAGAACCAGCGGCCGCAGGACCGGCGGCAGGTCTTCGAGGTTCTGCCACGGCAGACGTCCGCCCGCGCGCCGCGACGCGGTGGCAGAAAACTGGCGCGCTTCGGCCGAGAACGCCGCCTCCGACGTGATTTCACTGATGCGCGCGGCCCGTGCGCGCACGGCTTCGGCCTGCTGCGGCGGCGCGGGCATGATGATTTCCGACAGCAGGACGCGAACCGACGATCCGCCAGAGGCCCCAAGCGCGCGGTCGATCTCATCCTCGGTCAGGTTCACCCGGCCGGTAAACCGCGCCTGCACCAGCAATCGCCAACTCAGACCGGCGCGCACGAAATCCCGGAACGTCTGCGCCGCGACGCCGCGCGATTCAAGCGCCCGGATAAAGTCTTCGCGGCTCAGACCGGACCGGCCTGCGAATTCGGTCATCCCGTCCAGCACCTCTTCGGGCGAAGGAACGATCCCTGCGGCTTCGGCAGCCTGAATGCGCAGCCGGTCATCGATCATCTGCTCGCGGGCCACCTCGATCGGGTTGCCGGGGGCGTTCAAGACGGTCAGCATCCGGGCCCGCTGTTCCAGCTCATACGTGGTCACCACCGCGTCATTGACGCGGATGGCCGGGGCAAACAGGTTCTGGGCACCTGCTGTCGGGACCGATCCGAATGTCAGTGCGGCACTCAGGGCCAGCACGGTCAAAGTGCGGAAGGGGGGGATCGTTAGCTGCATGAGCGCCTGTACTCCTTGCCGTTTCCGCCTGCGCTGAACCCTGTCAGCTCCACGGTCAGGCCAAAATCTGTCGATGGTTCCAGGTTAGTGGAAGAGGCAAAGCTGCGCGAGACCGAAAAGTCCAGAGCCACGCATTCGTTGCGATATTCCGCCCCGATCCCTGCGTTCAGGAACTGCCCTTCCGCGATGTCGTAACGCGTGTTGCCGGTCGCGGTCCAGTTTCGGTCCAGATCGTAGCGCCCGTTCAGACGCCATTGCGACTGCGCATCGAACCGATCTTCCTCGGGGTCCCGTGTCAGCAGGATGTAGGATGCCCCCATCGAATAGCGCGGCTGGTTCAGGTTGGCGCGGATCTCGGCCTTCGTGAAACGCGTGTCCGACCCGTCATACAAGCCGCGCGCCAAAAGCTG
The DNA here is from genome assembly GCA_964476315.1 of uncultured Rhodobacterales bacterium. Lineage (GTDB taxonomy): Bacteria > Pseudomonadota > Alphaproteobacteria > Rhodobacterales > Rhodobacteraceae > Marivita. The sequence goes on from CAYZAD010000096.1 coordinate 5,442, forward strand.
AATCCCGGTCTGGTGCGAAAACTGACCGGCAAAAAGCCAGTCCGATGTCGTGTCCGCCAGCCCGGAGGAGCGCGAGAAATCCGCATCCGCGTCCTGGCGCCAGACCCGGCCCAGCATCAGTGCGGCCCGCCAGCCATCGGGGTCTTCGCGCAGCCAGCGCAGCCCGGCAGCCCCGATCAGGCCGCGTTCGCGCCGGTCGGCGGCGGGAAAGCGCGACAGGGACAACAGGTTGCCCTCATCGAGTTCGACCCGCGTGCTTTCGTCATTGGGCACGTTCAGGCGGTCGCCACCGACCCAGCCCAGTTGCGCGACCGGTTCGATCATGACCCGCGCGCCGTCATCAGCGGTTTTGACGAGCGGCCAGCGCAATTCCAGCGATGCGGCCGGTGTGACCTGTGAATAATCGCCTTCCGACGCCGCGTCCTGTTGCACCGTGAAGTGGTCCACCCAGACCTGCGTCACCGCCCCGGCCCGGATGCCACCCGGCAGGGTCCAGCGGTCACGCCAGCTCAGGTCGAGGTTCAGGCGACCCACGTCGCGGCCATCGACGATCCTGTCGGCATCGCTGCCGTCAATATCGGTGTCCGAATAGCGGTAATGCGCGTGGGCATCGAGGCCGAGCCGCAATTCCCCACCGATGCGCTTGGGAAAGTATCGCCGGTCATAGCGCAAATCGGCCAGGATCGTCGGTTGCGTGGCGTTGTTTTCGCCGTCGGTCAGGCTTTCGTAATGGATGAGACCGCTTGAAAAGAAACTGTTCCGCAGCGTGCGCGACAGGGTCAGGGCGCTGTCCAGACGGTCTTTCTTGAAGTCGCTGTTATAGTCGTTGAGATAGGACTCGTCCGATACGGCCTCGATGTCGAACGACAGCCGGTACCCGCGCCGCAAGTCGAACGCGCCTTCGGCAAAGAACAGGCCGCGCAGTTCGTCGCGTTCAAGCGTGTCGCGGCTGATCGCGCCGTTTACTGTGATGTCGCCGTTGCGGAATGCCTGCCGGTAACGCCCTTCGATGGTGCGGGTCACGGGCGACAGGAATGGCGTCAGGGTCAGGTCTGCGTGGTCTCCGATCGGGATGAAGTAGGGCAGCCGGATGCCGAACCCAAGCAGCGTTGAGGTCCGCAGTTCGGGGATCAGGAAACCACGGGCCCGTTCCAGCGTGGGATCGGGCAGACGCATGCGGGGGATGTAGAAAACCGGCACACCCATGATGCGGAACTGCGCGTCGTCAAAGTAGATCTGCTTTTCCTCTGCGTCGTGCACCACCCGGCTGGCCCGGATGGCCCAAAGCGGTGGGCGGTCGCTGCCGCAGACCTGGCAGGACGTGGCCGCGACCTGGCTCATGGCGGTGTAACGACCGTCTACGCGGGCTGCACGCGCCGATGCGATCTGCAACTGTTCATCCAGCACAAAGCGCGCGCTTTCCAGCAATCCGTTCCGAAACCCCTGATCCAGTTCGGCCTGCGTTGCGGTCAGGACGGACCCGTCGGGTTGCGTGATCCGGACCGGACCTTCGATTTCGAGCGTGTTCTTGACCCTGTCATAGACAATGCGCGTCGCGGTCAGACGCGTGCCTTCGTGCAGCGCCTCGACATTGCCGGTCGCAACCAGCTGGTCGCCATCCCTTTCCACCAGCACGCTGTCGGCCAGCAGGATCACACCGCCCGATTGCGCCTTGGCCGTGCCGGTCCACAGCAGCGCGACCGCCACAAGAAGGATCAGCGCGCGCAGCATCACCCGTCCTCCCGGTTCAGGATCAGGCCAAGCGCCAGCAGCACAGAGGCAAGAGGCGGCACCCATGCCGCCGCGAGCGCGTTCAACTGGCCGTTTTCACCCAGGATCTGCGCAAAGTTGCGGATATAGTACAGCGAAAAGCCCAGCATCACCGCCGACAGAACGGCGATCCCGGTGCCACCCATCCGGCTGTGGCGCATGGTAAAGGCCGCGCCGATCAGCACCATGGACAACAGGAACACCGGGCGGGCGATTTCCATCTGCAACCAGACCTCGTGTCGCCGTGCCGAAAAACCGGCATCTTCAAGATCGGTGATAAAGCCGCGCAATTCCCAGACGGAAATCGCCGAGGGGCGACCGAACCTGTCCTTGATGCTGTCCTCGGTCAGGGTCGAGGCAACGACCAGTTCGTCATGACGCACGGCGTTGGTTTCGGGGTTGATCCCGGCCACCAGTGGCCAGACCTTGACGTCGCGCAGCGTCCACGCCCCGGCGCCAAGCGCGGCCTCGGCGGCTTCGATGCGCCGGATGGGGCCGCCGCCTTCGGCATAGGCCACGAACATCACGTCATAAAGAACGGTTCCGTTGGGGTTGGCCCGTGCCGCCCGGATCACGGTCTGTCCGCGCGGGTCCGACTGGCGCAGCCACAGACCTTCGGCCCCGATGGACAGCGCCGAGGTGCCGCCGTTGCGGTAGGTTTCGCGCAGGTCGGCATAGGCCTTGGACGTGGCCGCCACGATCGGATTGCCCATCGCCACGGTCAGCGCGCCGATCATCAGCGCCACCGTCAACGGCCCGATCAAGAGCGCCAGACCGGACCGCCCCGCCGCCCGCGCCACCACCAGTTCGGAGGATCGCGCGAGGCTGACAAACAGCGCGATGGAGGACAGGATCATCACCAGCGGCAGGATCTGGTACATCCCGTCCGGTGTGTTCAGAAGCGTAAGACGCATCACCTCGGCAAAGCTGACCGAACTGTCGAGGCGCCTGATCTGTTCGACAAGGTCAAGCAACACCTGAAACAGGAAAAAGACGCCAAAGATGGCAAGGAACGTCCACAGGAACCGGCGCGCAAAGTAAAGATGCAGTGTCATGCGACGCCCTCTGCTGTTGCATCCGCCGGGGAAGAGGCTGCCGGGGACGGGCCGGGCCGGAACGGGCGCGCCGCGAGATGCAGTACGGCCCCGGCAATGCCCAGACCCACGACAGAGGGCAGATAGACCAGCGGCCACAGCGCGGCAGAGTTGCGGGTGGGTTCGGTCACGGCGCTTTCGACCAGTTTGACCACCACGAGCAGGAAAATCGCCACCACGATCTGACGGCCCACGCCAAAGCGGCTGTAGCTGCCGGTCAGCAGCGTGGCAAACCCGATCAACGCCGCCACCAGTCCCAGCAGGGCCTGCTGGAACCGCCCGTGCAGCTCTTCATTGATCCGCGCTACAGAGGTGCGGGTCTGCTTTGCCATCTCCTCGGGGCGGGTGATCATGTCCCAGGTGGCAAGGTGCCGGGGCCGCAGGTTTGGGTCCTGGTTCTGAACGATGATATCGCTGATATTGTAGGTGAAGTTTTCGAACAGGGTGGTGGACAATGTCTGCGACTCGGTGCGCAGGGTCTGCGCCAGTCCGCTGATCATCACGAGCCACGGGCCGTCGTCCCGCTGGACCACGTAGGCCTGTTCGGCGGTATAGGTGACCTCGCGATCACCGGACCGCCGGTCTGAAAGATAGACGTCGCGCAGCTCTCCTTCGGGGGTGATCTGGCGGATGAAGAACGTCACACCCCGTCCCGGATGCAGGAACGTGCCCTCCCGCAAGAGCCGTGCACTGACCGACCCCGAGATCTCCACTTCGCGCTGTTTGAGTTGCGCAATCGAGGCCGGCACTAGGAAATGCGTCAGCGCAGACATCATCAGCGCCACAAGCACCCCGAAGATCAGAACGGGCCGGGCCAGCCGCCACGGGCTGTAACCTGTGGCCTGAACCACCGTCAGTTCCGAGTCGCCCATCATCCGGTTCGTGACATATACCGCCGCTGCAAACGCGGCCATCGGCACCACCAAAGCGATCACGCTGGGCAGGCTGAGCGCGGAAAATTCAAGAAAAACGCCCGCCGAATGGCCATCCGCGATCAGCCGGTCAAACAGGATCACAGCGCGATTGACCCAGTAAACTGCAACCAGCACCAAGGCAAAGAACCCAAACAGAACCATGAGTTGCGACAGCATGTATCTGTCGAATCTTGGCACAAGCGGACCCCTTCACACGACATCGGGTGGGACGTCACCGACCCATACCCAAGGGTTTGCGTCAAAAGCCGCCTCTGGTCAACCGCGCGCACGGGCGCTACCCCTATGGAAACAGCAGTTTACGGAGTCAAAAATGGCGGAACTTCGCCCAGTTTCCTTTGTGCCGGTCGATATCGACGCTTTGGCCACCGCAGAAGGCCGGATCGCCGTCTTCATCACCCCCGATCTCAAGCTGAGCGCGGGCGCGCGGCGGCTGAACCGATTGACCAAGGGCGCGCTGGCGCGGGCCACAGGCTCTGACGCGTGGGACAAGCTGTCGGAAGGCAAGGTGATGACGCTGGCCTGGCCGGTGGGTCTTCGGGCCGAAGCGGTCGATCTGGTCAAACTCTCCCGCCGCCCGGTGCCGGATCTGGCGCGCAAGGCAGGCGCATCGCTGGCGGTTGCTGCGGGATCGTCTGCGATGACCGTGCTGGTCGAAGGCACCGCGCGTCCCGAAGAGATCGCGTTGGGGGTCGCCCTGCGCGGTTACGGCTTTGACGACCACAAGACCAAGAAGGGCGATCCGTTCGGCGCGGCCACCTTCATGTGCGCCAAACCCGACGAGGCCGCTGCCGCTGCAGCGCCCCGCATCGCCGTGGCCGAAGGCGTGCATTTCACCCGCAACCTCGTGAACGAACCGGCCAACGTGCTCACCACCACCGAATTCGCCAAGCGGCTGGAAGGCCTGCGCGATCTGGGGG
>CAYZAD010000097.1:0-10128 GCA_964476315.1 uncultured Rhodobacterales bacterium
GTCTTGAGGCGCTGTTGAACTACCAGACCATGGTCAGCGACCTGACCGGGCTTGAAATCGCGAACGCGTCACTGCTCGACGAAGCGACCGCCTGCGCCGAGGCGATGACCATGGCGCAGCGTGTGGCCAAGTCCAAGGCGACCGCGTTCTTCGTGGATGAGAACTGCCACCCGCAGAATATCGCCGTCATGAAAACCCGCGCCGCGCCGCTCGGGATCGAGGTGATCGTCGGCGATGTGGCCGACCTGCAGCCCGACACAGTGTTCGGTGCGATCTTCCAGTATCCCGGAACCTATGGCCATCTGCGCGATTTTTCCGAAGACATTGCTGCGTTGCATGCCGCAAAGGCGATTGCGGTCATGTCGGCCGATCCGATGGCGTTGTGCCTGCTCAAGGAACCGGGCGCGATGGGGGCGGATATCGCCGTCGGCTCGACACAGCGCTTTGGCATTCCTCTTGGCTATGGCGGGCCGCATGCCGCCTACATGGCCACCCGCGATGCCTACAAGCGCGCGATGCCGGGTCGGATCGTGGGCATCTCGATCGACAGTCATGGCAACAAGGCGTACCGGCTGTCGCTGCAGACCCGCGAACAGCACATCCGCCGCGAAAAGGCGACATCGAACGTGTGCACCGCGCAAGCCCTGCTGGCTGTCATGGCCGGGTTCTATGCCGTGTTCCACGGCCCCAAGGGCCTGCGCGCGATTGCACAGCGTATTCACCGCAAGACGGTCCGCATGGCCAAGGGGCTCGAGGCCGCCGGCTTCAAGGTAGAGCCGGAGGCGTATTTCGACACGATCACCGTCGATGTCGGTCTGCTGCAGCGCGGTGTGTTGCAGGCCGCGGTGCGCGAAGGGCTGAACCTGCGCCCGGTCGGCTCGACCAAGGTGGGGATCACACTGGACGAAACAGCGCGTCCGGCCACCATCGAAGCCGTGTGGCGGGCCTTTGGACTGGTGCGCAAGGACGATGATCTGACGCCCGAGTACCGCTTGCCCGACGCGCTTATCCGCACCTCTGAGTATTTGCAGCACGACGTGTTCCACATGAACCGGGCCGAGACGGAAATGATGCGCTACATGCGCCGTCTGGCGGACCGCGATCTGGCGCTGGACCGCGCGATGATCCCGCTCGGGTCCTGCACGATGAAGCTGAATTCGGCGGCAGAGATGATGCCGGTCAGTTGGCGCGAATTCGCGGATATTCATCCTTACGTGCCCGATGACCAGGTGCGCGGCTATCATCAGATGATTGGCGATTTGAACGCGAAACTGTGCACGATTACAGGCTATGACGCGATTTCCATGCAGCCCAATTCGGGTGCGCAAGGCGAATATGCGGGGCTTTTGTCCATTGCCGGGTATCACCGCGCGAACGGGCAGGCGCATCGCAACATCTGCCTGATCCCGGTGAACGCGCATGGCACGAACCCGGCATCGGCGCAGATGGTCGGCTGGAAGGTCGTACCGGTAAAGTGTGACGACAACGGCTCCATCGACCTTGACGATTTCCGTGCGAAGGCGGAACAGCATTCCGCAAACCTCGCCGGGACGATGATCACCTACCCGTCCACGCATGGCGTTTTCGAGGCCACCGTCAAAGAGGTGTGCCAGATCACACATGATCATGGCGGGCAGGTCTATATCGACGGCGCCAACATGAACGCGATGGTGGGGCTGTCCCGTCCGGGTGATCTTGGCGGGGATGTCAGTCACCTCAACCTGCACAAGACGTTCTGTATCCCGCATGGGGGCGGTGGACCCGGCATGGGCCCCATTGGCGTCAAGGCGCACCTGATCCCGCATCTGCCGGGACACCCGCTCTCGGGTGAGGGGGCCGTGAGCGCTGCTCCCTTCGGATCGCCGTCGCTTCTGCCGATTTCCTGGGCCTATTGCCTGATGATGGGGGGTGAAGGACTGACGCAGGCCACCCGCGTCGCGATCCTGAATGCGAACTACATCGCCACCCGTTTGGATGGGGCGTATGATGTGCTCTATCGCGGTGAACAGGGCCGTGTGGCGCATGAATGCATCCTCGATGTGCGCCCGTTCGAAAAATCCGCAGGCGTCACGGTCGAAGACATCGCCAAGCGATTGATGGATGCAGGGTTTCATGCGCCCACCATGTCGTGGCCGGTTGCGGGAACACTGATGGTGGAACCCACAGAATCCGAAACCAAGGCAGAACTCGACCGCTTCTGTGACGCGATGCTGGCCATTCGCGAGGAAATCCGCGCGATTGAAACAGGTCGGATGGACAAAGACATCAACCCGCTCAAACTGGCACCGCACACCATGGAAGACCTCGTCAAGGACTGGGATCGTCCTTACACCCGCGAACAGGGATGCTTCCCTCCGGGTGCGTTCCGGGTCGACAAGTACTGGCCGCCGGTCAACCGCGTCGACAACGCCTATGGCGACCGCCACCTTGTCTGCACCTGCCCGCCGATGGAGGATTACAAGGAAGCCGCCGAATAGGCCCCGGCCGGGGCAGGGCGCGGCGCAGGAACGCCTTTGGCGCGCGTTTGACATCAGCCAAAGCGCCCTAGCTTGCCGGGTATGAAAAAGCTGATCCAGAAACTCATCGCGGATGGCCCCGTGACAGGGCCATCCCGCAAAGCGGACACTCCTGATCGGCGTATCGCGCCCGATGGGGAACGGCGTGGCAGTCTTGAACTGAACCGGGATCGGTCGCAGCATCGCCGGTACACGTCACGCTACGAGGACATGCTCAATTGACGGGGCCGATCCTCATCATGGGTGCAACATCCGGCATTGGCCGGTGCGCGCTTGACGAAGCGGTGTCCCGGGGGCTTCCGGTGCGCGCCTTTGCAAGAAGCGCTGACACCCTGAACGGCATCCCGCATGTCGAACCGATGCCGGGCGATGCGCGCGACCCGGAAGACGTCGCACAGGCACTGACCGGCGCCCGGGCGGTGGTTTATGCGCTGGGTATCCGCGAAAGACTGTCCATGCTGTGGGAGCCGGAAACCCTGTTTTCCGAAACCACCCGCGTTCTTGTCGACGAGATGGCCAGGAGCGATACACGACGCCTCGTCGTCGTGACGGGGTTCGGCGCAGGCCGCAGCCGCGCGGCCATGAGCAAGCTGGAAAAGATGGGGCATCGTGCCGTTCTGGGCCGTCCCTATGCCGACAAGGACCGTCAGGAAGACCTGATCATGGGCACCGATCTTGACTGGACGATTGCCCGGCCGGTCATCCTCACCAAGGGTGCACGTTCCACCACCTACAAGGTGCTGCGGGACCCGGCCAAATGGCGCAACGGCCTGATTTCACGCAAAAGCGTGGCGCATTACCTGATCGACGCGGTCGAACAGTCGTTGGATATCCGCACCGATGTCGTTCTGACGCGCTGACCCCGTCAATCGACAGAGCTGTCTTCCAGAAGGAAGCTGAAGGCGTCCCGGATCCGCCCCCATGTGGCGGCGTCCGACGCGCAAAGCACGTACCCGTCGCGCTGATCGGCGCGGTAGTCAGACCCGTCCAGACGCGCGACATGCCCTCCGGCACGCTTCACCAGCAGCACGCCGGCGGCGTGGTCCCACGGGCTCAGCTTTGAGGCGAGCATGAAGTCAACCTTGCCCTGCGCCACCATGCGGAATTCATGCGCTGCACAGCGCAGCGTATAAAGCCTTTGAAAGCGCACCATCAGCGTGCTCATCTGGGGGCGTTTGTCCTTGGGCAGGTTGTAAAACGACACAAACCCGCTCAGGTCTTCGACCGGACCGCCTTTTGAAACCGTCGTGGGACGGGCCGGTCGCCGTGGCGCAAAGACCTGCGTCGGCGACAGTTCATCCGCAACCATGACCTCGTCCATCACCGGATCATAGATCAGGCCGAAAACGGGCGTGCCAAAGCGCGTCATGGCGAGGATCACGCCGAACGTCGCCAACCCGTTGGCAAAGTTCCAGGTGCCATCCACCGGATCGATGGCAAATCCCATTTCCGCCTCGGCCAATTCTGCGATCGACTCTTCCGTCGCTGTCTCCTCGCCGACGATATGCGCGTTGGGAAACATCGACAAAAGGCCGCGCACGATCATCTTCTCGGCATCCCGGTCGGCCGCTGTGACAACATCCATCGGCCCGGTTTTCGCATCGATCTCGGTCTGGCTCAGCGTGCGAAACCGCGGAAGGATCTCGGCCCGCGCGGCCCGGCGGACAAGGTTGATGATCTGGGTGCGCTGCGCAGGTGTCAGCGGCGCAGGGATCGACATGGGCAGATGATCGGACATGGAAGCGACTCGGTGTTGTGTCGGATGCACAGGGCATGCCAAGCGACGGCCCAAGGGGCAAGCGCCGAATGACCGCGCCCCGGCTACTCGCGGGCGCGCAACACCTGCGCCGGACGCGCCGCCAGCGGACGCCACGCAAAGACAAGCCCCGCAACCAGCGTCGCCATGACACCCCCGACCACAATCCCGAAGGCCGAGGGCCACACGATGGCGAAACTGCTGTCCATCACAAAGGTCATCACCGCCCAACTGCCCAGAATACCGGCCGCAAGTGCCACGATCCCGGCCCCCGCCCCGAGCAGCGCAGAGCGCAGGGCAAAGCTTTGCAGGATCCGCGCGCGGCTTGCGCCCAGTGTCTTGAGAACAGCCGCCTCGTAGGTGCGCGCGCTCTCACCGGCCGCCGCAGCACCGATCAACACGAGGAACCCGGTCAAGAGCGTCGCGGCAGCGCCCCAGCGCACGGCGGCCCCTATGCCCTCCAGAAGCAGGCTCACGCGGTCGATGGCATCGCGCACGCTGATCGCCGTGATGTTCGGAAAGGCCGTGGCCAGATCGCGCAGGATGCGCGCCTCGTCGTCCTGCGCGGCATAGACGGTCGAAATGAACGTATGCGGCGCGCCCTGCAGCGCATTGGGCGTCATGGTCATGACAAAGCCCATGCCCGCAGTCGAGAAATCGACATCCCGGAAACTGGTGATCGTCGCGCCGATATCCCGGCCAAGGATATTCACCGTCAGTTCATCGCCCAACTGAAGCCCCATCTCTTCGGCCTCTTCGATGGCAAAACTGACCTCGGCGGGGCCATCGTGGTCGGCGTCCCACCACTCTCCGGCGACAACGCGGGTGTTCTCGTCCGGTTGGGCAGCATAGGTCAGGCCGCGATCGCCGGTCACGACCCAGTGGTCTCCGGCAACCTCCCGCGCGGGGCGACCGTTGATTTCGGTCAGAACGCCGCGCAGCATCGGGGCGGTGTCCACGCGCTCCACTGCCGGGTCGTTTTCCAGCATCTCGCGATATTGGGGCATCTGGTCGGGCTGGATATCGACAAAGAAATAGGCCGGGGCCACTTCGGGCAGGTCGCGGTCAATCGCCGTGCGCAGGTTGCCGTCAATCTGCCCGACCGCCGCCAGAACCGACAGACCAAGGCCAAGCGACAGAACCACCGGGGCTGCGGCGTCCCGTGGGCCACCAATCGACGACAGCGCCCATCGCCATGCCGGTCTGCCGCGTGTGGCCCGCGTGCTGCGTTTGGCCAGCCAGCGAATGCCGATTGCGGCAAAAACCAGCACGACCAGCGCCCCCACGAGGCCGCCCGCCGTCCAGAATGTCAGGAAGGGACTGCCCGAAAAGAAAGACGCCACCGCGACCAGAGCGGCCAGAACGCCGACCGTCGCAAACACGTAGCGCCAGGCAGGAAGCGCGCTCGCCCCCTCCAGCGCATCGCGGAACAGCATGGCAGGGCGCACTTCTTCGGTGCGCGCCAGCGGCCAGAGCGTGAAGACAAGCGCAGTCAGCAATCCATAAAGCGCGGCCTCAAGCAGCGGCGCGGGATGGATGGTGAAAATCGCAGGCACGGGCAGCGATGCACCGATCAACGGCCCAAAGAGGATCGGCACCAGCGCACCAAGAACCAGACCCATGCCAATGCCAAGAATGCTCAGCGCCCCGATCTGCAGAAAATAAGTCTGAAAGATCGTCTGGCGCGACGCACCAAGTGTGCGCAGCGTGGCAATCACCGAGGTCTTCTTGGCAAGATAGGCGCGCACTGCGGCTGACACGCCGATGCCGCCAACCGCCAAGCCCGAAAGCCCGACAAGGATCAGGAACGCGCCAAGCCGGTCCACGAATTCAGCCACACCCGGTGCCCCGTTCCGCGCATCGCGCCAGCGCAAACCGCTGTTGGGAAACGCCTCCTGCATGCTGTCTTCCAGCGCATCCAGATCGGCATCCGGCGGCAACAGCATGCGATACTCGGTTTCGTAGAGCGTACCGGGCTGCAACAGACCAGCCTCCTGCAGGGACGTCGTCAAAACCAGCGTTCGCGGTCCCAGCGAAAACCCGCCGGACGATCCGTCCGGTTCATTGGTCAGGATGGCCGTGAGCGTGAAATCCTGCGTGCCCAGCCGAAAGACATCGCCCGTATCCAGTCCAAGCCGATCGGCCAGAAGCGGCGCCATGACCGCACCGGGCAGATCGCCCTCCCAGGCGAGTGCGTCGGCCAGTGGGATGTCGGGCTCCAGCGTGACGTCACCGGTCAGCGGATACGCGTCATCGACGGATTTCACCTGCGTCAGCGCACGTTCGGCGACACCGTCGGGGTCTTTCACGACCATGGACCTGAAATCGGTGATCTCGGACACGCGCAGGGCGTTTGCCTCCATCCAGGCGCGTTCTTCGGGGTCGGCAAAGCGATAGGTGAATTCCACCGACGCGTCACCGCCCAGCAGTACGGACCCCTGTTCCGCCAGTCCCGACTGGATCGCCGACCGCACCGAACCGACGCCGGCAATCGCCGCCACACCCAGGGCAAGGCACGCCAGGAATATCCGAAATCCCTTCAGTCCCCCGCGCAGTTCGCGGCGGGCAAATCTTGATGCTGTGGCAAGGCTCATTCTGCAGCTTTCAAGGATGTATCCGCAATATACCCATCGGTCAGACGCACGACGCGGTCACATTTCGCCGCCAGTTCCCTGCTATGCGTGACAAGGACAAGCGTCGCACCGTGCCGGTCGCGCAGACCGAACAGCATGTCCATGATGGCCTGCCCGTTGGCGCCATCCAGGTTGCCCGTCGGTTCATCCGCCAGCAGGATCTCGGGCCGGGTGACCGACGCGCGGGCAAGCGCCACGCGCTGCTGCTCTCCGCCTGACATCTGTGCGGGATAGTGATCGGCCCTGTGGCTCAACCCGACCGCGCCCAGTTCGGCCTCGGCGCGCGCATAGGCGTCTTTCGCCCCGGCCAGTTCCAGCGGCGTCGCCACGTTTTCAAGCGCCGTCATGGTCGGGATCAGGTGGAAGGATTGAAAGACGACGCCCATGTGATCGCGGCGAAACCGCGCCATGGCGTCTTCGTCCATGGCCGTCAAGTCCTGCCCAAGCGCTACGACGCTGCCTGACGTGGCGGTTTCCAGACCGCCCATCACCATCAGCAATGAGGACTTGCCCGACCCGGACGGCCCGATCAGGCCCAGGGTCTCGCCCTTGTGAACGGCAATCGTGATCCCATGTAGGATCTCGACCATTCCGGCATTGCCCTTGAGGCTGAGCGTGACATCTTTCAGATCGAGAACGGGTTGGGTCATGAACTTGGGAGCTTTGTAATGTTGCAATGTTTCACATATGGGGCAACGGCGCGCATGAGCAAGATGTGCATCGCAGCTGTGTGCCTGTGCACAGCGACGCTCGCACAGGCGGAACCGGTCGAGATTCTGGCCCTTGGCGACAGCCTGACCGCCGGGTACGGGTTGCGCGAAGAGGACGGTTTCGTGCCCAGAATGCAGGCCTGGCTCGATGCGCAGGGTCTTGACGCGCAGATCATCAACGCAGGTGTGTCTGGCGACACCACCGCGGGCGGACTGTCGCGCGTGGCCTGGTCGCTGACGGACAGCACGGATGCCATCATGGTGGCGCTGGGGGGCAATGACCTGCTGCGCGGCCTCGATCCGTCCGTGTCGCGGGCGAATCTGGATGGAATCCTGAAAGTCGCACAGGACAACGCGCTCGACGTGCTGGTCGTCGGTATGGAGGCCCCCGGCAATTACGGCCCCGACTACAAGGCGGAATTCGAAGCCATGTATCCCGAATTGTCCGAAACCTACGGCGCGCTGCACTTTCCACGGTTTTTCGAAGGTTTGATGAGCGTGGGCGAGACCCCCGCCGAATTGCGCGAGGTCATGCAGCCGGATGGCATCCATCCGAATGCCGAAGGCGTCAATCTGATCGTAGAGGCGATGGGCCCCGCGGTCGCAGAACTCGTGCGGCGCGCACAGGACTAGTGCCGGGGCGTTTGTTCCTGACCCGTGATGTTGCCGAGCTCGCCGACCTCGCCGGTGTTGCGACACCGGCACCAGAGCGGCCGCGCCGCAACATCCAGCCCGGCCAGGACGTTCTGACGCTGACGCTTGACGGGTTTCAGCGCATGCGCTGGGGCATGATCCCGACGGGCCGGAAAAATGCCCGGGGTCGGCCGGTGATGGACACGATCATCAACGCCCGGTCCGAAACGGTGTTCGACAAGAGCGCGTTCCACAACCTGCGCCGTGCGGTCGTTCCAGCAGACGGCTGGTACGAATGGACCGGACAGGCCGGCCGTAAAACCGCGTGGGAGATCACGTCAAAGGATGGCAGGCCGCTTTGGTTCGCCGCGATGTTCGACGTGTGGCATGGCCCTGGCGGTGTGGTTTTGCCGCAAGTGGCAACGCTGACCTGCCCGCCAAACGCCGATCTTCAGGACATTCACGACCGGATGGGTGTTCTTTTGTCCGTGCGGGACGTCAAAGTCTGGCTTGCGGGCGACGATGCCGCCACCCGCAGTCTTCTGGTGCCGTGGCCTGTCGGACGGTTACGCGTGCAACAGGCCGGGAATGTGGACTGGACCCAACCCTGACGGTCAGGCCAGCGAAAGGTTCACCGCCGCCTCGCGGCCATCGCGGCCTGCCTCGAGGTCGAACGTCACTTTCTGGTCATCCGCGAGACCGGTCAGCCCGGATCGTTCGACGGCGGAAATGTGCACGAACACATCCTTGCCGCCGCCATCGGGCGCGATAAAGCCATAGCCTTTGGTGGTGTTGAACCATTTAACGGTGCCTGAGGCCATCCGTTCTACTCCTGTCTGTCTTGGTTCCGCCGTGCCAAACCTGCGCGACGGGCGCGGTCAGTCATATCGCTTAACTGGCCGTAACAGAGCAGTGGTCGAATATGGTAACTTCGCGCGAACAGGGTCAGGCAAAGACACGTTTGAGGCAAGCAAAAATCTGCCCATTCGCTTTGATGTGAACGGGCCTTGCCTTCGCTTTGATCCGCCCCATGTGGTAAGGACATTTGTCAAACGGGAGAGTGAACATGTCTGGAGTGGAAGCGCGCATCGCGGCGCGGGTCGAACAGGACTACTTGGACGAACGCTACGCCAAAGCGCGCGCGGAGATCGAGCGCAACCGCTTGATCGAAAACGGACAATCCGGAGCGCTTCTTTACGCAGCGATGGCGTATGGCGATGCGCTGGACGAATTTTCCCTGTTCAAGACGGCGTCACACGCGGCAAAGCTCTTCTGTATCGCAGCCGCTTTCATCATCCCGAACCTGCTTGTCATCCACGTCCTGCTGTAACATTCCAGCCGGATTTGCCCTGAAATGACGCCCGCGTTGGTTCAGCGCGGGTGCGTTGTTTCGGGCTGCTGCAGGACTGCCAGCGTCAACACGATGGCCGAAACGCCCAGGCTGATGGTGAGGAAGGTGAGCAGTGCCGGAACGGCGGACAGGCCCGCCATCAAAACCGCTGCCGCAGCGATCCAGCCCAGAAGACTGCTTGCGATGATGATCGATGCTGCCAAAGCCGAACCCCTTTCCGCAAGTTTGCGACGTATTCGTTAAAGCCACCTTAAGATGGTTGAATACGCAGTCGGTATGGCAGCATTGAGACATTGCCGGGGCAGCGCAGATGCTGCCCAGGCGATGTTTTTCATAACACGGTCACGATTGTGCCGATCGGCACACGGTCATACAGATCCTCGACATGGGCGTTCAGCATCCGGATACACCCGTTCGATACAGACCGTCCGATGGTTTCCGGTGCGGTTGTCCCGTGAATCCTGAAATACGTGTCGCGCCCGTTCTGGAACAGGTACAGGGCCCGCGCACCAAGCGGATTGCCGGGGCC
>CAYZAD010000098.1:0-10114 GCA_964476315.1 uncultured Rhodobacterales bacterium
CGGCGAACATGGTGCAGGATTTTACCGCTTCGCCGTTCACATGCACGACGCAGGCGCCGCATTGCGAGGTGTCACAGCCCACATGGGTGCCGGTCAGGCGCAAATCCTCGCGCAGGAAATCGGACAAAAGCGTGTTGCCTTTGACCTCGCCGGAGACGGATTTTCCGTTCACCGTCATTGTTACCTTTGTCATCAAACTCCTCCCGTCGATGTCATGCATCTATCGTGTGTTAAAAACTGGGGGCGCTCAAGAAACGAGTTTCTTGAACCATCCTTTTTTCTTTTCGCCGCCTTCGGTTTCGCCCTCGGCGCCGTCTTCAGCCGGGCCTTCGACGGCCTGCTGGAAATTGGAAAAGAACTGGTCGGCCATTTTCTTGGCAAAGCCGTCGATGATCCGGCTGCCCAACTGGGCCAGCTTGCCGCCAACCTTGGCTTCGACTTCGTAATGCAGCTCGGTGCCGCCCTCGACCTCTTTGAGGGTCACATCCGCGCCGCCCTTGGCAAAACCGGCCGCGCCGCCCTTGCCTTCGCCAGAGAGTTTCAGTGACTGGTTCGGCACCATGTCCGACAGGGTCACCTGCCCCTTGAAGGTCGCCTTGACCGGTCCAACCTTCTGCACGACCGTCGCCTCGAACCCCTCTTCAGGGGAGCCGTGCATTTCCTGGCAGCCGGGAACGCATTGCTTGAGAACTTCCGGATCCAGAATCGCGGCCCAGACATCGGCGGGTGGCGCAGCAATCACGCGGGAATCGGACATGTGCATGGAAGGGCTCCTTCTTTCAGGGTCAGCCTAGGAGGTCACAGGGCCAAGGCATATAAGACCAATGGCTTAACATGTGGCCAAGGCATATCTTTTGGCGGTTATCGTTCGGGGGCCTGATGGGTTAGGCCGAAGCTTTCGAATATCTGCGCGATCCGGCCATCCGACAGGGCCGCGAAAATCGCATCGTCGACCGTGTAGCTGAGGCCGCGATACGCAAAATGACTGCCGGTCCCAAGGGTCCAACTGGACTTGGCAAACCCCGGCAAGGGTGGCTGGTGGATGGCGATCCCCTCCACGGCGCCGTGTTCAAGCTGTGCCAGCGGACCCATGGCGGCCATCACCTCGCCGTCGGCCAGCGCCTGCATCGCCTCGGCCATGGTGGGATAGCGCCGTATGCCCGCAGCCACCTGGCCACCGGCAAAGCTGGTCAGGTAGAAATCCGCGATCGAGTCGTTCTCGACACCGACGGTATCGACCCGGAAATAGGCCGGGACCGGACCACCATCCGGATAGGCCGCTTCGGAATAGGCAATCGCCACGCTTTCGGTCATGTACTGGCCGGTAAACACCACCTGTTCGACGCGGCAACTGAAGGCGCTGTCATAGGGCACGCGCATCATCACATTCGACACGCCACCGCCAATGACCGGTCCTTTCCAGACGTTGTTGCGCAGGTCCGCGTCGAGGTTCTCGCCCGCCGCCACGAAATTGAACCGCGGCTCCACGCCGATATAATCGGCAATGATCCTCGCGATCTCGACGTCTACGCCTTTCGGCTTGCCCGCCTCCTGCCAACTGTAGGGGGGATAATCCTCGTACACGGCAAATGTCATGAACCCGCGATCCATGATCTGGTCGATGTCCTGCCCGATGATATCGCGGCTGGCGTTTTGCGGTTTGGGTTGCGGGACGTAATCCGCGCAGGGGTCGCTGGCGAAGGCCGGGGAGGCGGCGGTCAGGACCGCCGCGATCACCCCGGAAAACCATGCAGAAAAAGACGCTGACATGGCAATCAGTTTGCCGCTGACAATCCGATCGTCAAGGCCTCTGCGGCACGGGCATACGCCTCTTGCGTGCCATCGATCAGGGCCGCTGCACGAGAGGCCGCGCTGTCGGCCCGGGGCGCGCCGGACAGGGTTTCGATGCCATCCGCGATTTCGGTCAGACGGGTCTTGAGCGCATCGGCATCGGCGCCGGAGGGATCTTCGGCATATGCGGCGATCTGATCGCGCAGGCCTTTCAGTTCGTCCGACACCTCTTCCATCGACGCGTCGTCAGGGCGTGTTTCGATATAGGTGCGGATGGCCCAGGCGGCGTCCTGTCCCAGCAATTCGCCAAAGGCGGGCATCTTGGTGGTGCCGTTCTGGGTGTAGCCGTAGATGAAACGCTCCATGTACCATTCATCGCCGTATTCCTCGGCCTCGAGAAAGCGCAG
Source organism: uncultured Rhodobacterales bacterium (assembly GCA_964476315.1). GTDB lineage: Bacteria > Pseudomonadota > Alphaproteobacteria > Rhodobacterales > Rhodobacteraceae > Marivita. The sequence goes on from CAYZAD010000098.1 coordinate 2,199, forward strand.
GTCGGGCGCAAGACCGCCGGAAATCACCTCGAGCCCGTGGCAGCGGGCACAGTTCTGGTTGTAGCCGGAGGCACCGATCGAAACCGCAAGGGCCCAGACCTCTTCTCCGACCTCTTCGACGCGGTATGGGTTTTCGGTCAGCCATTCCTCGCCGGTTGACGGCAATCCGGTCGTATCCACTGCCTGAGGTGCAACATCCCCATGCGCAAAGACAAGCGTTGCGGACGCAACAAGGGCACAGGCGGTGATGGTCGATGTCAGGGTCTTGACGGTCATGGGGTCCTCCTCGGGCACGACGGATCTTTCGTTGCCCTGACTCGTATCGGCAGGCCTGTCGCAGGGGTATTGGACTTTCGTGGTGCGACGGGCGGATGTTAGCGCTGCAGGGCTTGGACAATGGTCGTATTCCCACCCCTTTCAGGCTCTGCCTAATGTTCCTCAACGGGAGGATTTCACATGTTTCAGCGCGCGCTTGTCACAAGTGCCGTATGGCTTGGTTTGAGCGTCGCAAGCGCGTCTGTGGCGCAGGCCGAACTCGGGATCACGATACACTATCTCAAACAGGAGGTTGCGGCACCGCCAACCCTGTCCAACCTTGACCCGATCCCCGACGACCTGGGCCAGCGGGGGGCCGAGCTTGGCCTGGAGGACAATATCACCACCGGTCGGTTCCTTGGTCAGAGCTATGCATTACAGGTGACGCGCGTGCCCGAAGGCGGCGATTTCGCGGCGGCGGCGCGAACGGCACTGGCCGAGACCGATCTGCTGGTGCTGGATGCCCCGGCAGAGCAGGTTCTTGCCGCAGCCGACCTTCCCGAAGCCGGCAATGCGCTGCTGTTGAACGCAGGTGCGGAGGATGTCGCGCTGCGGGCGGAAAGCTGCCGCGCCAACCTGCTGCACGCCATCCCCTCCTACGCCATGCGCGCCGATGCGTTGATGCAGTTCTTCGTCAAGCGCCGGTGGGACGAGATCGCGCTGATCGAAGGCGAACGCGCCACGGACCAGGCCTGGGCCGACACGATGGAAGCGTCTGCGCGCAAGTTCGGCCTGTCCTTCGGCGAACGCAAGACCTGGGCATTCGATGCCGACATGCGGCGCAACGCGGCACAGGAGGTTCCGCTCTTCACGCAGGACCTTGGAGACTACGATGTGTTGCTGGTGGCCGATGCCGCCGATGACTTTGCCCGCTACATCTCGTTCAACACCTGGCAGCCACGCCCCGTGGCGGGCTCAGAGGGGCTGCGCCCGGTGATCTGGCACCGGGTGGTCGAGCAATGGGGCGCTGCACAGTTGCAGTCGCGTTTCACTGAACTGGCCGCGCGCGACATGAAAGGCCGGGATTATGCCGCCTGGGCGGCGGTGCGCGCCATCGGCGAGGCCGTGACCCGCACCAATGCGTCCGATGCGCCAACGCTGCGCGACTACATGTTGTCGGATGCGTTCGAACTGGCCGGGTTCAAGGGTCGCCCGCTGACCTTCCGCGCCTGGAACGGCCAGTTGCGCCAGCCGATCCCGCTGGTTCATGAACGCGCGCTGGTGGCACAGGCCCCGCTGGACGGCTTCCTGCATCAACGCACTGAACTGGACACCCTGGGCCTCGACCAGCCCGAAAGCGGCTGTACCGCCTTCGACAACTGACCTGCTTTTGCATTTTGCCCGGTAAACTCCGGGGGGTCGGGGGCTGGCCTCCGATCTTACGCCAACCGAAAGGACCGACACCATGAAACTGCCGATCCTCACCACATGCGCCGCGCTGATGTGCTCTGCCGCACTGGCCGACGAGATCTGGGTGACCAACGAAAAAGACGACACGATCAGCGTGATCGACATCGAAACGCTCGAAGTGGTGCGCACCATCGACACCGGCGAACGGCCGCGGGGGATCACCTTCTCCAAGGATTATTCGGTCGTTTATATCTGCGCCTCGGACAGCGACGCGGTACAGGTGATGGACCCCGAAACGGGCGAAATCCTGCATGATCTGCCATCCGGCGAAGACCCCGAGCAATTCGTGCTGCATCCGGACAATCGCCACCTTTACATCGCCAACGAGGACGACGCGATCACGACCGTTGTGGACACCGAGACCCGCACCGTGATCGCGCAGATCGACGTGGGGATCGAACCCGAAGGCATGGCCGTCTCGCCCGATGGCAAAATCGCCATCACCACGTCCGAGACGACGAACATGGCGCATTGGATCGATACCGAGACGCAGGAATTGTTTGCCAATACGCTGGTGGACAGCCGCCCGCGTCACGCGGAATTCATCAAGGGCGGAACCGAGCTTTGGGTCTCGTCCGAGATTGGCGGGACGATCACCGTGTTCGATGTGGCGACGCAGGCCGAGAAAGCCAAGATCGAATTCGAAGTGGCCAATATGCATCCCGACCGCGTGCAGCCGGTGGGATTTGAATTCACTGCGGGTGATACCCATGCGTTTGTGGCGCTTGGGCCGTCGAACCATGTCGCGGTGGTGAATGCCGAAACCTACGAGGTCGAAGATTACATCCTTGTCGGTCGGCGCGTCTGGCACATGGATTTCAATGGCGACCGGTCGCTGCTGTTCACAACCAATGGCGTGTCCGGCGACGTGACCGTGGTCGATGTGGCAAGCCGAAAAGCGGTGAAGTCGATCAAGGTCGGGCGCTTTCCGTGGGGGGCTGCATTTCGTCCGACGAATTGAGCCCCGGTCCCAGTGCCCCGCCTATCGTTCTAAACAGTTCACATTCCTGGAGGTCTTATGAAACAGACACTTTTCGCCCTTGGCTTTACGGTACTGACACCCGCGCTGGTTCTGGCGGATGGTGCGCCGCGCGAGGATTGGGGCCGCGCGGGCATCCTGTCTTCGGCAAACAAGGTGGAGTTGCCGCCGGTCACGCTCAGTTCGGGCATGCCGCTGTCGGATGCGCCGTGGGTTCTGACCTCGGGCACCTATTACGAGTTCGAGATCCAGGGCGACGGTTCGGCCGAATTGGCGCTGGAAGGGTCTGAATTCTTCCGGGCCATCTGGATTGACGAAATCGTCGTGAACGATCTTGAGATCCGGCCGCTTGGTGTGAATTCCATCGAATTCGACGACGCCGGAGAGATGGAAATCGGCTTTGTCGCGATCAAGCCGGGCAGCTATTTCCTGCGCATCCCGGGATCGACCGGAGAGACCCAGCGGCTTGAGATCACGATCGAATAACCGGCCGCCCGTCCCGTGTGGCGCATGCACATCTTGTGGGGCGGGTCCCAGTTTGGCCAGACTGCGGCTTTTGCGGCGGTCTGGTTTTTGCATATTTGAAAAAAGAAGAGACTCTGCCGCGCTGATGGACAGTTTGACATGACACTGACGGTTGACGGCCTGTCCTATACCTACGGCACCAGAACCGCGCTTGACGAGGTGTCTTTCTCGGTGGGCGCCGGGCAGTTCGCGGCGCTGCTTGGCCCGAACGGGGCTGGCAAATCGACACTTTTCGCGCTTGTGACGCGGCTTTTCGCGACGCAGTCGGGCGCGGTGTCAGTGGCCGGGCATGACCTGTCGGCGGACCCGCTGCGCGCGCTGGCGGCATTGGGTGTGGTGTTTCAGCAGTCGACGCTCGACCTTGATCTGACCGTTCGGCAGAACCTGCGTTACTTTGCGGCGCTGCACGGGTTGTCTGGGCGCAAGGTGGACGACCGGATCGAGGTGGTGCTGGGCCAGTTGGACATGGCCGAGCGCGCGGGCGAGGTTGTGCGCAAGCTGAATGGGGGGCATCGGCGACGGACCGAGATCGCGCGCGCCCTGCTGCATCAGCCCAAGGTCCTGCTGCTGGATGAACCGACGGTCGGGCTGGACGCCCCCACGCGCGAAGCACTGGTTGCGCATGTGCACGCGCTCTGTGCGCAGTCGGGGATGACCGTGCTTTGGACCACGCATCTGACGGACGAGGTCTGGGACGATGACCAGGTCGTGTTGCTGCATCGCGGTCGCGTTCTGGCGGATGGGCGCTGTGCCGATCTGCGCGGAGACCAGCCGCTGAACACCTATTTCGCAACCATGACGGGGGCCAGGGCATGAGCCTGCGCCATCTCTGGGTCGTCCTGCGGGCGGTTGTCCTGCGTGAAGCGCTGCGGTTCGTCCATCAGCGGGAACGCTTCCTGGCCGCGCTTGTGCGCCCTCTTGTTTGGCTGCTGGTCTTTGCGGCGGGGTTCCGTGCGGCGCTGGGCCTGTCGATCACACCGCCCTACCAGACCTACATCACCTACGAGACCTATATCGTGCCGGGGCTGTGCGGGATGATCCTGCTTTTTAATGGCATGCAGTCGTCACTGAGCCTTGTTTATGATCGCGAGATGGGATCGATGCGGCTTTTGCTGACAGCGCCGGTGCCGCGCTGGTGGCTCTTGTTCTGCAAGCTGATGGGCAGCACCATCATTTCGATCTTTCAGGTCTATACCTTTCTGCTTATCGCCTGGGCCTTTGACATCACCCTGCCCGGCTGGGGCTACATCGCCGCCCTGCCCGCGCTGGTGCTGGCGGGTTTGATGCTGGGCGCTTTGGGTCTGGCCCTGTCGAGCTTCATCAAGCAGTTGGAGAACTTTGCCGGGGTGATGAACTTTGTCATCTTCCCGATGTTCTTCCTGTCCTCCGCGCTGTACCCGCTGTGGAAGATGGCGGAAAGCTCCGAGTTGTTGCATGACATCTGTGCGGCCAACCCGTTCACCCATGCGGTCGAGCTGATCCGCTTTGCGCTCTACCTCGATTTCAATGCCTGGGCCTTGCTCTGGACCGCGGTGGCGGCGGTGGTGTTCATGGCGCTGGCGATCTGGGGATACGACCCGGAACGCGGGATGATGACCCGCAAGCGCTGATCTACGACCATGCGGCGGGTGATTGTTAAGCGCATCTGTGCTATCCGGGGCGCATGATCAAAACAGCTTCGATACTGAGTTGCGCCCTGGCGCTGGTGGCCGCGCCCCTTTGGGCCGAAGACGACGATCCGGGCGGGGTGCTCAATCCGGACGAAATGAGCTGGCAATCCTTTCTGGACCGGGCCGAGGATGGCGAGACGGATATGGTGCTCTGTGCGACCGGGTACATGCTGACCAAGTCGGGCAACCATGCGGCGGCGCGCACCCTGTTCAGGAACTGCGCGGAGGCCGGGTATACGGGCGCGATGACATGGATGAGCCAGTTGGACAACAACGGTCTGGGAGCAGAGTACAACCCGGATGCCAGTGCCGCGTGGGACAGGCAGGCGGCCGAGCTGGGTGACGCTGTTGGCAAGTTCAACCACGGTGTGAACCTGATGCGCGGTCATGGCATCGCGCAGGACGAAACCCTGGGCCGGCGCTATATCGACGAGGCCGCGGCAGAGGGGCTGAAGGTGGCCAAGCGCCTGCAGGGGGCCGGATATGATCTGGACGAGATCACGCCGGATGCGGATAACTGGAAATACGCCCCGTCCTTCTAGGAGCGGGGGGCCAGGGTTGCCGGGGCTCCAGACAGCCTGAGAATGCGCGTGGCAAGCCGTTCAGCCTCTTCCATGGTATGCGTGACAAGCAGCGTGGCCACGTTGCGTTTGGCGCGTAGGGTTTCGAACAGCGTCATCATTTCATCCGCGAGTTCGGCATCGAGGCTGACAAAGGGCTCATCCAGAAGCAGAAGCTCCGGATCTCCGGCAAAGGCACGGGCGAGGGACAGGCGGCGTTGCTGACCCAGGGACAACTGGTTCGGGAAGGCCTTTCCGCGACCGGCAAGGCCGACCTCTTCCAACGCGATCTCGATGGCGCGCTGCGAGATCTTCAGCGGAATGGCCAGGTTGTCGGCCACCGTGCGCCACGGCATGAGCGTGGGTTCCTGAAACACCATGGCCAGGCGCTCGGGGCGGCGCACATGGCCGTCAAACCGGGTTTCAAGACCCGCGACGATGCGGATCAGCGTTGTCTTGCCGACGCCGGACGGCCCCGTCAGGGCCACCGTTTCCCCCGGCGCCAGCCGCAGGTCGATCCGGCCCAGAACGGGTTTGTCGTCAAACCTCATGCCATCGACAGACACGGTCAGAACCGGCGGGGGGAGGTCCGCCGGTTGCAGGGTGGCGTTATTGCTCACCAGCTTGAGGGTGGGTTTGCCCGCCACCGATCAACTGCCGGGTTGCACGAAAACACCCTGGGGCAAGGTCGTTGCCGCGCCGATGAGTTTTTCACCCCCAAGATCGGCCATCAGGGACAACATCCGCGCCGCGGCCTCTTCATCGACAGGCGCGTCGGCCGGGATGCCGGCCCGGAAACCGGCCTTGAGCGCTTCGAACTGTGCATCATTGTTTGCATTCATGCGGGGACGCAGGCGATCCCATTCGGCGTCATCGGTGGCCAGCAGCTTCTTGGTGGCCCGGCTGGCGGCAGCCAGCCCTTCGACCAGTTCCGGGTGATCACGCAGCATCTCGCCGCGCAGGACATAGCCCAGCAGGGGCGTTTCGGGATCAAGGCCCAGTTCACGCGCGGCTGTATCGACGGTGACAAGGGGTTTCATCCCGCCCGCTTCCATCTTGGCAAGGAAGTGCCAGAAATTGATGGCCCCGTCGGTTTCGCCCTGCAACGCTGTCTTGAAGATCAGCGGCGGCGCGCCAAACACCTGTTCGGTTTCGCGGGCAAGGTCCATGCCGTACATCTTGTCGGCATAGGCCTGCAGGATGAGCCAGCTTTTGTCGAGCGGTCCACCGGCGATGCCGATCTTCTTGCCCTTGAGGTCTTCGAGCGAGGCCGCGGCACTGTCACCCGGCACCATCAGGGCACCGACAGCCTTGGAATAGGGGATGAAAATGAAATCCTTGCCCTCGGCCCGCTGACGCGCCACCCAGAGCCAGTCGGACACGATGACATCGGCCTCGCCGCCCTGAAAGGCGACCTGTGCCGCCGACCCACCGGCCACGCCCTGGACCTGCAATTCAAAACCGTTCGCGGTGTCAAATCCGTGGTGCTTGATGCTGTCGAGTTCCCAGTTCACCGTCCCATGTTGCAACACGGCGGCGCGCAGGACGGGGGTTTCGGCAACGGCGGCTGTCGCACAGACGACAAGCGCGGCAGAGGCCGCGCGGATGGTGGAGAAAAAGCTCATGATGTCCTCCCAAAATGGCTGTCATCACCCTAGCAGGCGCTTTTCCCGCGAAAATACGACCAAAGGATGTGGGCCGCGGCGGCGGGGCTTGATGTGGATCATATGGGGCCATTTCGGCGGGCCGTAATTTGCAGCAGGAATTTGAAGGAGTCTTTCCCATGCACCGCATCGCCCTGACCGTCGCAGCCAGCCTGTTCGCCCTGCCCGCACTTGCCAGCGACCTGACATTCGAGCAGGTCAAGATCGACGCGGGGGAAACCCTGTTCGACGCCGAGTGCCGCCGGTGCCACGCAGTGGATGCGACACACGACTCCTATGGGCCGCCTTTGGAGAACATCGTGGGACGCGGTGCCGGAACCTATGAGGATTACGACTATTCCATCGCGCTGGAGGCGTCCGGTATCGTCTGGACCGAAGCCGCCCTGCGCGCCTGGATGGAAGACAATGCGGGCTTCATGCCGGGCACAAAGATGCGCCATGTCGGCATCAAGGATCGCACGGTGCAGGATTTCATCCTTGCCTATCTGGTTTCGATCACGACCCAGGACAACAAGGCGATTGCCGATTGATCGGCACAACGTGCCAGACCCGGTGACAACCGCCGCGCATGCAGGCCCTTGAGGCAAGCAACCGGCAGGTTCACCTTGGACACTCAAACACGCCGTCGGCCTTTTGTGCCGGCGGCGTTTGCACGCGCGATGGATGACACCCTTACATGCGGCCAGCCCGTTGCAGGTGGTGCGCCGATTTGATGGCGGGCAGTTTGCCCGGGGCGTTGCAGTTGCCGACTGACCGGGCGAACGCGCTGAACCGGTGCACTGGTTGAAGGTGT
>CAYZAD010000099.1:0-9866 GCA_964476315.1 uncultured Rhodobacterales bacterium
GGAACGAATCCTTGATCGGCATGGCAAAGGGCGCCTTTTCGGCGGCGATCCGGTAGAGGTTCAGGCGGTCCATCTGGTTCAGGATGCGGTTGGCGCGCTGCACATCCTCAGACGGTTCTTCGCCCCGTGTCGAAAAGCTCAGCGGCATCAGCGGGCCACCCTGGCCGGAATAGCCGCGCCGGACCTGATTGATGATGGTGTCAGGGTTCATGCCTGCGGCTTCGAACATCTTGTCGAGCGGTTTGACCGACACGGTCATCGCTTCTTCAAGCTGGCGGAAGATGGAATCGTTCTTTTCTTCCATCAGCTTGATCTCGGTCGCCATCTCATCGGCGCGGATCAGCGCGTCCTGCGCGTCGGCGATCACCTGGTCGCGTTCTTCGGCTGTGCGCGACAATGCGGCAGACAGGAAATCGAGCGTGGTTGTGTCCACCGCTCCGGCGGCCGCCAGCGACGTGCTGCCGTTTTCGATATCGGTGCGCAGGCTGGCCAGTTCGGTGCGCACGGCCTCGCGTTCGCGAATGGCGTCGCGCAGCTTGAGCTGCACCACCTCGAGGCCGGTTTCCAGTTCCGCCTTGCGGGTCTCGGCATCCAGCAGCTTGGACTGCATCACCGAAACCTGCTCCAGCGCGGAATTGAACCGCTCCTGTGCCGCCATGGCCTCGGCGGCGCGGGCATCGCGCTCGTCCGACAGGACGTTCAGCCGCAACTGATAGGTTTCAAGATCGCGCTTCGCCTGCTCCCGGAAGTTGCCGGACCCGATCGAATCCATCAGCAGGACGGCGGTGGCGATGATGGACCACGCCACGACCAGCGTTGCGCCGCCAAAGGCGATGGCCTGGGTGCTGGATTTCAGTCGGATGAATCGCGTGTCGTTGTCGGATCGCAGGAAAAGACGCCGTTCCGGGAAAAAGTGTTCAAGTATGCCATGCAGTTTGATCGCAAGCCGTGTGCGCACCTGTATGTTCCCCTATGCCGTCCCTTTATCCGCAGCGTGCAGCCCCAAACTGCCGCCACGTTCTGTTACGCCATTATCGGCCCCTTCATAAATTGGCAACATTTTTGGACCACGGTTCCCTGCTGTCAGGCGAACAGCCGCCCTATTGGCAAGAATTCGCCGATCTCTCCGCAGGTTATGCCGCGACGTTCACCAAATGGCTGTCCGCGCAAGCGCCTGTGCAGCTTATGCGGGCTCTGTCAGGGGCCAGTAGAAATCGGGCGGAAGGCCCGCTTCGGCGCGTTTTTCCTCGTTGAAGGGCGGTTTCAGCGCGCCTTTGAAATAGGTTCTGACAAGACGGTGGAACGCCTCTTTCGGGTCCATCTCGTGACGTCCGCACAGAAAGTGGAACCACTTCGACCCGTAGGCCACGTGGCCGACCTCTTCGCTGTAGATGGTTTCAAGCGCCTCCACCGCGCCGGTCGCCTTGGCCTTGCGGAAAATCTCGATCATGCCGGGTGTCACGTCCAGCCCGCGCGCCTCGAGTACCATGGGCACAACGGCCAGCCGGCCCATGAAATCGTCAATCGTGTCTTCGGCGGCGCGCCACATGCCTGCATGGGCGGGCAGGGCGCCGTAATGGCTGTCAAGGTCTTCAAGACAGTCGCACATCAGGTTGAAATGCTTTGATTCTTCGTCCGCCGCCTTGACCCAGTCATCGTAGAAACCAAGCGGCATGGACACATGCGCAAAACGCGGGATGATGTCCCAGTGCAGGTCCACCGCGTTCAGTTCGATATGCGCCACCGCATGCAGCAGCGCGATGCGCCCCTGCGGGCTGCCCGGCTTGCGTTTGGGCACATCGCGCGGATCCAGCAATTCAGGCTTTTCGGGGCGCGCGGGGCGCAGCGGCGGCGTGGCCTGCCCGATCTCGAGCGGCGTGCCCGCATCGCGCGCGGCGAACCACTGCCCGGCATAGGCGCGGGACTTGGCGGTCTTCTCCCGCCCGTCGGCTGTGGTCAGCACGTCCACGGCCATGTCGCACAAAGTCATCATGCCGCTTCCTTGCCCACCGCGCCCCGACTTGCAAGCCCCGCGTCCGGCTTCTTCTCTTTCCAAATACTCGGCCCCGGCGCAGGCCGCTTCAGAGCGCCCTGGCCGCCTCAAGCACCTCTTCGGCATGGCCCGGCACCTTGACCTTGCGCCAGGCCTTCGCGATCCGGCCGTCACCGTCGATCAGGAAGGTGGACCGCTCGATCCCCATATAGGTCTTGCCGTACATCTTCTTTTCCTTCCACACGCCGAAATCCTCGGACGCGGTGCCGTTTTCGTCCGACAGGAGCGGCACTGTCAGGGATTTCTTGGCCATGAACTTTTCATGGCTCGCCATGCTGTCCTTGGAGATGCCGAACACCTTGACGCCGAGCGCGTCGAAATCGCCCTGTAGCGCGGTGAACGCCTCGTTTTCCTTGGTGCAGCCCGAGGTGTCGTCACGCGGATAAAAGAACAGCACGACGGGTGTGCCGCGCAGCGCCGACAGGGTGATCTCGCTCTCCCCGGCGCCCTGAACGGGCAGGGTGAAGTCGGGGGCCATTTCCAGTGTGTCACTCATCGCAGGTTCCTTTAGACTGACGGGACAAGGCGGGCGACAAGCCCGTGCTGCGGTAGGATAATGCAAAAGGACGCCGCTTCCAGTGACCGGCCCGGACAAAGAAACAGACACCGATCCCGCACAGGGCAGCGCGCCCCCCGCGCGCCGCCGGGGGCGTTGGGCGCTGGGCGTTTGCGTGGCGGTGCTGTTATGCGTGGCGGCTGCGGGCTGGGCGCTGGTCGGGCGCACGGTCTCTGCCCCCGACTGGGTCCGCGATACGGTCGAACAGCGGCTGGCGGACGCGCTGCCGGGCTTCGAGGTTCTGTTCGGCGATGTGCAACTGCGGCTGGAACCGGATGGCCGCACGCGGATCATCCTGCTGGACGTGGATGTGCAGACCGACGCCGGGACGCCCGTCGCGGTCCTGTCGGATGTGGAAATCGGTCTGGCCCTCTATGACCTCGCCCGCCGGGCCGTGGTGCTGCGCGACCTGAGCGTCAGCGGCGCGTTTGTGACGCTGCGGCGGGATCGGTCGGGGCAATTGGGCCTGGCCCTTGGCGATGCCTTCGAACTTGGGGGCAATGCGCCGGACGTGCCCACGATCGTGCGCCGGGTGGATGACCTGTTGCAGGACCCGCGCCTGTCACGGCTGCAAAGCGTCGAGGCGAACGCGCTCACACTGCGCTACGAAGACGCCCGCGCGCGACGGGGCTGGACCGTCGATGGCGGGCGCCTGCGGCTGGACCGGGACCGCGACCTGCTGCGCCTGTCAGGGGATTTCGCACTGCTGGGCGGCGGCGCAACGGCCACCACGTTGCAGTTGAACGCGTCCTCCCGCATTGGCGCGGCCGAGGTTGTCTTTGGCGTCTCCCTTAACGACATGCCGTCACAGGACATCGCCACACAGGGGCCGGCGCTTGCGTGGCTGGGGGCTTTGCGCGCGCCGATCTCGGGGGCGCTGCGCGCGACGATGCAGGATGATGGCACGCTGGGCGATCTGAACGCGACGCTGCAGATCGATGCGGGCGTGGTTCAGCCCGCGCCTGACACGCCGCCGATCCCGTTCACCTCGGCCCGCAGCTATTTCACCTTTCATCCCGAACGCGGCCAGATCACCTTTACAGAGCTGTCCTTTGACAGCGCGCTCGGTCGTGCGGTGGCCGAAGGCCGCGCCACGCTTGGCGATCTGAGCAACGGGATTCCGTCGCAGATGACCGGGCAGTTCCGGTTCAGCCGGCTGGAAACCGCGCCCGATACGCTGTTTGCGCAGCCGCTGGCGGTGGGCCGGGCGGAGCTGGATTTCCGTCTCAGGCTGGACCCGTTCGAGATTGATCTGGGCCGAATGTGGATCGACGACCCGCAGGTGCCGTTGCGGATGCGGGGCCGTCTGTCCACGACCGAGGCCGCCTGGCGCTATGCGCTGGACGGGGAAATCGGGCGCGTCACGCCGGATGCGCTGATGCGGGTCTGGCCGGAAACGCTGGCCCCGCGCACCCGCGACTGGGTCACGCGCAATATCGAGGGCGGGGCGATCACGGGTGGCCAGTTCGCGCTGCGGTCACAGGACGGGCCGCGACCGCTGGTCTACCTGAATGCAGGGTTCGAGGACGCGCAGGTGCGCTACACGCGGACCTTGCCGGTGATGGTCAACGGGGCCGGGTCGCTGACGCTGAACGCCAATCGCTTTACGGTGCGCCTGCGCGAAGGCGAGGTCAGGCCAGACCAGGGCGGCAGCATCCGGATCGATGGCAGCACCTTTGTGATTCCCAACACGCGCCAACGCCCGGCGGACGGGCGGCTCAGGCTGCGCGGGCAGGGCGGGATCGAGGCGCTCTTGTCCTATCTCGACACCCCGCCGCTGGCGCTTTTGACAAAGGCCAACCGGCCCGTGGACCTGCTGTCGGGGCAGGTGGCGTTCGAGGGCAGCCTTGATCTGCCCTTGCGGCGCGGTCTGAAACTGCCGGACCTGGCGCTGGATTTCCGGGGGCGCGTCACCGATGCGGCCAGCGACAGCATCGTTCCAGACCGCGATCTGACGGCGCGGGCGCTGGACGTGTCGGTCACCAATTCGGAACTGCGCGTGTCGGGTCAGGCCACCCTGTCGGGGGTGCCGTTTGACGGGACATGGGTCTTGCCGATCCCGGACCCGGGCACACCCGTATCGGGCAGCACGCTGACCGGTGTGGTCACCTTGTCAGAGGCCGCGGCGCGGGCTTTCGGGATCGCCTTGCCGGACGGCACGCTGTCGGGCGCGGGCCCGGCGGACCTGACGGTGCGCCTGCCGCGCGGGGCACCGCCGGAATTCGAGCTGACCTCGGCGCTGCAGGGGGTTGGCGTGTCCATCGCGCCGATTGGCTGGCGTCTTGCGCGCGGTCAGACCGGTCGTCTGCGCGTCGCTGGCGTGCTGGAGCGCCCGGCGCGCGTCACCGCGCTGGAACTCTCTGGTCCGGGGCTCGCGGCACAGGGGGCGCTGCGGCTGAACGCGGATGGATCGCTCGGGTCGGTCGATCTGGCGCGGGTGCGGGTCGGCACCTGGCTGGATGCGCCGGTGACGCTGACCGGGCAGGGCGCGGGTGCGCCGCCGGCCGTGCGCATCACAGGCGGGCAGGTGGACCTGCGCACCGCGCCGTTCGGGCGTGGCGGCGGCGGTAGCGGTGGCGGTGGTCCGGCCGGGGCGGTGCCGCTGGCCCTTGCGCTGGACAGTCTGCAGGTGTCCAACACCATCCGCCTGACCGAATTTCGCGGTGATCTGCGCCTGAGCGGCGGCATGACCGGAACCTTCACCGCCAATGTCAACGGTGCCGCGCCGATCAGCGGCGAAGCGGTGGCGCAGAACGGGCGCACCGCGTTTCGCATTCGGTCCCCCGATGCGGGCCGGGTCATCCGCGAGGCGGGCATCCTGAAAACCGTTGCGGGCGGTGACATGACCCTTGCGCTGTCGCCGGTTCAGGGGCGTGTCGGCAGCTATGACGGGGCGCTGGATATCTCGAACGCGCGGTTGCGGGATGCGCCGGGCATCGCGTCGCTGCTGGATGCGATCAGCATTGTCGGGCTGCTTGATCAGTTGGAGGGGCCGGGCATCCTTTTCAACGAGGTTCAGGCGCGGTTCCGCCTGACGCCCGACCGCCTGATCCTGACCGAATCCAGCGCCACGGGACCGTCGATGGGCATTTCGCTGGATGGCATCTATGACCTGACCTCCAGTTCGCTCGATTTTCAGGGGGTGGTGTCGCCGATCTTTTTCCTGAACGGGATCGGCAGCATTTTCACGCGCCGGGGCGAGGGGTTGATCGGGTTCAACTTTGGCCTGACCGGCCCGGCCAGCGATCCGCAGGTCAGCGTGAACCCGCTTTCGGCCCTGACGCCGGGCATGTTCCGCGAGATTTTCCGCCGTCCGCCACCGTCTCCGGGCGAGTGATCCGCCAAAGCGATGCGCGCCGGGGCGTTCGGTGCTTTTGTTGCGGGATCAAGTTCGCTATGGGCACGGCGATATGTGCGCAGCGGAGGTTCATTCGTGAAACTGAGTGATTTCGATTTTGACCTGCCCGAGGACCTGATCGCGACGCGGCCTGTCTCGCCGCGCTCTTCTGCGCGGTTGCTGCTGGCCGAGAACGGCAGGATCGAAGACCGCGTGGTGAACCAGTTGCCGCAGATCCTGCGCCCGACTGACCGGCTGGTTCTGAATGACACCAAGGTGATCCCGGCCCGTCTGTTCGGGGTGCGCCGCAGGGTTGGCCCGGCCGGGCCGTCAGAGGCCAGGATCGAGGTGACCTTGCTGGAGCCGCGCGCGGATGGCGCATGGTCGGCACTGGTCAAGCCCCTGAAAAAGCTCAGAGAGGGCGAGGTCATCACGTTTTCAAGCGGGCTTTCGGCCAGTCTTGAAGGACGCTCTGACGGGCAGGCGCATCTGCGTTTCAACCTGACGGGGGAGGATTTCGACGCCGCGCTGGCCGAGGCAGGGGCCATGCCCTTGCCGCCCTACATCGCGGCCAAGCGCCCCGCCGATGCGCAGGACAAGACGGATTACCAGACCATCTGGGCGCGCAATGCGGGCGCCGTCGCGGCCCCCACCGCATCGCTGCATTTCGACGAAGCCCTGGTGGCGGCGTTGCGGGCGCGCGGGATCGGCATGACCTTTGTCACGCTGCACGTGGGCGCAGGCACCTTTCTGCCGGTCAAGGTCGAGGACGTGACAACGCACAAGATGCATGCCGAATGGGGCGTGGTGACCGACGCTGCCGCAGCCGAGATCCGGGCGACGAAAGAAGCCGGTGGACGGGTGATCCCGGTGGGCACCACCGCTTTGCGTCTGATCGAAAGCGCGGCCCGGGGCGGGGTGATCCAGCCATGGGAAGGCGACACGGATATCTTCATCTATCCGGGCTTCGAGTTTCAGGTGACGGACGGGCTGATGACCAATTTCCATTTGCCGAAATCCACGCTGATGATGCTGGTTTCGGCGCTCATGGGGCAGGAGCGGGTGAAAGAGATCTACGCCCACGCCATTGCAGAACGCTACCGGTTCTTTTCCTACGGGGACAGTTCGCTGCTGATCCCGTAGCTTGGGTGTCGCCTCCGAAGGGGAGCGACACCCGCGCGAGGGCTCATTTCTTGCCGCGCTGTGCGCCGCCTTTCGCCGCCTTTGCGCCGCCCGCGCCACCGGCGACGCCATCCAGCTTGCCATGCGCGGTTTGTTTCATCGCGCCGCGCATTTCGTCTTCGCCCGGCGTGTCGGCGCTGCGGGCCTGATTGGTGTCGTGGTTCTTGCTGAGCACGGTATCGGTGTCCGACGCCCACGGGTTCGCATGGTCAGCGACCGCAGGTGCGGCAAGGCCGCCAAGAATGGCAGCCAGAGTCAGGAATGTTTTGGTCATGTGTTGTCCTTGCTCGATAGGGTCGTGTGCAATGCACCTGTGCATTACATTCCGTAATCAATATATATTAAATATGGCATATCAATGGCGGTCCGTCTGTCCGGCGGAATCATGCCTGCGGCCCATGCTCCGACCTCGCAAGAAGCCGATTTCCGCAGAGTCCGGGAATTCGACAGGTTTTGTCGCGAAATCGTCGCCGCTGGGATTGCGGCTGTCGCTTTGCGCAGTTAGCCAACCGGCAGGTCGTGCGAAATGGCACGCAGAACCGGCGTGAAAGGCAAGGACAGATGATTAGCGTCTTGAGAACATCCTGGCCGCTGCTTTTGGGCATGCTTTTGTTGATGCTGGGCAATGGCTTGCAAGGCTCTCTTCTGGGGGTGCGCGGCTCTGGACTGGGGTTTTCGGCCTTCCAGATGTCGATGGTCATGTCGGCATATTTTGCCGGTTTCCTGTTTGCCTCGCGGGTGACGCCCAACATGATCCGCCGTGTCGGGCACGTGCGTGTCTTTGCGGCGCTCGGGTCGCTTGTATCTGCCGCACTGCTGTTGTTTCCGACCATCCAGGACCCGATTGTCTGGATGCTGGGGCGGGTGCTCATCGGCTTTTGCTTTTGCGGGGTCTATGTGACGGCCGAAAGCTGGCTGAACAATTCCTCGACCAATGAAACGCGGGGGCAGGCGCTGTCGGCCTACATGATCGTGCAGATGATGGGCATCATCATCGCGCAGGGCTTGCTTGTTGTGCCGGACCCGTCCGGCTACCTGCTTTTCGTGATCCCGTCCGTGCTGGTGTCGATCGCGTTCGCGCCGATCCTGCTGTCGATTTCTCCGACGCCGGCGTTTGAAAGCACGAAACCAATGAGCCTTAAAGAGCTGTTCCAGGTGTCGCCGCTGGGGTTTGTCGGCATGTTCTTCATGGGCAGCGTCTTTGCCGCGCAGTTCGGCATGGCGGCGGTGTACGCCACCGAGGCGGGGCTGAGCATCGGTCAAATCCCGTTTTTCACGGCGGCGTTCTATGTCGGGGCGATGCTGTTCCAGTACCCGATCGGGTGGCTGTCCGACCGATCGGACCGGCGCGTCCTGATCGCGCTCTCGGCGGTCATTGCCGGGGTCGCGTCGATTGCGGGGATGATCTTTGGTGGCAATTTCTACGTCTTGCTTGCCTCTGCCTTTCTCATCGGGGGCTTGTCCAACCCTTTGTATTCGCTGCTGATCGCCTACACGAACGACTTTCTTGAATACGAAGACATGGCGGCTGCATCGGCCGGGTTGCTGTTTGTGAACGGTGTCGGTGCGATCACCGGCCCGCTGGTGATCGGCTATGCCATGCAGGTGTTCGGGCCGCCGGGGTTCTTCATGCTCTTGTCGGTCGTCCTGCTGGTGATGGCGTCTTACGCGTTCTACCGGATGACCCAGCGTCCTGCTCCGGCGGTCGAGGACACAAGCGCTTACCAGACCATGATGCCGACCGCGACACCGGTCACGGTCGAATATGCCCAGGAATGGGCCATCGAGGCGGCAGAGGCCGAAGCCGAGGCGCAATCTGCGGAAGGCGCGGACAAACCGAACGCGGCCTGAGCCCTGGCGCACAGGCTGCGCTCTCAGGATGTGTCGCTGCTGACATGAAATGTGACTGTCTTGACCGTGATTTCTTGAATAGCGTTCCTAGATTGCTGTGGATCGGGTGGATGAGCGGGAGTGAGTCATGATCACGCCGGAAGAGGTTCTGAGTTTTTGGCTTGATGAGGTTGGGCCGGATGGGTGGTACGCATCGTCCGAGACGTTGGATCAGGACATCCGGGACCGGTTCGAAGACGGCTGGAACGGTGCGATGGAAGGGCGTCACGCGCTCTGGCTGACATATCCCAGCGGCACCTTGGCCTATATCATCCTGCTCGACCAATTCCCGCGCAACATGTTCCGGGGCACTGGCAAGGCTTTCGACTCTGACCGGTTCGCGCTGGCCGCGGCCAAGCAGGCCATTGGCAAGAACTGGGACATGCGGATCGACGAACCGGCGCGCCAGTTCTTCTATCTGCCGCTGATGCATTCGGAAAACCTGTACGATCAGGACCGCTGTGTCCGGTTGCTGCTCGACCGGATGCCCGAACACGGCGCAAGCAACCTGCTGCACGCCCGGGCCCACCGCGAAGTGATCCGGAAATTCGGGCGGTTCCCCTATCGGAACGACGCCCTGTCACGGCATTACACACCGACAGAGCGCAGCTATGTCGATGGCGGCGGCTACGGCTCGACCGTGCAAGAGTTGCAGAAGGCGGGCTGACCTCCGGACCTTTGATCCGCGCGTTTGCATCGGGTTCCGATCCGCAGGCGGAGCTTTGCCTGCTGTGCCCGCCACGTCCCGTTGCGCCCATAAGCGGCTTGTGACACATGCTGTGTCTGCGTCATGCTTGCCGTGACGCGTTATGGAATGTGGTGCAGATCGGATCGCGTGCCGCCTGCAA
>CAYZAD010000100.1:0-9795 GCA_964476315.1 uncultured Rhodobacterales bacterium
GCCATTGTCGATATGCACGCGAATGGTGCGCAGGAATTCCAGCAGCACCTCGGGATTGCGGAAATCGAGGTCGATCTGGTCATGGCTGAAGGTGCACCAGACATGGCGCGGGCCATCCTTGGTTTCGACCTGTTGCAAGAGCGGCGTCGTGCGGGGGCGGACAACCATGCTCAGGTCATCGCTCGGATCGGCCTCAAAGAAAAAGCGGTTATAGGGTGCCTGCCCCTGACGGTAGGCATTGAACCAGTTGCCCTGGCTGGACACGTGGTTGAGCACAAGGTCGGACATCAGCTTGAATTCGGACGCGATGCGGTTGATGTCGGCCCAATCCCCAAGCTGCGGGTTGACCGACAGGTAATCGGTGACCGCAAAGCCATCGTCCGAGGTGAAGGGAAAGAACGGCAGGATATGCACGCCGTTCACGACCCCTTTGAGGTAGCGGCGCAAAAAGTCGTTCAGAAGGTCCAGCGGCTTGTGCGTGCCATCGACAAGCGAATTGCCATAGGTGATGAGCAGCGCATCGCCCTGTGACCAAAGCGCGTTCCCCGGCGGCCGCCCACGTTTGCGGCGATGGGTGCCTTCGGGCCAGAACGCCTCGACGATCTTGCTGGCGAGGATATCGGCATCCACATCCGGATAGATCTGCGCCACCCGCGACGCGAGCGCGCGACTGAGAGCCGGGGTTTTCTCTTTGGTCTGAGTGTCTTGAGTCATTCCTTACCCAATCACGGCTTTCCCCCCAATTCAAATGTTCTGCGGCGCATGTTTCGATGCTGCCGACAATCGCGCCAAACCGGTTCGTTTTTTCGGCGTTCATGGATGGATTCAGGGGCTGTGTGCACAAGGTTTGTGATTTCATTTGCGATGCGACCGCCCTTTGCCTGCGCTTTGCGATTCTGGTCGCGCGCGGGCTGTGCTAGATCTGTGCCATGGCGAAGATGACCCCACCTTGCTTTATCGGGATCGACGGCGGCGGCACGGGGTGTCGCGTGGCGATTGCCGATGTGGACGGAACGACGCTTGCCCGGGCCGAAGGGGGCCCTGCGAATTATACGTCCGATCCCGGCGCCACGATCGAGAACCTGCTATCCGCCCTTGAGGTGGCGCGCCGGTCCGCCGGGCTGGAGGACGCGCAGATCGCCAAGGCTGCCGCGCATCTTGGCCTTGCGGGGATACTGGGCGCGACCGACAGCACGGATTTGGTGCGGCGCATGCCGATGCGGCATGTGGGCGTGTCGGATGACCGGCTGACATCGCTGGTTGGCGCGCTTGGGGCGCGGGACGGCGTTCTGGTGTCGGTGGGCACCGGGTCGTTTGTCGCGAAGCAGCGACAGGGCGCACGAACCTATCTTGGGGGATGGGGGTTTGCGATCGGGGATCAGGCATCGGGCGCGTGGCTGGGCCGGCGGTTGCTGGAGCGCTGTGTGCTGGTCAGTGACGGGCTGGAGCCGGAGAGCGATCTCACGCGGATGGTGCTGGCCGAGTTTGACGGCGACCCCGAAGGGATCACGCGGTTCGCCCAGCAGGCAGGCCCGGCGGAATATGCCCGATACGCGCCCCGGATCACGGCGGCGGCGCGAACCGGCGATGGCCAGGCACGCGGGCTGATGGAGTTGGGCGCGACATATCTGAATGCCTGTCTGGAGCGCATCGGAACAGGGCCGGAAGATGCCCTGTGTCTGACCGGAAGCCTTGGCGCGCAGTATGCGCCCTATCTTGACCCACGGTTCGCGCGGCACGTCGCGGAGCCGTCGGGCACGGCACTGGACGGCGCGCTGTTTCTGGCCCGGCAGTTTGCCGCATCGCGCCCCTGAAACCGGTCGCACTTTGACCGGGAAACCGGTAGCTTGAACGGTGAAGCGCTTTGCAAAGGCCCCCCATGTCGCACCACAGCCAGATGTTCAGGGAAATCCGCGAAATCCCGGATGCGGTGGAGCGGTTGCTCGTGCAGGGCGGCCCGGCCATCCGCGACGCGGCACAGGCGCTGCGGCAGGCGGATCCGCGCTTTCTGATTTCCGTGGCGCGCGGGTCGTCGGACCACGCCGCGACCTATCTGAAATACGTGAGCGAGATGCTCGCAGGGGTGCCGGTGGCATCGGTCGGGCCGTCGGTGGCGTCGGTCTATGGCGGCACGCTGCATCTGGACAGCAGCGCCTGCATCGCGATTTCGCAATCCGGCAAAAGCCCCGACATCGTGTGCATGGCCGAAATGGCGCGGGCGCAGGGCGCCTTGACGATTGCCATCACCAACCATTCCGACAGCGACCTGGCACGCGCAAGCCTGCACACGCTGGCCCTGCATGCGGGCCAGGAACACAGTGTCGCGGCAACCAAGACCTTTGTGACTTCTCTGGTCACGGCGCTGTGGCTGGTGGCCGAGTGGACCCGGGACGATGCCATTCTGGCCGCGCTCAAGACACTGCCAGCGGCGCTGGACGAGGCTGTGGCACAGGACTGGAGTGTTCTGACAGATCACCTGGCCTCGGAAACGGCGTTGTTCTGCCTGGGGCGGGGGCCGGCCTATGCCATCTCGAACGAGACCGCGTTGAAGTTCAAGGAGACCTGTCAGATCCACGCGGAGTCCTATTCCTCGGCAGAGGTTCTGCACGGGCCGGTGTCGATGGTGGATCAGGGCTTCACGGTGATCGGTCTGACCAGTGCCGATGCGGCAGAGCCGGTTCTGGTCGAGGTGGCCGACAGGATCGCGGACAAGGGCGCGCGGGTCTTCGTGACATCCGACAGCGCGACGGGCGCAACCGCCCTGCCGGTGGTGCGCACAGATCATCCGCTGACCGATCCGATTGCCGTGATCGCATCGGTTTACGCGATGGTCGAAGCTGTCGCCGTGGCCAAGGGCATCAACCCGGACGCGCCACGGCATCTGACCAAGGTCACCGAAACCCGATGACGTTCCGTGCCCTGATCGGAGCGGACGTATTCGACGGCGCCCGCCTGCACCCCGGCAAGGCCGTGGTGCTGCGGGGCGATCTGTTCGACCGGATCTGCGATGCCGACGCGCTGCCGCCGGAGGCGCAGGTGGTGGACCTGCCAGGGGGGACGCTGCTGCCGGGGTTCGTCGATCTGCAGGTCAATGGCGGGGGCGGCGTTCTGTTCAACGACGCGCCGGCGGTCGCGACGCTGTCCACCATCGCGGCCGCGCATGCATCCACGGGAACACGCGCCATCCTTCCGACGCTGATCACCGACACGGTCGCGCAAACGCGCGCGGCGATTGACGCTGTCGAACAGGCGATTGCAGCAGGCATGGATGGCATCATCGGTTTGCACCTTGAAGGCCCGCACCTGTCGGTTGCCAAGAAGGGCGCGCATGACGCCGCATTGGTGCGCGCGATGACCGAAGCGGATGTGGCGCTCTTGTGCGACGCGGCAGGGCGGTTGCCCAACCTGATGGTCACGATTGCGCCGGAAAGCGTGTCGGCGGCGCAGATGCGCCAGCTGTCAGACGCAGGCGTGATCCTGTCTGTCGGGCACACCGACTGCACGTCAGATCAGGCGAAAGCGGCCTTTGATGCCGGGGCACGTTGCGTGACACATCTGTTCAACGCGATGCGTCAATTGGGCAGCCGCGAACCCGGTCTCGTGGGGGCCGCGCTGACGACGCCGGGCATCGCTGCCGGGTTGATTGCCGACGGCATTCATGTGCACCCCGACACGATCCGCATTGCGATGGCGGCGGCCGCCATGGGTGGCCTGTTCCTTGTGACGGACGCGATGGCGACGGTGGGGTCGGACATCACCGAGTTCATGCTGAACAATCGGCGGGTGTTGCGCCACGCGGGGCGGCTGACGCTGGAGGACGGCACGCTGGCCGGGGCCGACCTGACCATGCCGCAGGCCATCCGGGTGATGGTCGAAGACGTGGGTGTTTCGCCAGAGACCGCCTTGCGCATGGCCACCGGCACACCGGCGGCGCTGCTGAAGGATGCGATGGGGGGCGGGACGTTCACGCCTGGCATGCCATGGCGGGGCATTCACCTGGCAGCCGATTACACCGTCAGCGATCCGCTGGCGCCTTGATCGTCAGGGCCTGTCCGCAGACCACGAGGTCGATGCGGTGGGCGATGGCCCCGATGCGCTGGTTCATGGCCCCGCACCTGTCGCGATAGGCGCGTCCGAGCTTTGAGGCCGGAACGATGCCCGACCCGACTTCGTTCGTCACGCACCAGACCGGGGCCGTCTGGCGGGTCAAGGCATCGGTGAGGGCGGTGAGGTCACGGTCGATATCGGCATCCGCAAGCATCCGGTTGGACAACCACAGCGTCAGGCAATCCACGAGGCGCGGCCCCGCCCCGTCAGACCGCAAAAGGGCCCCGACCAGATCGTGCGGTTCCTCGAGGGTGGTCCACCCTGCCCCACGGTCGATGCGATGACGTGCGATGCGCGCGGTCATTTCATCGTCCAGCGGCTCGGCCGTGGCGATGTAGACCGGGGCACCGCCCAAGGCCAGAACCTGCGCTTCGGCGTGGCGGCTTTTGCCGGATTTGGCACCGCCCGTCACCAGACCGATGAAGGCCATCAGAACTCCACGCCCGGCTGCGCCGCGATGCCCTGTTTGCGGAACGGATGTTTGATCTCTTTCATCTCGGACACGAGGTCGGCGATATCGATCAGGACATCCGGCGCGTTGCGCCCGGTAAGCACGACATGGGTCATTTCGGGTTTTTCGGTCAGCAGGAAGTCGGCCACCTCTTCGGCATCAAGGTAGTCGTAGCGCAGAGCGATGTTGATCTCGTCCAGCAAGACCATCTGGATCTCGGGATCGCGGATCAGGTCCTTGGCCTTTTCCCACGCCCGCGTCGCCGCCGCGATGTCGCGCACGCGGTCCTGTGTGTCCCAGGTGAAGCCTTCGCCCATCACATGCACCTGGCAGATGTCGGAAAAGCGGTCTTTCAGCAGTTCACGTTCCGCCGAATGCATGGAGCCTTTGATGAACTGGACCACGGCGCAGGGAAAGCCGTGCCCGATGCAGCGCAGGATCATGCCGAAGCCGGAACTGCTTTTGCCCTTGCCGTCGCCGGTGTGGATGATGATCAGACCTTTCTTGCCGGTCTTCTTGGCCATCATCTTTTTGCGCGCGGCCTGCATGCGTTTCATGCGCTCTGTGTGGCGGCGGTTGATGTCGTCTTCGGTGTCGGTCATGGGTCTGCCTTTGGGGATGTTGCGCGCAACCGGGTCACCACCTTGGCCACCTGGGCAACGGCGTTCAGCGCAAGCGGTGTTCCGCAGGTCCATTCCGGAGAGCTGTGCACGACGGGAAAGTCGGCCAGCGCCGTGTGGCGGACAAGCTCTTCTGACCGGGAAAAGCCGGAATAGCTGGGCGCGCTGATCAGGAAATCGGGCGTGTTGAGCACCACCTGTTCGAGCGCCAGACGCCCCCCGCCCTGCAGGCCCAGTTCGACGGACAGGTTGCGCGCGCCGCCCTTGGTCAGGATATCGTGGCTTAGCGTTCCGGTGCCCAGCGCATAGCCGTTGGGATAGAAGAACGCAGCGAGCGGTGCGGCATCGTCGGGGTCTGGAAGGTTTGCCAGATCGGCTTCGACCGCGCGCGCCATGTCTTCCGCCACCGCTTCACGGTGCAGGACCCGCCCCATGCGGCGCAACTGGTCGGGGATTTCTGCAAGCCGGGTGACACTGGGGAATTGCACCACGTCAATCCCGATGGTGCGCAACATGTTGACCAGGGCCGGGTCCGTCCATTCGCTGGCCACCACCACGTCGGGGCGCTCGACAGCGATGGATTCGGCGCGGCCGTTGTTCTGGGCGAAGGCCCCTGCCCTGTCCGCGAGGGCGGATGATTGGGGATCGTCCGACAGAACCGTCAGGGACGACACCTGCGCCGGATCGGCCAGCAGCATGACGTATTGATCGGTGCAGACATTGACCGACACGACGCGCGGCAGGTCAGAGGCGCTGGCCACCGAGGCGGCCAGCGTCAGGACAAGCTGCGGCAGAAGGCGCCGCATCGCTTAGAACGAGGTTTCGATGCCGAAACGGATGGTCCGTTCGGGCGCGTTGAATCCGCGGACGGTCTCGTAATCGGTGTCTGCCACGTTGTCGATGGCGGCATAGGCCGACGCGGTATCGGTGATCGCGTAACGCGCCGACAGGTCGACCACGGTGTAATCGTCCAGCGGGGTCGGCGCGCCGAAACCATCGAGGATATCGGCCACGCGGGTGACATTCATGCCCACTTGCAGACGGTCGGTGACATCGGCCTGCACCGCGACGGACAGATCGTGGCGCGGCACACGGATCAGCCGTTCGCCATCGGTTTCCGCATCGGTCAGCGTGTAGGTGCCGGACAGACGGATGCGGTCGGTCAGCGCGTAGGTGCCGCTGAGTTCAAGACCCCGGGTTTCCGTCACGCCATCCAGCTGGGTGTAGCAGCCAAAGGTCTGCGAGGGCAGGCAGTTGGGGCCGGCTCCGAACCCGATCAGATCGTCGATCTGGGTGTAGAACAGCGTCGCGCGCACCGATCCCGCGCTGCCGTAGCTGTGTTCGATGCCAAGATCGATGCTGCGGCTGCTTTCGGGATCAAGTGCGCCCGACCCGGCAAAGGGACCAAAGCGTTCATACAGCGATGGCGCACGGTAGCCGGTTCCGATGGAGGCCCGCAGGGTTGTGGCGTCGGTCAGGGCATAAGACAGCGCGGCGCGGCCGGACAGCTGGCCGTCAAAGTCGGAATAGTCGTCGTAGCGCAGGGTCAGCGACAGCTCGACCTGATCGTTGGGCGTGGCCTTGACCTCTCCGAAGATGGCGGAATTGGCGGCGTCGTATTCCGTGCCATCCAGCGATGACCGCTCTTCTGTCCAGTCGGCGCCGAAGGCCAGCGCGAGGGAGGGCGACAGCTCGCCTCTGGCCAGATAGGCCACGGTGTCCCGTTCGCCGATGAATTCGCGCGTGAAACCGCCGGCATCGAAGCGTTCGATTTCATAGCGGCTGAAGGACAGTTCATGCGTCCACGCGCCGGTGTCGAATTCCCCGAACACACGCGCGCCACGGCGGATTTCATCGGATTCGCCGGAACTGTCGGTGGTGGAGCGGTCGAATTCGATCGTGGTGTCTGACCAGAGGCCGTTGACGCCGACGCGGATGGCATCGGTGATCTGGTAGGCGGCGAACAGGTTGGCCGTGCTTTGCTCGAACCCGTCGTTTTCATCGTCTGTATCGCGCGCCGAAAAGCCTTCGGAGGTGATGCGCCCGAAGCTGAGGGCAAATTCGGCGCGGTCGTCGCGGTAGCCGAGGCTGAGCGAACCCGCATAGGTGTCAAAGCTGCCGACCTCGGCGCTGGCGCGGCCCGAGACCCCGTCGAATTCCGGCCGCCACGTTTCGATTTCGACCACACCGGCGATGGCATCCGATCCGTAGATCGCCGATTGCGTGCCCTTGGTGATCGCGACGCGGTTCAGCGCGCTTGTGGTCAGGGTGCCAAAGTTGAACCGGGTTTGCGTGCTGGCTGGATCGGTGACGTCGATCCCGTCCACCCGGACACCGACATAGGCATCGCCCAAACCGCGGATGCGCAGCGAGGATTGCGTGCCCAACCCGCCATTTGACGTGACGGAGATACCCGGCAGCGCGTCAAGCGCAGCCACCGTGCCCAGACCAGCGGTGGTCAGATCGTCGCTGTCGGCGATGTCGATCGTGGCCCCTGTGGTTTCGAGGTTGGTCGGAAGCAATCCGCCAAAGACGACGATGTCTTCGAGTTCGATCACGTCACCGCCCAGGTCCTGCGCGGCGACGAATGAGGGCGCGACGAGTGTCGTGCACAAAAGAAGGTTCTTGGTAAGGCGTGTCATGGCAAGGATCCCAGCCGTGTCTGACGCTCTGCGCCAGAGATGTGTTTTGAATCTGGGGCAGTACCTTGCCCGCAGACGGTGATGGACACCACTGCGGACGTGCCGCCGCCCCAACGCACCCCGCGTTCGGACTGGGTGTTGGCCTGCGGCAGGTCTCCTGACTTGCGGGTCACCGCTTTGCTGGCCTTCCCAGAGCTGAAATCAGCGCCAGTGGCATGTGCAGCATCGCTCACCGCTCACAGTTGCGGGGGCAGTCGCGGATTTTCCGGCCAAGGCCAAAGCACCGCGTTCCCTTTTCACCGAACGGGACAGGCCCGTTCAGACCGAAAGCACCTTGCTGTGCACCATCGTACACGAGTCGGTCAAGGGACAATGGCACCGCACCCCCCTTTGCAGGGCCGACACCCGGGGACGGCGGCACACCGCCGCCATGCGACAATTGAGTGTTTTTGTCGGGATTGCATTCTTGACCGAAATGGTCGACAAATAGAGTCAGAGATTCCCAGCCACCTGCAGATGCAGGACAGCCCGGACGCAAACGAGGAAAATGCGATGGTTTGGCTGACGAAAACCCTGATGACGGCGTGCGGGCACGGCTCTTGCTGTTGGAGAGAAGCGTTGTTGAACGGTATGTGTCACGAGTGCAGTTGTGACATGGGCATTGAATACTTGTCCGATGTGCTGGGGCGCGAGACATGAACGCAATGTCGAACGAGTTGCCGCATCCCACCGCCCTCGCCCGCGACACGGACGTGCCAACCTACGATGCGCGCGCGCTGATCCCGGATGGCGTGCAGGCGCGGATCATCCTCGACGGGCAGGTATACACGCTGCGCATCACGCGGGCGGGAAAGTTGATTCTGACAAAATGAAAATGGAACGCGACATACGCGGCGCCGCCGCCGTGGGGCACCTGACCGAGGTCACCCCGTGGGAGGCCGAGCTGATCCTCAACATGCGGCTGTGGATGGATGGCCCCCGGGGACAGGAGCAGGTCTGGACGGCCTATGCCGCAGCCTTCGGGGCCGCCGAGGGCCGCCGCCAGCTGCGCACGTTCGAGCGGCTGCTGTGGCTGATCGAGACCAACATGCTGCGCCCGCTGGTGCGGCACGGCGTGGCGTGCCGCTGCATCGGATCGGATGAGGCAGTGTTCGCCAACATGGTCCGGTTTGCCAGCGAAGGCGAATTGCACGAGGCCTCCCTGATCGCGACGCTTCTGGTGCGGCCGGCCCATGCGGAACAGGTGGCCGTGATGGCCGGAGAGGTCGGGATGGCCACGCGCGACCTGGCGCGCCCCCACAACGCCGCGCGCGATGCCCTGAACGGCGCGCCGATCCGGATGCACTGATGACGCCCCCCTTTGCCCGAACCCCCAGCCCCGGGGACGGATTGCCCCGTCCCATATCGCGAGGATCCCATGGCCAAAGTTCCAAGCCCCTGCATTGACGTCTGCAAATTCAAGCGCGCGGGTCATTGCATCGGTTGTTCGATGACCAAGACCCAGAAGTCCCTGTTCAAGGAATTGAAGAAGGACAAACACCGTCTGGCCTTCATCGAGATGCTGCGCGCCCAGCAGGCGACCCTGGGCAAGTACAGCCACTGGCAGGTGGCCTACGAGAAGAAATTGAAGAAGAAAAAGATCAAACTTGTCTGGGACAAGGACAAGGTGGCCTGAACCGGGCTTGCGGGTCGCGGGGTCTCAGGTTCAGCGGCTTTGCGGGACTGAATGGTCATGTCCCATCTCGATGCGAAGGGCCGCTTTCGGCAGGCGCGCCCAGACAAACGCCGTGGCAAACATCAGCATCACTGCCAGGGTCGTCATGACGGATTTGGCGATGGTCGCGAAGCTGGCGGCATAGACCAATTGATCCGGAACATCTGGCCAACTCCAAATCATCGCGATGATCCCAAGGTTTTCCACATAGTCGAACAGCGCGCTGCCGACCGCGAGGGTGACGCCAAGGCGGACAAGGCC
>CAYZAD010000101.1:0-950 GCA_964476315.1 uncultured Rhodobacterales bacterium
GACGAATGTTGGAACTACTTCAAAGCTGCCGGATATGCCTCAGGTTAAAGGTCGGGTGCTTTAACCCAGCCAAAAACAAAGTATCATTCAAATTCAGCGCCTAACAAATCAACCCTCACGCAGAACGCAAAGCGGCGCGCCTTTCAGCGCGCCGCTTCCATGGTCACTGTCCCCCAGTGATCAGTTGGCGGATGCCAGTTCTTTCGGCAGACGGAACGTCCACAGCATGCCACCCTGGTTCAGGTAGTTGACCTTCTTGGCCACTTCACCGCCCCAGAGCGGAACCGCGCCGCCCCAGCCGGACACGATGGACACGTACTGTTCGCCATCCTGTTCCCATGTGATCGGCTGGCCGACGATGCCCGAGCCGGTCTGGAAGGACCACAGTTCTTCGCCGGTTTCATCGTCCAGCGCCATGAACTTGCCTTCGGGCGTTCCAAAGAACACCAGACCGCCAGCCGTGCTCATCACACCGCCCCAGAGCGGCGCGTCATTCTTGTATTCCCAGACCCAATCACCGGTGTCCGGATCGATGGCCTTGAGCGAACCGATATGGTCTTCGTAGTTCGGCTTGATGGTGAAACCGGAGCCCAGATAGGCCGCACCCTTCTTGTAGGTGATCGGCTCGTTCCAGATATCCATGCCCCACTCGTTCGACGGCACATAGAAGTTGCCGGTGCGCTGCGAGAAGGTCATCGGCATCCAGTTCTTGCCGCCAAGGAAGCCCGGCGATGAGAAGACAACTTCGCCTTTCTTGCCGTCAGCCGCTGCGGCCGGATCACCCGGACGGTTGTCCTCGATGAATACGGGGCGGCCATCGTCGCCGATGTCGGACGCCCAGGAGATGTCCTTGACGAACGGGTAGGCATCGACAAAGCCACCGTCTTCGCGGTTCAGCACGTAGAAGAAGCCGTTGCGGTCTGCCGTGCCGAAGCGCTTGTTGCCGTCGC
>CAYZAD010000101.1:960-9760 GCA_964476315.1 uncultured Rhodobacterales bacterium
ATAGGCGACCACTTCGTTCACGCCATCATAGTCCCAGCCCTCGCGCGGGGTGGTCTGGTAATGCCACTTGATCTCACCGGTTGCGGGATCGATGCCGATCCGGCTGGCGGCATAGAGGTTGTCACCGGCATTGCCTTCGGTCGGCGTGCCCGCATTGCGCAGCCAGCTGTTCCACGGTGCCGGGTTACCTGTGCCAAAGACGATCGTGTCTGTGTCGGCATCGTAAGAGCCACCCAGCCATGTCGCGCCGCCACCGGTTTTCCACATGTCACCGGGCCAGGTCGCGTTAAGCGTGCCTGTCATGGTGCTTTCTTCGCCGTTCAGCGTGCCCATGTGACCTTCGATCACGGGGCGTTCCCAGACAAGGTCGCCGGTGTTCACATCGCGGGCCTGAACCGACCCGACGATCCCGAATTCACCGCCGGAATTGCCGGTCACGACAAGCCCGTTCACGATCATCGGCGCGGCGGTATAGGAGTAACCCGCCTTGTAGTCGCCGATCTTGTCACGCCACACGACGTCCCCGGTCTTGGCGTCAAGCGCCACGATGCGGGCGTCCAGCGTGCCAAAGATCACCTTGTCCTCGTAGAGCGCTGCGCCCCGGTTGATCACGTCACAGCACGGCAGGATGCCTTCGGGCAGGCGCGCGTCGTACTGCCAGATTTCCTCGCCGGTTTCGACGTCAACGGCATACATGCGGGAATAGGACCCCGTGATGTACATGATCCCGTCATAGACCAGCGGCTGGGTTTCCTGGCCGCGCTGCTTTTCGCCCCCAAGGCTGAAGGCCCAAGCGGGAACAAGGTTCTTCACGTTGTCCTTGTTGAGCGTGTCCAGCGGCGAATAGCGCTGCAGGTGGCGACCCATCCCATTGGTCACGACCTGATTGGTCATGGTCTGATCGTTGGCAATCATTTCTTCGGTCACACCGGCTGCAAGCGCGCTGGATGCGGCAAGCATGCTGGCGGTGACGGCGGCGACAAATCTGTTCATTTGTGTTCCTCCCATGAACATACGGGTGTCGGGGTCCGCACACGGTCTCCTTCGCGCACGGGCAATCGCCACCAGTATAGGGATGACAAAAAGTTGTTGTACGCGACTTGGGTCGTAAGACCATTGCGACCTTGACAGGACCTTGGTGCATCGGTGCTGGGTAGGAGAATCGTCACGCGGTCCGGGAGGACACCATGAGACCTTTCATACTGTCATGCGCCGTTCTTGGGGCCAGTCTGACAAGCCCCGAAACAGTCCACGCGCTGGAGGACGGGCAGCACGCGGTCTATCTGCAAGACGCCAGCGGGGATCGCCTGCATGTGGCCGATCTTGACGTGAAGGGTGGCGCGTACAGCGTTGAAATGAATGACGAAGCCTTTACCGATCATTTCCTGTCCATGCGCCCTTTCAAATGTCTCGAAGGGCCGCGGAAAATGTGGTGCCACGTGCCATACCCCTACGAGATCGCACGGCAGGCGTCGCATGATCTTACCGATCTGGAGTATGATTTCCTGTTCGTCTGGAAAGGCGCCGGCGACTATGGAATCAACATGTGGAACGGGGTGTATTACCGGCTTGAGGACACTGGCGATTCGATCACCGGGACGTTGCACGAAATGAACATGGACATCCTGTCCGCCCCGCCCGATGCCGGTGACCTGCGCCCGATCCGCGAAATCGATCTGGAACCGGGCGAACCGGACAGCCATTGGCTGCCGGTTCTGGTGATCGACTAGCGCCGCACCGCCTTACCCGGTCCACAACTCTGTATCGGGGTGAAATTGCGACCATGCAAACCAGAACGCCTGATGGCTGCCCAGGTCGGTCCCGGTTGCATCCACGGCCTTGATCCCCCCGGCGGCAAGGACAAGCCGCACGTTTTCGAACGCAATCTCCTGCCCTGCCCTGAGCGCCAGAAGCGCCGGACCGCGTGGAAACGCCACCGGCTGGCCCGAGGCCGTCACCACCCCGATCACGTCCTCGTGCACCGGAAGGCGCGGATCGACATCGCCCACGGGAAAGATCGGACCATCGGCATCGCGGCCGTTGCGGAAATCGAAATCCCGACCAAGCGCGAGCGCTTCGACAAGAACCGTCGTCTGCGGGTAATCGCGTTTCCACGTGCCCCAATCGGTGGTGATGACGGTGGCCTGCTCCAACTGAAGGCCCTTTTTCGCCAGCGGTCCGGTCACGGCCTTGCCGAGAAACGTGTCAAACACCGAATAGGTGTTCACATCGTACATCACCTTGTTCGACCGGATCAGCAGCCCGGAGGTGCGCAGGATCGGGCGGTCCACCCCGTCGGGCAATCCATCGGTGAAATAGGCCTGTGCGGCGCCGCACAGGGTGCAATACGGGATGCCAAGGTCGCGGCCCCCCAGCGTATCATTGACCATTTCGCGCACTTCCATGATGCGGCGGGGATACGCGCGGGCGTCGCCGTTGATCTCGATCCCGAAAACGATGTCATCGTCCCTGAGCCAGGTTGCGTCTTCCGCGCTGCTGACCTCGGGGTTGTCGGCGGCCGGAATGCAGTTGCAGGGCGTATCCGTGGTGTCATAGGCCCGGTCGTCGATAAGCACCCCGCCCCACGACACGTGACGCCAATCGATATCGCCTTCGACAAAGATGCGGTCCCAGCCCGGCACCATGTTCGTGAAAATGGCGCGCTTTGCTTCAAGATAGTTGGGCGGTGCGGGGATATCCCAGGCGATCAGGTGATCTGTCACCGAGCCCCAGGCATTCTGGCGTGGCAGGTCCTTGCCCAGAAGCGCGGACGCCGCCATGCGCAACTCTCCGGTCAGGCGCTGCCCGGCGGCAAAGCGCAACAGGTCGCTGATCAGCCAGGCAATCCGCGGGTCTTGCGATGCGACGATTTCTTCCAAAGCCAGGGACTGGTCGCGGTCCCACGCGGATTGCGTCACGCTGTCGATGAACGCCACGTTCACAGCGGCCTGAACTGATGCCGAAAGCGGCCCGTCCGGGATGGCCGGGGGCGCACCGAATTCAGCCACAACGTAGTCCGGCAGGTCACTGGCCTGTGCGCGCAACGCGTCAGCCCAGACCAAAGACACGACAGTTATGCCCGCGCAGAGCAGGCCACGGGAGAAAACGCCAAGTGCAGAAACCATGACACGCCTTTCGTGTAACCGATCAAGGGATCGCCGCAGGCAGCCAAACGTGGGTCCGCGCGGCAGGCATCGCACATGTCCGCATCACGCGGACAAGCTGATTGCCCTGCCGTTACCCTGCGCGGAAATCCGGGCCAGTCGCCAATCACGGTGAATCAGCAGTTGGTGAACAACGCGGAGCGCGGATTCAAGCGCCCCGGTTCTTGCCCAGATGTTTCTTGAGCGCACCGGCATTTTTTTCGCGGCGGCCCTTGTAGGGGTTCTTGTCCCCCTGCCCGCGCATCGTGAGCCGGATCGGCGTGCCGGGCATGTCAAAGTCTTCGCGCAGGCCGTTCACGAGATAGCGACGGTAGCTGTCGGGCAGTTTGTCCGGGTGCGAACACATGACAACGAATCCCGGCGGACGGGTCTTGGCTTGGGTCATGTAGCGCAGCTTGATCCGTTTGCCTTGCGGCGCGGGCGGTGGATGCTGTTCAAGCATTCCGCTGAGCCAGCGATTCAGGTGGGCGGTGGTCACCCGGCGGTTCCAGACCTCATGCGCCTTGAGGATTGCCGCGTGCAACCGGTCAAGGCCCCGCCCCGTCTTGGCGGATACGGTGACAAGCGGAGCGCCGCGCAACTGTGGCAAGAGCCGTTCAAACGCTTCTTTCAGTTCGCGCAGTTTTTCCTGCTTGTCCTCTTCCGCGTCCCATTTGTTGACCGCCACCACGACCGCCCGGCCTTCGCGTTCGGCCAGATCCGCAATGCGCAGATCCTGGCTTTCGAACGGAATCGCCGCGTCCAGAAGGACCACAACCACTTCGGCGAATTTTACCGCGCGCAGACCATCCGACACTGACAGCTTTTCCAGCTTTTCCTGTACCTTGGCCTTTTTGCGCATCCCGGCGGTATCGAAGATCCGCATATGCGTGCCGTCCCATTCGGTCTGAACCGAGATGGCGTCGCGCGTGATCCCGGCTTCGGGACCGGTGAGCAGACGATCTTCGCCCAGGATACGGTTGATCAGCGTCGATTTGCCGGCGTTCGGACGTCCGACCACCGCAATCTGCAAGGGTTTGGCCGCCGTGATGCGGCGCGCACCGTCATCGTCGCCGTCTTCGACGTCAACTTCGGTTTCGGGCGCGTCGGCGGCGGCGCGTTTTTCGAACTCGTCGGCCAGGGGCTGCAACATGGCATAGAGATCCGGCATCCCTTCGCCGTGTTCGGCAGACAGACGAAGCGGTTCGCCCAGTCCAAGGGAATAGGCGTCGATGACACCGGCGTCTGCCGCGCTGCCTTCGGCCTTGTTGACGCCAAGGATCACATGATCCGACCGCTTGCGCAGGATCTCTGCCAGCATCTCGTCAGAGGGGGTGACGCCCACGCGCCCGTCGATCAGGAACAGGCACACATCGGCCATGTCGACCGCCCGTTCGGTCAGTTTGCGCATCCGCCCCGGCAGGCTGTCGTCGGTGGCCTCTTCCAGTCCGGCGGTGTCGATCACGGTGAACCGCAAGTCCCCCAGGCGCGCCGCGCCTTCGCGCAGGTCGCGGGTCACGCCCGGCTGGTCATCCACCAGTGCAAGGCGTTTGCCGACCAGTCGGTTGAACAATGTCGACTTGCCCACATTGGGGCGCCCGACGATGGCAAGTGTGAAAGACATGTGCGCGCTCGATTCCGCAAAGGGCTCTGGTTCAGATCAAGCCGCCCGCCTAACGTATTTTCCGCCCGCGCGAAAGGGGTCAGCGATAGGCGTGCAGAACACCGTTGGTGGACACCACGTAGAGCACACCGTTGGCCACGACCGGACGTGTGGTGGCGCCTCCGCGGATCTCGGTCTGGGACAGAAGGTCACCCGAGGCCGGATCGAACGACCGCAGGAACCCGTCGGAGGAGGCCACGATCAGACGCCCGCCCGCCATGATCGGTCCATGATTGGCATAGGCCGAGTCGCGGCGGCGCTGTGGCCTGCGCACAGGTTCGTATCCGGGCAGGTCAACAGACCAGATCTGCGTGCCATCCGCCGCATTGATCCTGACAAGTTCGTTCAGGTCGGAAATGACGTAGACAGACCCACCGGCCGGCCAGACCGGATCAAGCGCGCCGTGCTGTGCCGTCCAGATCCGTTCACCGGAATTGACGTTCAGCGCCACAACCCGGCCCGAATGGTTGCCTGCATAGACCGTGTTACCCTCGATCACGGGATAGCCGGTGATGTCATCGACAAGCGCAATCGCAAATCCCCGGCGAACACCGACGATATCGGCGCTCCAGACGCGCAGGCCGCCTTGGCGGAAGGCCCCCTGAACCGCGCCACTGCCAAAGGAAAAGACCACATGCTGGTCGCTGACGGCGGGTGGCGCTGCCCCGGCAACGTTGCCCACATCCCCCAGGCCATCCTGCTGCCAGCGGACACGGCCGTCTTCCTCTTCGATGGCCCAGGCGGTGCTGTCGCCTGCGATCACGTAAACCAGGCCGCCGAATACGGTGGGTGCGCCGGTGGCGGTGTTTTGCAGACGCTGGGTCCAGATTTCCTGCCCCGTGGCGGCGTCGACGGCCATCAGCGCGCCAAAACCGGAGGTGACGTAGAGACGGCCATCATTGTAGGCCAGCCCCCCTGCCAGAGCCTGCGACGCGTCATCCCGCAGCGGGACCAGACTGAACGACCAGAGCGGTTCGCCCGATGTGGAGGTGGCCGAGACCCGACCGGCGCTGTCGATGGTAAAGACACGGCCATCGGCGACCACCGGATCGGTGATGATCCGCGCACGGCGCGCATCGCCCTGACCGATGGACACGGACCAGAGTGGCGACAGTTCGGGCGACAGGGCCGCATTGGGTGTCCGCGAAAAGGCGCTGACATGGCTTTGCGGCCAGGATGTGTTGTTGCGCGCGGCCGGCACATTGGCCGGGGCCGTGATATTGCCCAGTTCGACCGCGTCCTGCGGTGTATCCTGAAGGACTTCCCGTACACCCAGCCGTTCGCCGGGCAGGATCACTTCGCGGTCGCCGCATCCGGCAAGCACACCCAATCCAAGTACGCTGGCCATCAAGAATTTCGTCTGCACTGCCCTGCCCTCGTCTTTTTGTGCGTGCCGGTGACCGGGGTGCCACCGCATCAGGACGCCTCGATCTCGCCTCCCAAGGCCACAATCAACTGAGAAGCGCGTCGGCGCAAGCCCGGCGTCAGTTCTGCGTCGTTGAGAATCGCGTTCAGCCGCGTCAGGGCCGCGTCGTCCTCACCGGCTTCGATCTCAAGCAGGGCCAGTTGTTCCTCGGCCAGCAGGCGCAGTGGTGCGCCCGGTTGCGCCATCGCTTCGAAGGCCACGCGGCGTTCTTCGGCGCTCAGGGGATTCTCCGGACGCGTCAGCGCCTTGAAGCTGGCGATCTGGCGGTAGATTTCCGGCAACTCGCCATTGGTTGCGGTCTGCGACAGCAACGCCGCGGCGGCTTCGCCATTGTCCTGAACGGCCTCTTCGGCGGCAATCAGCATGGACAGAACCGCACCCGCTGCGGGTGTCGGGGCCGCGATGTCCGACATGGCGGCGACACGATCCGAGGCTTCGTCGTTTTCCAGGGCCGCCAGAACAGCATCCCCGAATGCTTCTGCCTCGGCTTCGGCCGAGGCGCGCATGAATTCACGATAGGCCGTCCCGCCAACAAGCAGAAGCACGGCCAGAACGGCAATCCAGCCATAGCGCTTCATCATCGCGAACAGTTTGTCGCGCCGGACCTCTTCGGTCACCTCTTCGATAAAGCTGTCTGTCTCGCTCAACCGTCTGCTCCTTTTCATGCGCGGGGTGGATGTGAAGGCCCGCGTTGCGCCCCCTCATACAAGGACCGGCGACAGGTGCCAAGTCGCGGATTCGCCTGTGCAATGGCACGTGCGGGTGGCGCGAAAAGCGGCAGCTTGTGCCAACAGAATGTTAAAAGGGTACACATTATTGCATCACGAGGCGGCAAACCGCTTGGCCTGCCTTGAAAAAGGCAGGTGCGATTAGTAATCTAAACCGATCAGTTCACCGTATTACGTGGTGTTCCTCTCCAGATCGGTGACAACCGATGCTGTTATTTTTGCAGGCAAAAGGTTCGTCTGATGCGTCTCGTTCCCCTGATCACCGCCGCCCTTGTTGCGGCCGTTTTGTTCGGCATCGTGATCGAACGGGACCGCTTTTTCGCCCTCGTGCGCGACATCAGCCCGCGTGATGAGGTGATCGAGACCGCTCAACCGACGGACACCCTTACAGAAACGGACAGCGCTGATGTCGATGACGCGCTGCCTGAGGGCGTTGTCCGGGTGATGGCCACGCGTTCCGTCGCCAGGGAAATCGAAACCGCCGTGCGCCTGCGCGGTGAAACCGAAGCGGCACGCCAAGTGTCTGTTTTGGCGCAGACCAGCGGCAAGGTCATTTCGGAACCCTTGCGCAAAGGCGCATTTGTGCAGGCCGGACAAGTGATGTGCCAGCTTGATCCGGGCACCAGCGCGGCCTCGCTTGCCGAGGCCGAAGCGCGGTTGGCCGAAGCCATTGCACGCCGCCCCGAGGTCGAGGCGCGCATCCCGGAAGCCGAGGCACGGCTGGTCGAAGCGCAGGCACGCCTGCAGGAGGCCAACATCAACGCGACCGCAGCGGAACGGTTGAGCCAGGACGGGTTTGCCAGCCAGACCCGCGTGGCCAACACCGAAGCCGCCGTTCAAAGCGCGCAGGCGGCCATCGTCAGCGCCGAAGCCGGTGTCAAAGCCGCCGAAGCGGGGCTGGACAGCCTGCAGGCCAATATAGAAACCGCCGAAGCCGCGGTCGCCCGCGCCCGGACCGAGATTGAGCGCCTGGAAATCGCGGCCCCCTTCGATGGATTGCTCGAATCCGATTCGGCGGAGTTGGGCAGTTGGCTGCAACCCGGCAGCCTGTGTGCAACCGTGATCCAGCTGGACCCGATAAAGGTGGTGGGTTTCGTGCCCGAGGCGGAAGTGAACCGTGTCGAGGTGGGCGCGCGCGCCGGGGCGCGCATGAATGACGGCCAGGACGTTCTGGCGCGTGTCACGTTCCTGTCGCGCGCGGCCGATCCGACAACGCGCACGTTCCGTGTGGAATTGACCGTCCCCAACGCGGAACTGAGCCTGCGCGACGGCCAGACGGCGGAAATCATGATCGAATCCCAAGGCGTGATGGCGCATGTGCTGGCGGCCTCGACGCTGACCCTGAACGACGAGGGAGCCTTGGGCGTCAGGACAATCGACGAAGAGTCGCGTGCCCGGTTCATGCCGGTCACCATCCTGCGCGATGCGCAGGAAGGCGTCTATGTCAGCGGTCTGCCGGAACAGGTGGACGTGATCACCGTGGGACAGGAATTCGTCACCGACGGGGTGACGGTTGCGCCCAGCTTCGAAGAGGTGATCCAATGACCGGAATCGTCGACTGGGCGGCTGAACGCGCGCGCATGGTGCTGGCGTTCATTGCGCTGTCGCTGACCATCGGCACCGCCGCCTATGTCGGTCTGCCCAAGGAAGGTGAGCCCGATATCGAGATCCCTGCCCTGTTCGTCTCCACCGTCTTTCCTGGCATTTCGGCAGCGGATAGCGAAACGCTGCTCGTCAAACCGATGGAGACGGAACTGGCCGACCTTGATGGCCTGAAAACCCTGTCGGGTACGGCCGCCGAGGGCTATGCCGGTGTCGCGTTGGAATTCGAATTCGGCTG
>CAYZAD010000102.1:0-9627 GCA_964476315.1 uncultured Rhodobacterales bacterium
GCGTCTCGACGCGGGCGCAGATCAAGAACCTGAGCCACGAACTGGCTGTGACGACAATCTATGTGACCCATGACCAGATTGAAGCGATGACATTGGCCGACCGCGTCGTGGTGAGGGAAAAGGGCAAGGTCCAGCAGGTGGGCAGCCCGACCGAGATTTACGACAGGCCGGCGAATGCCATTGTCGCCAGCTGTATCGGCAACCCGGCGATGAACCTTGTCGAAGGCACGTTGACCAACGGCGTATTCGAAACCGAAAACACCCGGATCGAGGGGCTGGATGCCCCGGATGGCAAGGTCACGTTGGGGTTCCGCGCCGAGGACGCAACGCTTGCGCCGGAAGGCCAGGGCCAGATCAGATCACCGATCTACACGCTGGAACTTTTGGGCGACGCAACAATGGTGTCCGTCCGCATCAACCACGCCCTAGTCGCGGTGAAGGCCAGCAAGACCTTCAGGGCCGAGATCGACGACATGGTGTCGATCAACGTGCCCCCCGACATCTGTCATGTTTTCGACACCCAGACAGGGCAGCGGGTCGGACGTTAGAGCCACAGCAATTCCCGGGTGCCCGGGACACAGCGGTGCGGGCCTGCAAGACGCACCCGAACACACAGGGAGACCAACATGAACCTCAAAAAAATCTTGATGACAGGATCATTCCTGGTCGCGGCAAGTGCCACGGCCTCACTGGCCGCCGATTGCGGCATCACCGATGGTCGTCTCAGCATCATCGGCAACGAATTCCCGGCGATCCAGACCGTCGCCGCCGCGGCGCAGTCCTGTGACGGGCTGTCCGAGGCCAAGGCGAACCTGACGGCGGATCACCAGACCATCAACCTGCCGGGCATGCAGGGCGATCCGGCGGAATACACCACGGCCATCGTGGCCAATTCATCCATCGTGGCGCTGATCAACGAAGACGTGATCCGCCCGCTTGACGATCTGGTCGCGGCTTACGGCCAGGACATCCCGAAGAACCAGTTGATCACGATCAACGGTCAGGTGATGGCCGTGGCCTTCATGGCGAACGCGCAGCATCTTGTGTACCGCAAGGACATCCTCGAACAGATCGGTGTGGAACCCCCGAAAACCTACGAAGACATGCTGGCCGCCGCCGAAACCATCCGCTCCGAAGGCATTCTCGAATACCCGCTTGGCGGGGCCTATGCAGCGGGTTGGAACCTCGCGCAGGAATTCGTGAACATGTATCTGGGGCATGGCGGCGCATTCTATGAGCCCGGCACCGCCAGAGTGTCGATCAACAACGAGGCTGGCATCGCCACCCTTGAGATGCTGAAGGCGCTGAGTGCGTACATGAACCCGGACTTCCTGACCCATGATTCCAACGCCACCAGCGCGGAATGGGAAGCGGGCAACGTCGCCATGATGAACATGTGGGGTTCGCGTACAGGGGTTCTGATGGATGCCGAAGGCTCTGAACCGCAGGTCTACGAGAACACCGTGGTCGGCGCGCCGATGACCGTGGCAGGTGGCGACCAGGCCGCATCGACCCTGTGGTGGGACGGCTGGACCGTGGCCAAGAACATCAGCGATGCCGATGCCGAGGCAACGTTCAAGGCCATGGCCTATGGCATCAGCCCGGCGATCCTGAACGACGACACAATGGGCCAGGCGGTGTGGATGATCGAAGGCTACGAACCCGCCCCGGTGAACCAGGGCGTCTTCCAGGCCATCGCAATGGGAACCACGCCCTACCCGATGCTGCCGCATCATGGCCTGCTGCACACCGCGCTTGGGGATAACATCGCGGACTTCCTGCAAGGCAACGAAAGCGCCGAACAGACGCTTGCCGATATCGAAGCCGCCTACAGCGCCGCTGCGCGCGAAAAAGGCTTCATCAACTAAGCCTGACCATCACGCGGGGGAGGATCGCCTTCCCCGCGCCCTTTCCCGCATCAGCGCGCAGGTGATCCGATGAAACACAATGCTTTTTTCTGGTTTGTGCTGCCATCTGCCACCGCGATGGTGTTGTTCATCTTTTTCCCGATCATCTCGATCGTGATCCAGTCGTTCCACGTCGCCCACGAACAGGTCATCATAGAGGTGGAAAACTGCGGCCCGTTCGGGTGCCAGACCGCAACGGCCATCGATCAGGAAGCCACCGCAGCCCTGCGCGAGGCGCAGCCGCTGGGCCAGTTTGCGGGGCTTCAGATCTACAAGGACCGCAACCACCTGGCGGTCGAGGAATTCGGGCAGCTTTGGGCGCAAAGCGACGGGATCGGGGATTTTGTCGGCAAGCTGATGAACCTGCCCTTTTACAAGGCGCTTGGCTTTACCCTGACCTACACATTCGTGGTGACACCGCTCACCATCTTTTTCGGATTTGTCATTGCCGTGGCGGTGAACAGCGCCGCCCGCATCCTGCGCGGCCCGCTGATCTTTTTCTCGCTTTTGCCGAATATCGTGACGCCGCTCATTGGCGGGCTGATCCTGTTCTGGATGGTGGATGCCCGCGGGGTGATCGGCACGGCCCTGAAATGGCTGGCGGATGATCCGAGCCTGTCGGTCAAGGCCGATACGGGGCTGATGTGGTCGATGCTTATGGTGTACGGGGTGTGGTCCTCTGCGCCGTTCGCGTTCATCGTCTATTACGCGGGGCTGCAAACCGTGAACACCGACACGCTTGAAGCCGCGCGCATCGACGGGGCGAGCCGCTGGCAACAGATCCGGCATGTCGTGATCCCGCATCTGCTGCCGCTGACCACGTTCATTGCACTGATCCAGCTGATGGACAATTTCCGGGTCTTCGAGCCGATCATCAGCTTCAACGCGCAGGCGCATGCCACATCGCTGAGTTGGGCAATCTACAACGACCTGGGCGGCGAGACGCAGCAATTGTCATCTGCGGCCGCGACTTCGGTTCTGACGGTGATCGGCGTGGCCATCCTGCTGTCGCCGGTTCTTGTCCGGACCTATCGCAGCTACGGCAAAGCATAGGGGCACCGAACCATGGCAAGCAAAGCACAGAA
Organism: uncultured Rhodobacterales bacterium; assembly: GCA_964476315.1. Lineage (GTDB taxonomy): Bacteria > Pseudomonadota > Alphaproteobacteria > Rhodobacterales > Rhodobacteraceae > Marivita. The sequence continues at coordinate 2,993 of CAYZAD010000102.1, forward strand.
ACGCCCCGTCGCCCTTCAGATCGTCCTGCTGGTTACGCTGGTCGTGTGGATGATCGCCGCCGCATTCCCGTTTTTCTGGACCCTCTGGGGGTCCTTCAAGGTTGAATCGGACTTTTTCTCTCTGGCCAACTGGACCAACGCGCTGACCGGTCGCATGACCACTCTGGAAACGGGCGATGCATTCACGACCCAGGGCTATTCCGGAGCATGGATCCAGGAAGAGTTCTGGCGCGCAGCAATCAATTCGGTGCTGGTTTGCGTGTTCGTGGTCACCATCTCTTTGACCTTTGGCACGCTGGGCGGTTACGCGCTGGCGCGCTCGACCTACCGCTACGCTTTCTGGTTCCTACTGATCGCGCTGATCTTCCGGGCCGTGCCGCCGATCACGCTTGTTTCGGGCTATCTGCCGGTCTTTTTCGACTGGAACGTCTGGGGCTACCTGCCAACCGCGATCATCGTGCTGGTGGCGATCAACCAGCCCTTTACCCTGTGGATGCTGCATTCGTTCTTCAAGAACATTCCGCAGGATCTGGACGAAAGCGCCATGGTCGATGGTTGTACCCGGTTCCAGGCCTTCCGGCATGTCATCATCCCGGTGATGTGGCCGGGGGTGATCACCACGGGGCTGTTTTCGTTCCTGCTGGCCTATAACGATTTTGCCGTGACGGCGATGATCCTCGATCAGCAGAACCAGACGATGGTGCCCAAGATCGCGTCTTTCCTTGGCACGACCCAGACCAAGGGCAACGTGATGTTCGCCGTGGCGGCGGTTGTGTCCACGACGGCGCCTTTGTTCCTGCTGATCATGTTCTTCCAGCGCCAGATCGTGTCAGGTCTGACGGCGGGTGCGGTGAAAGGGTAACGCCCTGACGGTTGGCCGCAGGCCAACCGGCGCGGACGCCCCCTAGTTCAGCGTGACCAGCTTGCCCGGGTTCATGATATTGTCAGGATCGATGGCGCGTTTGAGCGTTCCCATGAGCGCGTAGGCCGCGCCGTGTTCCTGCGCGAGATACTTGCGCTTGCCCAGCCCGACGCCATGTTCACCACTGACCGTGCCTCCGAATTCGAGCGCCAGCATGTTCACCTGCCCCGCCACGTCACGGGCCCGCGCCAGTTCGTCTTCGTCTTGCGGATCGACCAGCAGGAGGAGGTGGAAGTTGCCATCGCCGACATGGCCCACGAGCGGCGCGATCAGGCCGCTTTCGGCGATGATCTGCTTGGTCCGCGCGATGGTGGCGGACAAGGCCGAGATCGGCACGCAGCAATCCGTGACCACGCCCTCGGCCCCTTTGCGCAGGGCTTTGCCGGCGTAATAGGCCTCGTGACGCGCTTTCCACAGACGGTTGCGGTCTTCGGTCTTTGTGGCCCATGCGAAATCGGACCCGCCGTTTTCGGCAACCAGGGCCGCAAAATTGTCCACCTGTTCGGCCACCCCGGCTTCGGTGCCGTGGAATTCGAGGAACAGATGCGGTGTTTCCGGCAGCACCATATCGGGGTTGTAGATGTTCATGCCCTTCATCTGCATCTCGTCCAGCAGTTCGATCCGTGCCATGGGCAGACCCATCTGGATCGCAAGGATCACGGTATCAACGGCGCTTTCGATATCGGGGAACGCGCAGGTTGCCGCAGCAACATGTTCGGGCTGGCCGTGCAGTTTGACCGTCAGCTTGGTGATGATGCCCAGCGTGCCTTCGGATCCTATGAAAAGATGCGTGAGGTCATACCCGCTGGCGGATTTGCGGGCGCGGCTTCCGGTCTGGATGATCTGCCCGTCCGGCAGCACCACCTCAAGCGCAAGCACGTTGTCGGCCATGGTGCCATAGCGCACGGTATTGGTGCCGGACGCACGGGTCGCGGCCATGCCGCCCAAGGTGGCGTCAGCGCCGGGATCAACAGTGAACATCAGGCCCGTTGCGCGCAGGGCGTCGTTGAGTTGCGTCCGCGTCACGCCGGGTTCGACCACCGCGTCCAGGTCGCTTTCATGGATTTCGAGCACCCTGTTCATGCGGCTGGTATCGACGGTGATGCCCCCCTGCACGGGCACGATATGCCCCTCGAGCGACGATCCGATGCCGTAGGGAATGACCGGGCATTTGTGCTGCGAACAGAGCGCGAGGATGGCCGAGACCTCCTCGGTGGATTCGGGGAAGGCCACGGCATCCGGACGCGCGGGAGAGGTGTAGGCCTCGTCCGCGCTGTGTTGTTCGAGGATGGAGGCCCCGGTGGACACACGGTCCCCCAGCAGGTCACGCAAAGCGGTGATGGTTGCGTCGATATTGGCTGCGGTCATGGGGCCCCTCCTGTGTGCGGCACAGATGTACTGTCATCCGTCAAGCGGGTCCATCAGCTCTGGCCCCGATGCCCGGTTGGAATTGACCTTCGGATCGACGCGGTAAAAGTCCAGCGCGTCTTCGGGGGCGGCGGTCATCAGCTTTGCCGCGCCGTGTCCTGCCTCGCCCAGCCAGAGCGCCCATTGATCGGGAGCCAGTGTAACCGGCTGGCGATGGTGGATCGCCGACATGGTTGTGTTGGCCTGCGTGGTGACAATGGCGCAGGTCCGGTGCGCAACGCCGTCCCGCGCCCAATCCTGCCAGACCCCCGCAAAGGCCAGGGCACCGCCGTCGCGCGGAAAGATGTACCACGGCAAGCGATTGCCATCGGCGTCCTTGGTCCATTCGTAAAAGCCCGTGGCCGGGATCAGGCAGCGGCGCTCGCGACAGGCGGCCTTGAATGCAGGCTTTTCCGCGATGGTTTCCGCCCGTGCGTTGATCAGCAGCGGCCCGCCGTTTTCAGCCTTGTACCAGTGTGGGAGAAACCCCCAGCGCATCGCAACCAGCCGTCGCTGCCCGTCCTGGGTATGGACCGCATGAACCCGGTTGGTGGGGCAGATGTTGTAGTTCGGCACCTCTGGCAGATCATTGGCCGGCACCGCAGCAAAAAGCTGCGCCATCGCATCTTGAGGCAGGGTCAGGGCAAAGCGTCCGCACATGGGGTCAGAGTATCGTGCCACGCCCCCGCTGCAAGCGGTGTTGCGACCCCGAACCACAGCTCACGACCCGCGCAAAAAGGAAAAGCCGGGCGCGCAGGCCCGGCTTGACTGATTTGGTGGCTGATCCGCCAGTTACTTGATCGTGATCCGGCCATCCGTATAGGGCTGGTAGGGTGCGTTGGCCGCCAGGTATTCGGCCGTCACATCCGCCAGGTCCGGGCCGTAGTCATAGGCGTTCATGGCATCCCGGAACATCGCGTAACCGTCGCCGCCGTTGCGGACGAAGTTGTTGGAGACAAGGCTGTAGGTCCGTTCAAGGTCAAGCGGCTCTCCCCCGACCATGACGTCGGAAATCCGGCTGCCCGGCTCTGCGCTCAGGTCGGCGGTAAAGGTCATGCCGGCCACCTGCGGGAAACGCCCTGCGCCGTCTTCGACCTGGCTCACGCCGTTTTCAAGCGCGGCCAGCACCTGTGCCCCGGTCACCTGGAACGTCGACAGCGTGTTCTGGAAGGGCAGCACGGTCAGGACCTCGCCCATGGTGATCTCGCCCGCGTCGATGGAAGCCCGCAGGCCACCGCCGTTCTGGATCGCGATCTCGACACCCTGGTCCTTCACGCGGTCGAGCATGGCGTCGGCCACGAGGTTGCCCATCGGGCATTCCACCGCCCGGCAAACGGACCGGTCGCCTTCGATCACGTCGGCGGCTTCGGCGACGATACGGGTCTTCATCTCTTCGATCGGCGCGCCCAGTTCGGCCACGCGGGCGACGATGGCTTCGTCTTCGGCAACGGACGCATCCAGCAGGATGGTATCGCCTGTTGCGTAGGTCACGTTGCCAGCGTCGTCGAAGGTCAGTTCAAGATGCCCCACGTATTTCGAAAACGCGCCCGCCTGCACCACCGGCACAAGGTTGTCGCCCTGGCTGACCATGGTCGGGTACGGCCCCTGGCGGTCGGGGTCGGAGGACGACAGGTACGTGTGGCTGTGCCCGCCGATCACCGCGTCGATGCCCGGCACCTCGGCCGCGATCCGCTGGTCCAGGTTGTAGCCGACATGGGTGATGGCCAGGATCTTGTCGACGCCTTCCGCCTGAAGCGCGGCCACGTCTTCCTTGATGGATTCGATCTCGTCCTTGAACATCACCGCCTCCGACGGGGAGGACAGTTCCTTGGTGTCTGTCGCCAGGGCCGAGACGATGCCAATCCGTTCGCCACCGCGTTCAAGGATCAGCGTATCGCCGATCTTGCCCGCCAGTTCGTTCGAGCCGCTGACATCCAGATTGCCGGACACCACCGGGAAGGACACGGTGTCGGCCAGATTGGCCAGCGCGCCATCGCCCAGGTTGAATTCGTGGTTGCCGACGGACATCACGTCAAAGCCGATTTCGTTCATCATTTCGGCGGCGACCGCGCCGCTATAGGTCATGAAGAACAGCGACCCCTGGAACTGGTCACCCGCATCCACGACAAGGAAATTCTCGCCATCCAGCTCTGCCCGCAGCTGGTCGATCATTGTCTTGACGCGGGCCACGCCGCCAAAACATTTGCCCTCGGCGTTGTCTTCTGCAGAGCAGGTCGAGTTGAACCGGCTGATCGGTTCGATCCGGCTGTGCATGTCGTTGATATGCACCACATGCAGCGTGTAGTCGGCCTGCGCCACCCCGGCGCTGAGCGCGAGTGCAGCGGTGCCGAGCATAAGTCTTCTGGACATTGTGAATCCCCTCTGTCGGATTGTTATGGCGCAATCGTGCAATGGCGCGCGGGGGGAGTCAAAAGGGAACACGCGTGCCGTAGGGTCCTGTGACGCGCAAGGCCTGCCGAACAGGCAGAGAAGACGGCTTGACCTTGCAGATTTCGCGCGGCACATCGCTGAAATGATCTATAAAATCCTCCGGTCCCAGGAATGGGCGGCTTTGCAAGCCAACGGCGCAACGTCCGGCGCTCCGATTGACGAGGCCGATGGGTATATCCACTTCTCGACTGCCGATCAGGTGCGCGAAACGGCCGCAAAGCACTTTGTCGGCGCCGAGGGTCTGATGCTCCTCGCCTATGACGAAACCACGATGCAAGGCGACCTGCGATGGGAGCCATCCCGCGGCGGCGCGCTGTTCCCGCATCTTTACGGCCCATTGCGCCACGCCGATCTGGTCTGGGCCAAGGCCCTGCCCCTTGTGGATGGCGCACATGTGTTTCCGGACGACCTGATATGACATCCGTTGATCCGACACGCGCGCAGTTCGAGGCCTTCAAGGACCTGCCCCGGAACACGCCCATTCACATGCTCAACCTCGTGCGCCTGCGGGACCGGGCAGAGTATGACCCGGATCATACGCTGCACACTGCCGGATTGTCTGGCCGGGACGCTTACGCGCACTATGGCAAGCAAAGCGCGCCGGTGCTGAAACGGGTCGGCGGTCATATCCACTGGCGCGGCCGGTTTGAAACCCTGCTCATCGGACCCGAAGACGAGGCCTGGGACCATGTGTTCATCGCGGCCTACCCCGATGCCGCCGCGTTTCTGGCGATGGTCACCGACCCTGACTACCGCGAGGCCGTCAAACACCGGCAGGCGGCCGTCCTGACATCGCGCCTTATTCGCACCGCACCGGATGCCATGGGGGAGGCGTTTGCATGAGCGTGTTCGAACAGGCCGGGCTGCGACTGCTCCACAGGTTTGATCCGGAAACCGCCCACGGCATGGCGCTGACCGCGCTGCGCCTCGGGCTTGCGCCGACCACCGGCACCGTGACAAGCCCCCGCCTGCGCACGACACTTGCCGGCATGGCGCTGGCCAACCCGGTGGGCCTTGCTGCGGGGTTCGACAAGAACGCAACCGCACTGCGCCCCCTTTCCCGTGCCGGTTTCGGCTTTATCGAGGTGGGCGCCGCCACACCGCGTCCGCAACCGGGCAATCCGAAACCGCGTTTGTTCCGGCTGACCGAAGATCAGGCCGTCATCAACCGGTTCGGATTCAACAATGACGGCATGGAGGCTATCGCGGCCCGCCTCAGGGAGCGCCCGCGCGACGCCATCATCGGTCTGAACCTCGGGGCCAACAAGGACAGTGACAACCGCGCGGCGGATTTTGCCACCGTACTGGCCACCTGTGCGGCCCATCTCGATTTCGCCACCGTGAATGTCAGCTCGCCCAACACGGAAAAGCTTCGTGATCTTCAGGGCAAAAAGGCGCTGTCAGCTTTGCTGGCAGGCGTGATGGAGACCCGGAACGGCCTCGAACGGCCCATCCCGATCTTTCTCAAGATCGCCCCGGATCTGAGCGATGCCGAAATCGCCGATGTGGCCGAGGTGGCCGTATCCTCCGGGATCGACGGTCTGATCGCCACCAACACGACGCTTGACCGCGACGGGCTGACCTCGGCCCATCGCGACGAGACAGGCGGCTTGTCCGGGCGACCGCTGTTTGAAAAGTCCACCCGCGTGCTGGCGCAGCTCTACCGTCAGACCGGTGGCGCACTGCCCATCATCGGTGTGGGCGGGATCGCCTCAGCCGAAGACGCCTATACCAAGATCAGGGCGGGTGCATCGGCGGTGCAGCTCTATTCGGCGCTGACCTATCGGGGGCTCAGCCTGGTGCCAGAGATCGCAAACGGTCTCGACGCGCTATTAGAACGGGATGGCTTTGCATC
>CAYZAD010000103.1:0-9515 GCA_964476315.1 uncultured Rhodobacterales bacterium
AGGCATTTGGAGGCACAGCATGATCCCGATCGACCTGATCCAGAAAACCGCCGAAACCCTGATGGACAAGGCGGCCATCGAAATCCCCGAGGATTACCTTGAGGGCCTTCAGGCCGCAGCCAAGGACGAAGACGGCGATCTGTCCTCCTTTGTTCTCAAGGCGATGCTCGACAATTACGAGGCCGCCAGGGAAGACCGTCGCGCCATGTGCGGGGATACCGGCGTGCCGCGCTGGTTCATCAAGATGGGCAACGACGCACGGGTCGAAGGGGGGATGTGCGCGCTGGAAACTGCGCTGCGTCGGGCAACGGCGTCGGCCACCAACGGTGTGCCGCTGCGCCCGAACCGCGTGCACCCGCTCTGGCGGACGGATCACGACAACAATGTCGGCATCAACGCGCCCGAGATCGAATACGGGTTTGAACCCGAGGGCGACTGGATCGACCTTATCACGGTGCACAAGGGCGGCCTGTTCGGCACCGATTACCGCATGCTTTTCCCGAGCGATGGGATTCAGGGGATCAAACGCTTCTACCTCGACAGCCTGATGGCTTTTGGCAAGCGCGGTCTGGCCTGTCAGCCGGCGATCATCGGTATCGGGCTGGGTGGCAGCAAGGACACCTGCATGGTTCTGGGCAAGCGCGCGTCGATCCTGCGTACGGTGGGCAGCCGCAATTCCGACCCGCGCATTGCCGAGATGGAGGACGAGTTCAAGGAACTGGGCAATTCCATTGGCATGGGGGCGATGGGGTTTGTCGGCAAGAACATGGTGATCGACTGCAATATCGAGGTGGGGTACTGCCACACCGGGGGCATGCCGATGTCGGTTCATGCCTTCTGCCTGTCGTCGCGTCGGGCTGTCGCGCGGATCTACCCCGACGGTCGGGTGGAGCATCGCACCGATCCGGACTGGTTCACACCCTATCAGCGGCGCGAGACGGTAGAGTGGGAACCGATGCGCGAGGCGGCGGAATGACGGGCGACGGCCCCCTTGCAGGCATCCGTATTCTTGATCTGACCCATGTGCTTGCGGGGCCATACGCCACCGGGCAATTGGCGCTGATGGGCGCAGACGTGATCCGGGTGGAGCGCCCGGGCAGCGACGATTTCGTGCGGCGGCACGGTGGTACGCAAGAGATGAAGGCGGCGGGGCTGGGGGCCTCGTTCCTGAGCCAGAACAGCGGGAAACGCTCTGTCGTGCTGGACCTGAAAGACCCTGACCAGCGCGCGCGGCTTCTGGATCTGGCGGAAACCGCCGATGTGATGGTGGAAAACTTCCGCCCCGGCGTGGTGGAGCGGTTGGGCGTCGGGTTCGACGACATTCGCGCACGGCGCGGCGATATCATCTATGCCAGCCTGAACGGCTACGGCGCCGAGGGGCCGTTGTCTGACCGCCCGGCCTATGACCACATCCTGCAAGGCATCAGCGGGTTGATGGCGATGACAGGCGATCCGGGCAGCGGCCCGATGCGGGTGGGGCTGCCTATCGTCGATTACGTCGCCGGTCAGGCTTTGGTCGCCGCACTTTTGGCGGCCTTGCTGCAACGGGCGCGCAAACCGGGTGACGCGCAGCGGATTTCGGTGTCGATGCTTGACGCGATGACCAGCTTCATGGGGGCCTATGCGATCCACCATGAAACCACCGGTCAGTTGCGTGGCCTCGAAGGCAACCGGGCCTTTGCCGACACGCCGTTTTCAGGGCGGTTCGACACGGCCGACGGTGCGCTTGTGGTCACCGCGAACACACCGGCGCAGGCCAGGCGGCTTTGCGCCGCTCTGGGCCGTCCCGATCTTGCCGACGGGCAGGACGAGGCTGTCATTTCCGATGCGCTCAACGCGATTTTTCTGACCCGGGATGCGCAAGGCTGGGAGGATATCCTGTCGGACGCCAGCGTTCCTGCGGCGCGGGTCCGTACTTTGGCCGAAGCGCTGGACCACCCGCACATGGCAAACAGCGCCGCATGGCTGCCGCTGCCCGTGCCGCAGCTTGGCATGACGGTCCGCGCGCCCGCGCTGCCGTTCCGTGCGGCCTGGGCCCCAACCCGGCTGGACCCGGTACCGACATCCGGCCAACATACAGAAGAGGTGCTTGCGCGCCTGACCGAAGAGGTGACCTGATGAAACCGCGCGAAATCCGATTGTCCACCACACCCACACCCGAGGCCATTGCCGAGCTGCGTCTGGGCGACATCGTCTATCTGGACGGGCTGATGTATACGGCGCGCGAAGGCGTTTACATGCGCGCGCTGGAGGACAAGGCCAATATCCCGATGGAGTTGCCTTCGGAAAGTGCCGCGAACTTTCATTGCTCGCCCGCCGCGCGGATCAATCCCGATGGCAGCTTTGAAATGGGGGCGGTCACCGCCACTGCATCGTTCCGCTTTGCCAAGTGGCTGCCCGAATGGATGGCCAAGACCGGGGCCAAGCTGATCATCGGCAAGGGCGGCATGTCGTCGAAGGACTACAAGGACTACTTTGTTCCGAACGGCGCGGTCTACCTGTCGACCGTGGGTTACGGCACCGGGGCGCTGCTTGGGCGCGGCGTGGAAAACGTTGAAGCGGTGCACTGGAACGAGGAACTGGGCCTTGCGCAGGCGATGTGGGTGATCAAGTGCAACAAGATGGGGCCGTTCATCGTGGCGTCGGACATGAATGGCGATTGCCTGTTCGAGCGGGAGAATGCCAAGATCGCGCAGAATATCGAACGTGTCTATGAAGGCACGAAACCCGCCGTGCTCAAGCGGTATGGCGAAAGCGACGACCGTTCCGACGAGGTGATCGGCTGAACCATGACCACCAGCCCCTTTAATCCCGGGTACTCCCGGCCAGAAACGACGGATGGCCTGTTTTCCCGCGAAGAGGTCGCGTTGGCGAACCGCAATTCGGGCATTCTGCTTGAGACGCTGGGCTTGGACATCACCCCCACCGGGGCGCATTACCTGCTGAACCATTTCGACGTGCCGATGCTGGCCGAAGCGGGCCACAGCCTGTCCTTCGAGGGGGCGTTCGAGGCCCCCATGACCCTGACCATGGAGGATATCCGCGCGCTGCCGCAGGTGACGGAACCGGTCACCCTTGAATGTGCGGGCAACGGGCGCGAGGGGATCAGCCCGCGCAGCCACGTGATGCCCTGGATGTACGAGGCGGTGGGCACATCCGAATGGACGGGAACGCCGCTTGCGCCTCTTCTGGAACGGGCAAAGCCCAAGGCAGGCGTGCAGGATTTCGTCTTTACCGGTGCCGATTTCGGGTTCGACAAGGGCCATCCCCACTTCTTTGCGCGCAGCCTGACGCCCGGCGATATCGCGGAACTTGACGTGATGCTGGTCTGGGGGATGAACGGTCAGCCGCTCTTGCCACAGCATGGTGCGCCTTTGCGGATCATCGTCCCGGGATGGTATGGCATGGCCAGCGTCAAGTGGCTGACGCGCATCGACGCGCTGACCACGCGGTTTGACGGGTATCAGCAAGCCCATGGTTATCACTACCGGACGCGATCCGATGAACCGGGCGTGCCGATCACGCGCATGAAGGTCAAATCGCTGATCAAGCCGCCCGGCGTGCCGGACTGGGTGTCGCGCAAACGCTGGATGGAAGCGGGGCGCGTGACGCTTGAGGGGCGGGCCTGGTCGGGCGCTGGGGTGACGATTGCCAAGGTGGACGTGATGCTGGACGGCGCGTGGCGCGCAGCCGACCTGACAGGCGCGCCCGGGCGGTATGCCTGGACAGGGTGGCGCATGGACTGGGACGCCAGGCCGGGGGTTCACCACCTGATGTGCCGCGCCACGGATGCCGAGGGGAACACGCAGCCGCTGGAAAGCGCCTATGACGTGGCCGGCTTCGGGAACAATTCTGTGCACCGGATCGAGGTGCATGTCGCAGGGTCCGCGTCGTGACGCGCGGTGCGGATCACGTGATGCAGGCGCTTGCGGCGCGCGGTGTCAGCCATGTCTTTGCCTTGTCCGGCAACCAGATCATGCCGCTGTTCGATGCCAGCCTGGAGGCCGGTCTGCGCCTGTTTCACACCCGGCACGAGGGGGCGACCGTTTACATGGCCGAAGGCTATGCACAGGTCACGGGCGGCGTCGGTGTGGCGCTGGTGACCGCAGGGGCGGGGTTGGGCAACGCGATCGGTCCGCTTTTGTCGGCGCGGGCATCGGACACGCCGCTTGTCCTGCTGAGCGGGGACAGCCCCGTCGGGCTGGACGGGCAGGGCGCGTTTCAGGAGATGGACCAATGTGCCCTGACCCGGTCACTGACCAAATGGTCCGTGCGTCCGGACAGGGTGGAGGACCTGTCCGCGACCATCCTGCAGGCGGTTGATGTGGCGACCTCGGGACGGCCCGGGCCGGTGCATGTGTCCTTGCCGGCGGATGTGCTTTTGGCGCGGGGCGAAAGCGCTCTGGCAGCGGATAGCCCGCCTGCGGGGCCGGTTGCGACAGATGCGCTTTTGGAGTGGGTTCATGCGGCCGAAACGCCCTTGATCGTTCTTGGGCCTGCGCTGAACGACACCCGTGCACCGGGTCTGGCCGACGCGGTGTCCCATGCGCTGGGCGCGCCGGTGATCGCAATGGAAAGCCCGCGCGGTCTGAATGACCCGGCATTGGGGCACCTGGGGCCTGTGTTTGCAGAGGCGGATCGGATCCTGCTTTTGGGCAAGCCGCTGGATTTCACGCTGAAACTCGGGGCGGCCGCGCCGGGTGCACGCTGGGCCGTGGTGAACGCGGACGGGGCCGAATGCGCACGGGCGCGCCGCAACGTCGGTGCACGTCTTGATATCGAATTGACGCAATGCGCGAGGGCCACGGCAGAGCAGTTGGCGACGCGCGCACCAGGGCGGTCGCGGGATGGCTGGCGCGATGCGGTTTCAAAGAAGCTGGCGCAGAGAGGAGTCCGCCCTGAGACGGATGACGCCATCCTGCCCTGTGACATCACGCAGGCCGTTCAGACCGCGGTGGATGCGGCGGACCGTCCGGTGCTGATCTGTGACGGCGGCGAATTCGGGCAATGGGCGCAGGCTGGCGTCACCGCGCCACGGCGGGTCATCAACGGGGTGTCGGGCGCGATCGGGGGCGGCCTGTGTTACGCGATGGCCGCGCGGGCCGCAGACCCCGAAGCCACCGTCTTTGCCCTGATGGGCGATGGCACGGCCGGATTTCACTTTGCGGAGTTCGAAACGGCGGTGCGCGAGGACCTGCCGTTCATCGCGATCATCGGCAATGATCAAAGCTGGAACGCGGAGCATCAGATCCAGTTGCGCGATTACGGCCCCGAACGTGCGCATGGCTGCACCCTTAGCGGTGCGCGCTATGACGAAGCGGTGGCGGCGCTTGGGGGATTTGGCGCGTTTGTCGAGCGGCTTGACGATTTACCGGGGGCAATCCGCGCGGCCATCGCGTCGGGCAAACCGGCCTGCATCAACGTCCGGATGCGGGGCCTTGCGGCCCCGACCGTTGGCTGAGGCGGGCAGCTAAAGCCCATGCACCGCCATCACGGCCAGCGTGGCCGGGCGCTGCAGAGAGGCGTCGCGATGCGCTTTCAGCTTGGGAAAGGCGTCGATGTCGACACCGGCCTTGGCAAGCCATTGCGGAACAAGCGCGAGATAGGCATCGCAGGTCGTGTACTGATCGCCCAATGCCCAGGGACCGGCGATGTAATGCTCTTCCAGAAGCCCGGCGCAGTCTGCCAGGTTTGACGGCACCTTTGCCGCCATGTCCCTGAGCGCCTCTTCCGACTCTGCCCAGCGCGCCCCGCGCAGTTTATGCGCAAAAGCCACATGCATCGTGGCGCACAGATAGGCGTTCAGCGCATCGGCTTGCGCGCGTCCGAACGGCGTTGCGGGCAGCATACCCGCTTCGGGGTGCGTGGCTGCGAGGTAGTTCAGGATCGCAGGGTTTTCGGTGATGATCCCGTCGGGCGTTTGCAGGGCAGGCACCCGCATCTTGGGGTTTATCGCGATATAGGCCGGGTCCTTGTGAGCGCCTTTCTGGATGGGCACCTCGTGCACCGCATAGGTCGCGCCGACCTCTTCCAGAAAGACATGGGATGCCAGGGCGGAACTTCCCTTGGCATAGTAAAGTGTCAGCATGTGTGGTCTCTCCTCATCGTCGGTGGTCAGATTAGAACGCGGGCCATGATCCCCAGCCCCAGAAACAGTGACAGACCGATCAGCAATCGGCGGAACACGTCGTCCGAGATGCGGCGATACACCCTCAGCCCGATCTGGACGGCAAGTAAAGATGCCGGCAGCACGATCATGAATGCCGTGAGCGTGCGCGCATCATAGGCCCCCTGCCACCACAGCAGCACCGTCGTGGTGCCAAGAACCGCCATGTTGAACGGTTGCAGGACCGCGCGCGATTCAGCCTTTGGCCATGGGCGCATCGAACACCAGATCAGCGGGATGGCCCCCGAAAGGGAGGACATGCCGCCCATGATCCCTCCGGACAGTCCGATCCCGGCGTCCAGCACCGGCGTGCGGCGTTCGAATTTCGGCAGGTTTGCGCGGAAGCTGAAAAAACCGCCATAGACGATCAACAGCACCGCGAGGATGATCTTGAGCGTTTCCGCGTCCATGACGGCAAGCAGGGACAGGCCCAGGGGGACCCCCAGAACACCGGGCACGATAAAGCGCATGAGCCGTGCCACATTGCGGCCAAGCGCGTCACGGACCTCCCACAGCCCTTGCAGGCCGGTGACAACCGACATCAGCGAGACAAGGGCCACTGCGCGGATGGGATCGAGCGCGACAAGGTAGAAGCCAAGGGCAAACAATCCGGTGCCAGCCCCGGCAAGGCCATTGACAAAGCCGCTTGCCAAGGCGCCCATGACGATGAACAGGATTGCGTCCCAACTCATGCAGGGGCCGCGTCAGACAACGATTGCCGCATCGGGGCGTTGTCCGCGATGGCGCTGAGCAAAGCCTTGTGGATCTCTTCGATGACGCGAAATTTCGGGTGTTCGGTCCGGTAGGCCAGACCCAGCATTCTGGAGGGAATGTCCGGGCCAAGGGGCAGACGTTTCAACGGCACGGCATAGCGATTGACGACGCATGACGTCGGCACGATGGACACGCCAAGGTTCGCATGCACCATGCTGGAGATCGCTTCGAGGTTTTCAAGTTCCATCGTTTCAGAGACGCGAATGTTCTTTTCCTGAAGCCATGTTTCAATCAGGGTTCCGACAACCGCGTCCCTGTTGAAACGGATAAAGGGGTTTTCCTCCAGTATTTTAGCCGCGTCCTCGGTTTCGACTTCGGGGGCGGTGATCAGGCTGAGCGGTTCTTCGGCGACATGCAGGAACGCCATGCCCGCCGGCAAGAGAAAAGGCTTGGACAGAAGCGCAACATCGAGTGTGCCGCGTTCCAGCCTGGACAGGAGCGCGCCGGTCAAGGCCGGGTGAATGCGCACGTGCAGGTCTTCGTGCTTGGCGCGCAGGATGCGCATGGCCAACGGGGCAAGGCCGGTCAGGGTGGTGGGCACCGCGCCCAGGGCGATTTCCCCGGCGAAGCCGTCATCGCCCAGAACCGAGGGCACAAGGGTCTCGTAATCCTCGACCAGTTTGCGCGCACGCGACACGACGGCCCGCCCCAGCGGCGTCAATTCCGGGGTGCGGCGGGTGCGGTCGAACAGCGAAATGCCCAGTTCCGCTTCCAGCGTCCGCATCTGCTGACTGACGGCGGCATGGGTGATGAACACGGCATCTGCTGCGGTGCTGAAAGTCTTGTGATCCGCAACTGCGATCAGGGTTTTGAGCAATCTGATGGACATGACGCCTGATTTGCAGATTTTGCTTACAGAACTTGTAAACTTTTATTATTTCGTCAAAGCTGTACTTAAGGTTAACGTGAGTCAAGAGCCCGCAACAGGGCCGGTCATCAAACTGGGAGAGAACTATGAAACGACTGACACTTGGTTCGGTCTTCGCACTCGGGGTGGGTGTGTTGGCTGGGGCGGCAATGGCTGAATACCCCGAACGGCCGATCAACATGATCATTCCATACGGCGCTGGTGGCGCGACGGATATTTCCGCCCGCACGATTGCCGAACCGTTGGGCCGGGCCGTGGGCGAAGCATTGGTGATGGCCAATGTCACCGGGGCCGGGGGGGCAACCGGATCGGTCGCAGTTCAGAACGCAAATCCCGATGGCTACACAATGCTGTTCGCCCGTGTCGGATCGCACTCGGTCAACCCGGCGATGAAGGCGACACTGCCGTACACTCTGGACGATTTCCGCTTTGTGACAGTGTACGAGATCAACCCGGTGGCCTGTGCCGTCAGTGCCAACAGCGACATCAATTCGATGGATGACCTGATTGCTGCCGTGAACGAGGGTGGCGTCAGCTACAGCTCGTCCGGTGTCGGGTCGCTTCTGCATATCGCGGCGGCCATGGTGCTGTCCGAATTCGGCGTCGAAAACCCGCTGCAGCAAGCCACGCACATCCCGCAGCAGGGCGGTGGTGCGGCGGCAACGGCTGTTCTGAACGGTACGGCGACGTTCCTGTGCACCAACTCTTCGGCCTTGGCGAGCTTTGTGGCGAACAACCAGCTCAAGCCGCTGATGGTCACCACGCAGGAACCTGTCGTGGGCTTTGACGCGCCGACAGCGAATGATCTTGGCAAGCCGCGTCTGAACCAGCTGGTTGGCTGGACCGGGATCGCGGGTCCGGATGGTCTGCCCGATGACGTGGCGGCCAAGTGGGGCGACTGGATGGCCGAAGCCACGCAGGATGCGACCTTCCTTGAAACCATGCAGGCGCGCGGATCGGTCATCGAACTGATGGACCCCGAAGCGGCAAACGCGTTCATCGAAGGCCAGTACAACGTCTTCCGTGCCTTGGTCGACGAACTGGGTATGCGCATCGAAGGCTGATCGCGTGCCTTGATCCACTTGAGCGTATCGCGCCGAGGCCTCTGGCTTCGGCGCGTTTCCTATCGGAGCGACCATGACCACCAAATCCCTCCATCTGCGGATCGGCCTTGCGACCGTCGCGTTTTCCGCATTCCTTGCCTTTTACGCCATTCCGACCTTTGTGTTCTCACCTTCAAACGTGGGCAACATCATCCTGTCGCCCGCGTTCTGGCCGTACGTGTTGGCCGCGCTGACCTGCGTGGTCGGTCTTGGGCTGGTCGCAACGGCCTATGTCTCTGACCTGTCCGGGTTCGACACGGAAACCGAGATCGATACCTCTGACGGTGTGGCGCCATGGCTGCGGCTGTTGGCGCTGGTCGTGATCATGGTGGCGATCATGTATCTGTTGCCGCGACTGGGGATGGTCCTGACCTGCATGCTGGCTTTCGTGGCCTGTGCGTTCATGTTCCGCACACGGCATCCGATTGCAGCGGTGGTCTGCGCGGTGATCGTGCCGCTTTTGCTTTATGCCTTTTTCGCACATGTCGCGGGTGTGGCCATCCCGCAGGGCAACGTCGTGAGGCTGCCATGAGCCTGATGGACAGCCTCGCCGCCGGGCTTTCGCTGGTCGGCAATGTCGAAGCGTTCTTCATGCTGTTCTGCG
>CAYZAD010000104.1:0-9334 GCA_964476315.1 uncultured Rhodobacterales bacterium
GAACCCGGACCAGCTTTGGGAAACCACTCTGGACCCGGACGCGCGGACGCTTCTGCAGGTCAAGGTCGACGACATGACCGAGGCCGATGATCTTTTCACCAAGCTGATGGGCGACGTGGTCGAACCGCGCCGCGAATTTATCCAGCAGAATGCGCTGAGCGTCGAGAACCTCGATTTCTGAGTTCGAATTGGCTGCGCCAATCCGACAAATGCGGGGGGCTCTGCCCCTCGCGCACCCCGAGGTATTTTTGAAACGAAGAAGCATGAAGGGGATCTGGTTGTTCGGAACAACTCACCCTACCATGCAAAGAACAAGCGTCGGGGAGGATCAGAATGGATTTAGGGCTATCGGATCGCGTGCAGGCCTTGGTCGATCAGGTGCGCGACATGGTCGAGACCGAGATCGCGCCGCTGGATGCGGAGTATCACGCAGAGGTCGGCCGGCACCCGTCCGGTGACCGCTTTCAACTGACCGACCGGCAGCTTGCCATCCTTGCGGAACTGAAGGGCAAAGCCAAGGATCGCGGGCTTTGGAATTTCTGGCTGACCGACAGTGACAAGGGTCACGGTCTGACCACGGTCGAATATGCCTACCTCGCCGAGGAAATGGGCAAGGTGCATTTGGCTGCCGAAGTGTTCAACTGCAACGCGCCCGACACAGGCAACATGGAAGTTCTGGAACGCTACGGCGAAGCATGGATGAAAGAGCGCTGGCTGACGCGCTTGCTCGACGGGGATATCCGGTCTGCTTACGTGATGACAGAGCCGAACGTCGCCTCGTCCGACGCGGCGCAGCTGGCGTTCGAAGCCCGGAAAGACGGCGACGACTGGGTTCTCAACGGCGAAAAATACTGGATCTCCGGCGCAGGCGATCCGCGCTGCGCGCTCTATATCCTGATGGCCTGCACCGATCCTGACGCCGCCAAGCACAGCCGCCACACCATGTTCGTGATGGATGCCGATACAGCAGGCATCGACGTGTTGCGCCCGATGCATGTGTTTGGCCAGGACGACGCGCCGCATGGGCACATGCATCTGAAGTTCACCGATGTCCGCATCCCTGCCAAGAACGTGGTTCTGGGCGAAGGGCGCGGTTTCGAAGTGGCGCAAGGGCGGCTTGGGCCGGGGCGCATCCACCACTGCATGCGGTCCATCGGCCTGGCGGAAAAGGCGCTGCAACTGATGTGCCAGCGCGGCATGAACCGCGAAGCGTTCGGAAAACCGATCATCGAACTGGGCGCGAATTACGACATCATCGCCAATGCGCGGATGGAGATCGAACAGGCCCGTCTGCTTTGCCTCAAGGCTGCATGGATGATGGACACCCAAGGCACCCGCGCCGCACAGCCCTGGATCAGCCAGATCAAGGTGGTCGCCCCGCTCATGTCGCTCAAGGTCGTGGACGAAGCGATGCAGCTTTACGGCGGCACCGGCATCAGCCAGGACACACCGCTCTGGCGCATGTGGACGCATCTGCGCACCCTTCGTTTTGCCGATGGCCCTGACGCGGTGCACCGTCGGCAGGTCGCCCGGGCCGAGTTGCGCAAATACACCAACGCATGACCGCGCCGTTCGATCTGGATGCCGTTGCCGCCTGGATGGCGGCCCATGTGGAAGGGTTCAAAGGCCCCGTACAGGCCACGAAATTCGCCACGGGCCAATCCAACCCGACCTTCAGGCTGACATCGCCGTCAGGGGCATATGTCCTGCGCCGCAAGCCGCCCGGTCAGCTTCTGAAATCGGCCCACGCGGTAGACCGGGAATTTCGCGTCCAACGCGCCTTGGCTGGCAGCGCTGTTCCGGTAACCCGCATGCATGCGCTTTGCGAAGATGACGCCGTGATCGGGTCCATGTTCTACGTGATGGATTACGTGGACGGCCGCACCTTTGTGGACCCCCGTCTGCCTGACGTTTCCATGGAAGACCGGTCCACCATTTTCGACGACATGAACCGCGTGCTGGCCGCCATTCACGCAGTCGATCTGCACGCCACCGGCCTGTCTGATTACGGGCCGCAGGGCAATTACTACCAGCGTCAGATCGACCGCTGGACCAAGCAGTACCGCGCGACGGAAACCGACGCGATTGCCGACATGGATGCACTGATCGACTGGCTGCAGGCCAACAGGCCAGAGGATGACGGGCAGGTCACACTTGTGCATGGCGATTACCGAATCGACAATCTGCTATTCGCGAAAGACAGGCCAGCATGCGTGGCCGTCCTCGATTGGGAACTGTCGACGCTGGGCCACCCCTATGCCGATCTTGCATCGGTCATCATGCAATGGTCGCTGCCGCCAGGGGATGCGGGCCGTGGGCTAGCGGGGGTGAACCGGGCATCGCTTGGAATACCCGAAGACCAGGCCTTTATCGACAGCTATTGCGCGCGCATGGATATCCCCGGAATTGACCGTTTCGGCTTTTACCTCGCCTTCTGCTTCTTTCGCATGGCCGCGATCCTGCAAGGGGTCAAAAAGCGCGCCCTGGATGGAAACGCCTCGAATCCCGAGCGCGCACTGGAACTGGGCACCTTTGTTCCGGCCTTCGCGCAGGGCGGTGTGAAAGCGGCACAGACCGTCTAATTGCGCATTGCAAAGGTCGACCCGTCCCGCGCCATATCACGCAGCAAAGCGGGCACGGTCCAGAAGACCGGGTCTTCGGCAGCATAGCCTTCGATGCGCGACACCAGCTCTTTCGCGCCGATGGTGTCGGCATAGTGCATGGGGCCGCCCCGAAAGCGGGGAAAACCGTAGCCGAACAGCAGAACCGCATCGATATCGATGGGCCGGAGCGCAATCCCGTCTTCCAGAATGCGCGTCGCCTCGCACACCATCGCCGCCATGTATCGCGCGATGATCTCCGCGTCCTCAAACGTGCGCGCCGTGATGCCCCCTGCAGCGCGCTCGGCCGTGATAAACGCGGCCACGTCGGGGTTCGGCCCGTGGCTGTCGCCATACAGGTAATACCCGCGTCCGGCCTTGCGCCCAAAGGCGCCGCTTTCGCACAACCTGTCACCCAGTGCGACGTACCGTTCCTGCGCGGGGCGCGTCGCCGCGTGCCGCTTTCGATTGGCCCAGCTGATGTCCAACCCCGCCAGATCCAGAACGCGGTAGGGGCCCATGGCAAAACCAAAGCCTTCCAAGGCGTCATCCACCTGTTGCGGGGTCGCGCCCGCAAGAACCATGTAATCCGCCACCTTGCGGGTGGTCGCAAGTATACGGTTGCCAATGAACCCGTCACAGACACCGGCGCGCACCGCCACCTTGCGCAATGCCTTCGCCAGCGCAAAACCCGTTGCAACGGCGTCAGGGGCGGTGTGATCGGACACCACCACTTCCAGCAGCCGCATGATATGGGCCGGCGAAAAAAAATGCAGGCCAAGCACATCCTGCGGACGGCCGGTCACAGCCGCGATCTGGTTGATATCAAGGTAGGACGTATTGGTCGCCAGCACCGCACCGGGTTTGCAGACACGGTCCAGCGCGCGGAACACGGTTTGCTTGGCGTCAAGGTCCTCGAACACCGCTTCAATCACGATGTCCGCGTCGCCCAGCCTGTCCAGATCAAGCGTTGTGACGAAGTCTCCGTCCTGAATGGCCTGCAAACGCGCCTCGGACAGCTTGCCGCGTACGACCGCTTTCCCAAGGTTTTGCTGAACGGCGGTACGCCCCCGCTCCAGCGCATCCTGCGTTTGTTCGGCCAGAACAACCGGCAAACCCGCCAGAAGGCACGCCGTCGCGATGCCAGACCCCATGAGACCGCCCCCGACAACCCCGATTTTCGCAAAGGCGCGGGGTGTCTCTGACCGTTCCGGGATCTTGGCCACCGCCCGTTCCATGAAAAATGCATGGATCAGGCCAGCGCGCTGCGGGCTGTCGAGACAGGCGTTGAACAGCGTCCGTTCGATCTTCAAGCCTTCGGTGATGGGCAGGGTGCTGGCCGCGACAGCCTCAATGCACCTGAGCGGCGAAAAAAGGTGCGGATGCTTGCGCAGCGTGGCCTCTTTGGCCGCGGCGAGGGCTGCATCATCGGGCGTCACAGACACATCCCCGGTGCGACGCGGGACAAGCGCTCCATCACGCCACAACTTCGCCGCTGCCAGGGCAACGTCGCGAACCTCTCCATCCTCGATGCGGTCCACCAAACCGAGTTCCAAAGCCTCGGTCACCGGCACGTGGCGTCCGGTCAGGATCATGTCCAGGGCAGGCGCGATGCCCACCAGCCGCGGCGCGCGTTGCGTCCCCCCTGCCCCGGGAAGGATGCCCAGGTTGACCTCGGGCAGGCCCAGCCTGGTACCCCGAAGCGCCACCCGCGCATGGGCCGCCATCGCAACCTCGAGCCCACCACCAAGGGGCGTTCCATGCAGCACGGCAATCACCGGCGTCTGACTGTCTTCGATGGTATTGCAAAGGTCAGGCAACCACGGGGACAGGGGCGGCTTGCCGAATTCCTTGATATCCGCCCCGGCAATGAACGTGCGTCCCTTGGCGTAAATCACGATCACGTCGACATCTTCCGACGCATTGGCCTTCAGAATCGCATCCTGCAGGCCCTGTCGTACCGCATGCGACGCCGCGTTGACCGGTGGATTGTCGATCGATACCAGGGCGACCCGGTCCACAGTCTCAATGCCTACAGGTTCCGTCATTGTGCCCCCCTCTGACCTTTTCCACGTATTTCCACGACGGATTGCCGGGAAGGTCAATTGCCTCCTCGGGCGATATGTGCGGAAAAAACCACCCAACGGCAGTTTGCGAACCCCGCTCACCGCATCCCGCCAAAGCCAGGAGTTGGCCAATCGCACAGCACGGCTTAACATGCGCGCCATGGGACATGTGACATCTCTGTTCGCACGTAAAATGGTGGCGGCCGCGGGAGAAGCGGTGGATGCACATGCGCTCCTGACAGCTTTGGATCTCGATCCCGACGCGCCTTGGGATCCCAAGGTGATGGTCCCGGCTGACGCCTATTACGGCATGCTGGAACGTATGGCGTCGCAAATGGATGTGACCGATCTGCCGCTCAAAACCGGAGCCTCCATGCGCTGTGACGAATACGGGGCACTCGGTCTGGCGTGGAAGGCCGCACCTGACCTGATGGGGTCACTGTCCCGTGTTGAGCGTTATGCGCGGCTCTGGACCAATGTGGTCGAATACGAGATGCGGCCAACCGACCAAGGCGTTCTGTTCATCCTGCATCGCAGTGGACCGCGCCGGTTGGGCCTGCGGCTTTCGAACGAAAGCACCCTGGCCAGCACGATCTCCCTGGCGCGGCAGGTATCGCCGGTGCCAGTTGCGCCGCTTGCAGTGTATCTCAAACATCCGGGTCCGCAGCGACAGGATGCCCATACCGCTTATTTCGGATGCCCCGTTCAATTCGACACAGAGATGGACGCGCTGCTCCTGTCAAAAGACTCCCTCAAGGCGCCAAATGTTCTTGGCGATCAGGGCATCACGCAATTCCTGATTTCTCACCTCGAAGCAGAGCTTTCCGAACTGGTGGAGGACAGCTCTCTGGAAACCCAGACCAAGGACGCGATTGCCCGTGCGCTGAGCGAAGGTCTGCCCAAGATGGCAGACATTGCCCGCGGCCTCGGGCTAAGCGCCCGGTCCTATCATCGCCGCTTATCGGAACACGGGCTCAGCTTTCAGACACTGACCGAACAGACCCGCCGCGAACTGGCCGAAGGGCTGCTGCGCGACGAACGGTACTCGCTCTCGGAAATCGCCTTTCTGACCGGGTTTTCGGAACAAAGCTCTTTCACACGCGCGTTCAAACGCTGGGTGGGCCGGACGCCCGCCGCCTATCGCAAAGGTGGGGCACCGGGATAAAGCGGCTTTGGCAACAAGTGTCAAAACCTCGGCATTGTCGGTCAAGACCTGAACACCCCATCAAAGGCAAAACACGGACATCCAACAACCCAAGGAGATGTCCGATGAATTTCTACCTCGTTTATTTTTCGTTTCTGACTGTCCTGAGCGGAAGCGCAATGACCATCGCATGGCACGTGGGCGGCTTAGGCTGATCCGCTGCGCAGACAACTGCACGCTGCAATCCCCAATCAAACACACATCCACGGCACGGCAAGGCCCGTGATCCCACAGATATGAAAAGGAAACTCCAATGACCACGCAACCATACCTCGTTATCGGCGCCACCGGAAAAACCGGATCGCGCGTTGCCAATCGCCTTGAAGCCAAGGGTTTGCCCGTCCGTCACGGCACCCGCCGCGCCCCCATCCCCTTTGACTGGGAAACCCCGGAGACATGGGCGCCCGCGCTTGAAGGTGTCTCCAAGGCATATGTCACCTATTTCCCGGACCTCGCGTTTCCCGGCGCGGTGGAAAAGGTCGCGGCCCTCTGCGAGACCGCCAAGACAACCGGCCTTGACCACCTTGTCCTGCTGTCCGGTCGCGGTGAACACCACGCAAAACTGGGCGAAGAGGCCGTGCGCGCCTCGGGCATCGATCATACGCTTGTGCGGGCATCCTGGTTTGCGCAGAACTTCAGCGAAGGCTACCTGCGCGATCCGATCCTGTCGGGTGTGCTGCCCATGCCTGGCGGCATGATCCGCGAACCCATCATCGACATCGACGATATCGCGGATGTCGTTGTCGCGGCCCTGACCGAAGACGGGCACAAAGGCGAACTCTATGAGGTCACCGGTCCGCGCCTGATGAGCTTTGCCGACATGGCCGAAACCCTGTCTCAGGTCACCGGACGCCCCATCCGGCACATCCCGATCAGTTTCGAGGACTTCCACGCGAACGTGGCCCAGGCCGGCGGAACCTTCGTCGCCGATGTCTTTACCGCCATCGCCCGCGAAACGCTGGACGGTCGCAACGCGCATCTGTGCGACGGGGTCGAACGCGCCCTGGGCCGCAAGCCGCGCGACTTTGCCGATTATGCCGCCGCCGCCGCCCGATCCGGCGCATGGTCCACAGCGGCCTGACCGCAACCGGTGGGCCACACTCCAGGCCCACCGCCCTTTCACCCCCATCAAGGAACCGAACCCATGTCCCCTTTCTTTTTTGGCCTGTTGCAATGCGCCATCGTGGCATACGCCTTTGTCGGCGGTGTCTTTCTAGCCTTTTCCGATTTCATCATGCGCTCGCTCGCCCATACAGGCGGCGTCGGCGGTGTGGACGCCATGCAGGTCATCAACCGCGAGGTGTTCCGCTGGGTGTTCATGGTGCTGTTCATCGGGCTTGCACCGGTATCGCTGATCATCGCGGCTTATGGCGGCGTTTATATCGGCGGCACGCCGGGGGCGCTCATCATGGCAGCGGGACTGATCTATGTGATCGGCTGCTTTGGCGTGACCGTCTTCTTCAACGTCCCCATGAACGAAGCCCTGGCCGGCATGGATGTCTCCGCCGATTCGACGCTCGACTACTGGACCGGAACCTACCTGCCCCGCTGGACGTTCTGGAACACCGTTCGCACCATCGCCTGCGGGCTGTCCTCCGCGCTTTTGCTTTTCGGACTGCTGTGGGCCACACAAACGCAAGCGTCATCCGTGTGATGACGCTCTGCACCCGCATGGCAAACACACATGTGATCGGCAACCGCATTTTGATGAAACTGGTCGGGCTGAGAGGATTCGAACCTCCGACCCCCTGCTCCCGAAGCAGGTGCGCTACCAGGCTGCGCTACAGCCCGACCGTGCGGGGGAACTACTGCCGTGGCGTTTGTTTGACAAGGGGTGTTTTGACAGTCGCGGCCAGAAGACCCCCGATAAAGCGCAATCAGGGCTGATCGGCGTCGCCTGTATCCTTTCGATCCCGGAACCGTCCCGATGTCATCAGCCCGCTCAGCCGCAGGGTGGATGGCGTCCCGATCCGGCTCCGGGTCCGCAGAACCGGCATGTTCCTCGACGCGCCTGCCTTGCTTTCCCGGAAGACGATGAACAGGCCCGATGCAATGATGATCGCCGCGCCCAGCGCCGTATAAAGATCGGGCCGTTCGTCAAAAAAGATCAGACCATAGGCCGTGGCCCACAGGATCTGGGAATACTGCATCGGCGCCACGATGGCCGCTTCACCCGTCTGATACGCCTTGATGATCACGCGCGCGGCGATCCACGCCAAAAGCGATATGACCGCAAGCATGCCCAGATGGTCGGCGGGCATGGGTTTGTACACGAATGCCAGCGCCCCCCCCATGACGACGAAATTTGCCACCATCGGATATAGCAGCATGACGACCGTCCGCTCCTCCGCTCCGATCTTGCGCACGATGATGGACGCAAAGGCCCCGGCAACCGCCGCGACAATCGCCGCGATGTGCCCAAGTGTCAGGTCGGTCGCCCCGGGCCGCAGCACCACCAGCACGCCCGCCAGCCCGACAACGATGGCCGCCCAGCGCATGAGCCGCACCGTTTCGCCCAGGATCGGGATCGACAGCAGCGTGATCAGGATCGGCGTGGCAAACAGGATCGCATAGGTTTGTGTCAACGGCAGGTTGGCGAAGGCGTAAAACGCCGAAACGCCCGTGATGACCGCAGCAATCGTCCGCACCGCCATCCACCACGGATGCACCGGGACAAGCGTTCCCGGTTTCGCATCCCGCATCAGCATGATCGTCGCCAACGGAAAGCTGAGCAGGACGCTGAAGAACACGATCTGCACGGGCGAATAGGTCGCCCCCAGCGTCTTGATAAAGACATCGTGCGTTGAAAACAGCCCAAAGGCCAGCAGGGCCAGCAATGCGCCTTTGGAATTTGCAGACATGACTGGCCCCTGTTTGTTTACAGGCTTGCGTCCAAAGCCGCGACGATGGCATCACCCATTTCAGACGTCGACATGGGTGTCCCGCCCTCGGGGCCCATCAGATCGGCCGTGCGTGCGCCGTCCGACAGCACTTTTTCAATCGCCGATTCCAGCCGGGTCGCTTCTTCACCCTCGTCAAAGGAATACCGAAGCGCCATCGCAAAGCTCAGGATGCAGGCGATCGGGTTGGCCTTGCCCTGCCCGGCAATGTCGGGCGCGGAGCCGTGCACCGGTTCATACATGGCTTTCGGACGGCCATTGGCCATCGGCAGGCCCAGGCTGGCAGACGGCAACATCCCAAGCGAACCGGTCAGCATTGCCGCGGCATCGGACAGCAGGTCACCGAACAGGTTGTCCGTCACGATCACGTCGAACTGCTTGGGCCAGCGGCAAAGCTGCATCGCGCCCGCATCGGCGTACATGTGCGACAGTTCCACGTCCGAATACTCGGCCTGATGCACCTCGGTCACCACGTCGCGCCACAGGATGCCCGACTCCATCACATTGGCCTTCTCCATCGAGCAGACCTTGTTGCCGCGCTTGCGGGCCAGCTCGAACGCGGAC
>CAYZAD010000105.1:0-9334 GCA_964476315.1 uncultured Rhodobacterales bacterium
ACACCTTCGACCGTGTCGCGCATGGTGCGTTCGAACAGGATCGCGCCCAGCACCTTGTCAGAAGTGAAATCGGGGGCTGTCATGATGCGGCAGCGCATGTCGTGGATCAGGCCGAACATTTCCTCGTCCGAGCTGTAGGCGCTTTCGTCGATCCCGTAGAGCTTGAGCGCCTTGGGGGTGGACCCGCCGCTTTGGTCAAGCGCGGCGATAAAGCCCGCGCCGGATGTGATACGCTCTGCCATGGCGGTGTTGGTCATTGATAATCCCCGGGTTGACGACTTGCTATGCGACACACTTAGAGCAGAGCTTGGCAAAAAGATAGTGGGATGTCAGTGAGTTAGCGCTAACGTCAGGCGGGGTTCACCGCGGTGTCGCCCAAAGCCGGATCCCGTCTTTCGCGCGCACGGTCAGATGCGCCACAGGTTGCGGTGTTTTGCCCGCAACCGGGGTCAGAACCACCGCGCGCAGCAGCATCGACAGCAGCAGCGGGCCTTCGGCCATGGCAAAGCCTGCACCGGGGCAGACCCGTGGGCCGCTGCTGAAGGGCAGGTAGGCGTCGCGGATGGATTGTTTGCTTTCCGGCATCTGCCAGCGGGCCGGGTCGAACACGTCGGGATCGTCCCAAAGCCGGGTGTGGCGGTGCAGGTGCCACGGGCTGAGCACCAGTTGCGCCGCTTTCGGGATGGCGCGTTTGCGGAAGGTTTCGCCTTTCGTGGTTTCGCGCACCATCATCGGTACAGGCGGGTAAAGCCGCAGGGTTTCGCGGAACACGTCGCGGCTGGTGGTCAGGCGTTTGACGTGGTTGGGGCCGGTCAGGGCGTTGGCCTCTTCGGCGACGCGGGTCTGCCAGACGGGGGCTGCCGCACAGCAGTACAGCGCCCAGGCCAGCGCGCTGGCGCTGGTTTCGTGCCCGGCCAGAAAGAAGATGGCGACCTGATCCACCATTTCCTCAGCGCTGAAGCACTGGCCGGTTTCGGGGTCGGGGGTCGTCATGATGCGCGTGGCAAGATCATCGGGCGCGGTGCCGGTTTCGATCGCCGCCCGGCGCTGATCGACCAGTTGCGTGATGAGCGCGCGGATGCGTGTCGCGGCGCGTCTGGTGTCCTGCTTGTGGAGGCGCGGCATCCAGCGGGGCAGGGGCACGAAGGCCGCAAGGTTCAGGATCGGCTGGCTGCGCTGGTAGGCCCGGAATTCCCGAAAGACCTGTGCCGCGATGGCGTCTTCGATGGGGATCGAAAACAGCGTGCGGAAGATCACGTCGGCGGCGGCGTGGCTGGTGATCTCTTCGATCTCCACCTCGGCCCCGGCGCCGATCCGGTCAAGGGCGCGGGTCACCATGGCCTGACCGGCGTCCCACATGGCGGGCAGGGAACGGGCCAGTCGGCCCCGTTCGAAGGCAGGGTCGATGATGCGGCGCTGGTGATCCCATGTCGGGCCGTTGGTCAGGAACACCGAATTGCCCAGCAGCGGGCGCAAGCCTTCGCCGATGCGGTTCGATTTCGGAAAATCCGCGGGGCGTTCCGTCAGGATCAGCCGCACCAGGTCGGGATCATTCGCCAGGTAGGACCGGAAGAACGGCGTTTTGAATTCGGCCATCCACGCGCCATACAGCCGTTCTGGCTGGGCCGACAGAATATCCTTGCGAAAAAGACGCATGTAGCGCCAGAGCGATACCCTGTCGGGCCGCGATGGGGGTTTGGGCGGGATCACGGGCTGACAGAGGTGTATTTCGACACCGGAACGTCGATCCGGCTTTTCGAGGCCGGGCGCGCCGAATAGCGGCCCCCAAGGGTCAGCGGGCCTGCGGTGATCTGGAAATAGTCGTAATCCAGCGGTTCCGGAAAGGCACAGAGGTACTGGAAGTGCAGGCGGAAATACTTGCGGCGCATCTTTTTCCACTGCGCCTCGCCCAGGCTGCGCGAGAATTGCGCCGAAAAGACCAGCGGCCATTGCTTGTCTTCCCTGGCCACACCCGAGGTGCTGACCGGATCGCAAAGCGCAAAGGAACAGCCGTCGCCCGGGGCGGTCACGTCGATCCAGACGATCTCGTCCCGTTCGGACAGGAATTGCAGGTCGCCGCGCAGTTTATGGGCATCGGGCAGGAAAGACACCATCGGGATCACGTGACCGAGGCTGAGAAAAGACAGGGCCACGGGGGGCTCTGGTATCGCGCGCAGCAGATCGGCAAGGATCGACACTGCCAGATGCGCACCCGAGGAATGGCCGACGA
This sequence comes from uncultured Rhodobacterales bacterium, assembly GCA_964476315.1. Taxonomy (GTDB): domain Bacteria; phylum Pseudomonadota; class Alphaproteobacteria; order Rhodobacterales; family Rhodobacteraceae; genus Marivita. The sequence continues at coordinate 2,231 of CAYZAD010000105.1, forward strand.
CAAGAACCTCGTCGTAATCATCAAGCAGTGCAGTCGCGATGGTGCCGCGAAACGCGTCCATCCTGTCTTGCAGCTCTTGCGGGGTTGCGCCGTTGCGGCTGGCCGAAAACGCGAAATCATGCATCAGGTAATAGGCATAGACCCGGCGGTCATGCTGTTTGAACCAGCGCAGAACGAACACCGCCACCACGAGAAACGGCACCCAGTAGAGCACGGCCGTGCCCCAGCGGGTCACCGCGCCGTCCCCCAGACCCCAGAGCGCCGCCGCGCGAAACAGGGTGCTGAGCAGCCAGCCGGCCACGTGTCCGGCAAGCAGGGCCAGTGCCAGTTGCAGCAGCAGCACCCCGATGGGGTAGAGTGCCGCGATCAATGGACCCTTGGACAGGACGGCCAGCCGCCGCAGCGTGCCGCTGGCGATGTAGGTCCAGCTTGTCCGCAGCAGTTGCCAATAGGTGGCGGGGATCGTGTTCGACATGCTGGACTGGACGATATCGGACCATGTCAGCACGTCGAAATCGGCCTCGACCCGGATGTCGTCGATCAGACCGGAGGCGCGCCAGCCGTAGCCCCCGTCTTGGGGTTTGCCCGCGACGCGCAGGCCGTAGCCGGATATTTCGGCCTGCTTTGCCCCTTCGGCGCGGTAGAGTTCCCGGTACCGCCGGGGCGGAAACGGGTCATAGCCGGGGATGTAGAACACCTTGCGTCGGCGCACTTGATTGGGCGAGGCGGGCATGGGGCGGACTGCTCTGTCGTTTTGAACAGTGTAGCAGTGGCATGGAAATGCGCCAATTGTTTGGTGGCATCGCTGCCTGCCGGGCTATGTGGATGCACAGACAGAAGAGGCCACCATGATCGACATTCTCAATATCGTTGCCGCGCTTGCGACCATCGCCTTTGGCGCGTTCGGCTTCCTTGCGCCGAAATTCACCGCTGAGGCGCTGGATCTTGCGCCCGACGGATCGAATATGGGTTATTCCGAAATGCGGGCGTCGGTCGGCGGGTTGTTCGTGGCAACGGCGATCGCCTGCATGGTCATCGGCCAGCCACTGGCCTACGCCATGCTGGGGTTTGCCTATGCGGGGGCCGCGACAGGGCGGGCGGTGTCGATCCTTCTGGACAAGCCACCGCTGGCCAAGGCCTTTGTCTATTTCCTGATCGAAGCGGTGCTGGCCGCCTGGCTGGTCTTTGCCAATCTGTGACGGGGCCGCCAAGCGCTGGCTGACCCCGCAAAAGGCCGCCCTACCGGACGACGTAGACCGACATCGGCGCGTGCGAGGCCACGTAGCCCGCGTTTGACGACATGAAATACTCTTTCATGCCCGGCACATGGCTGCCCATCATGATCAGGTCGCACTCGGCGTCCTTGGCCGCGTCGATGATGTCGGCACCCACATTCAGGTGCAGATCGCCGCGCAGGGCGACCTGTGCGCTGATTTCGACATCATGCGCCTTTGCCTGATCTGCGGCGAACCGTGTCAGCCGGTCTGCCATCCTTTCGCCTTCGGTCACGCGGGACGTGGTCGGTACCGCGTCGACCACGTCGACAAAGACCAACGAGGCCTCGTTCGCCTTGGCGGTTTGCGCAGCAAGCGTGATTGCCTTGTCCAGCTTGTCGACATTGTCCATGTCGACGGGGACGAGAATTCGTGAATACATCATGTCCTCCCTTTCCTGCGGCCCAGTGTAACCTGGCCAGTCCGGGATGCGTTGATTTCGGTCAAAACGGTGGTTTGGGCTGGTCTGACAGGCGGCCGCAGGGCGGGATCAGACCTGTCTGAACGGCCAATCCGGGCTGTCACAAAACTGCAATAAAACCGTCATCTTTCGTTGACCGATGCCGCCTAGACCGTCCTCATGTGCCGGGGCGGACCTGCGCCGCACGGCCTGACTGCTGCTTATATTCTAGCCAATTGTCCAACGCCAAATGGAGGATACGCATGTCGCGTCACGACATCATCAACAACCCTGACTACGGCAACCGAGCCGAAGCGTTCGAAGCCTATGACGACATCCCGACCAACCCCAATCTGGGCAATACCATCGGCGACGTGATCAACCGCCGCTATGGCCGCCGGGACTTTCTGCGCGGCTCCCTCGCGGTCACGGCAACGACTGCCCTGTTCGGGACAACGGCGCTGACCGCGCCCAAGACCGCGCAGGCGGCAACGGCCGATGACAGCCGTTTCAAGTTCAGTGAGCTTGCCTGGGGCAACGATGAACGCCACCACATTGCCGAGGGCTATCACGCCGATATCCTCGTGCGGTGGGGCGATCCGATCACCGCGGATGCGCCGGACTTCGACGTGATGAACCAGACCGCAGAGGCCCAGTCCAAGCAGTTCGGCTACAACAACGATTATGTCGGTTTTGCCGAGATCGAACCGGGTCGTGGCATGCTCTGCGTGAACCACGAATACACCAACGAAGAGGTGATGTTCCCGGGGCTTGGCCGTCAGGACCGCTCGGGCTTCGAAGGCATGACCGAAGAGCTGGTGAACATCGAGATGGCCGCGCATGGCGGGTCGGTGTTCGAGATCGTCAAGGGCGACGATGGCAAGTGGTCGGTCAACCGCAACAACCCGGCCAACCGCCGCATCACGGCGGAAACGCCGATCACGTTCGATGGTCCGGCCGCGGGTCATCCGCGTCTGCGCACCAGCGCCGATCCGGCGGGCATGACCGTTCTGGGCACCATCAACAACTGCGCCGGTGGGATGACGCCCTGGGGCACCTACCTGATGGCGGAAGAAAACTTCCACGGGTATTTCTGGTCTGACGTTCTGGATGCCGACGGGGACGTGGACGTGTCGGCGCAGCCCGAGGCGGAATCGATGGGGCGCTATGGTGTGCCGGGCCGCTGGTACGCGTGGGGCAAGTTCCACGACCGGTTCAATATCGACAAGGAACCCAATGAACCCAATCGGTTCGGCTATATTGTTGAAGTCGATCCGATGAACCCCGACGCGATGCCGATCAAGCACACGGCGCTGGGCCGGTTCCGTCACGAAGGCGCAGAGACCACCATTGCGTCCGATGGTCGGCTGGTGATCTATTCCGGCGACGACAACCGCTTTGATTATCAGTACAAATGGGTGTCGGCAGAGCCGGTGACCGAAGAGAACAGCCATTTCGGGTCCTCGCTGCTGTCCGAAGGCACGCTTTACGTGGCGCGTTTCAACGATGACGGTACCGTCGACTGGTTGGCGCTGGTGCATGGCGAAGGCCCGCTGACGGCAGAGAACGGCTTTGACAGCCAGGCCGACATTGCCATCGACACACGTCTGGCGGCAGACCTGCTGGGGGCCACCCCGATGGACCGCCCGGAAGACGCGCAGCCGCGCGGCGACGGCACGGCCTATATCATGCTGACCAACAACAGCCGCCGGAAATCTGACCAGGTTGATGCGGCAAACCCGCGCCCGGAATCGAATTTCGGCCACATCATCGAGATCAAGGAAGAGGGCGGGAACCATTCCGCCACGCGCGGCACATGGGACATTCTTGTCCTGTGCGGTGATCCGACCGTCGAGGAAGTTGGCGCGATGTGGAACCCGGAAACCTCAGAAAACGGCTGGTTCGGGTCGCCTGACAATTGCGCCATCGACAATGATGGTCGTCTGTGGATCTCGACCGACCAGGGCAGCGGCTGGGGCCGCACCGGCAAATCCGACGGTCTGTATTCGCTCGAAACCGAAGGCGAGTTGCGCGGCCATTCCAAGCTGTTCTTCCGCTGCCCGGTGGGGGGCGAATTGTGCGGTCCGTACTTTGCCGACGACAGCAAGACGCTGTTCCTTGCCGTGCAGCACCCGGGAACGGATGGCACCAAGGACTTTGCCGGGTTCGAGCGCGACTCCACCTTCGAGGATCCGGCAACACGCTGGCCCGATTTTGACCCGAACATGCCGCCGCGCCCGTCGGTGGTTGTGGTCACCAAGGAAGATGGCGGTGTGATCGCTGTCTGATCGGTATCCCCGACTGACTGGCCCCGAAGCATGCTTCGGGGCCTTTTTTGTTTTTCATCAATGCTTTGCCGAGGGTGTTGGCGGTGTGCTGCCCGGATCGGCACAGAAAACTGTAGGGAGATGGGCAAATTTCCGGTACCCTGCCTTCCCAAAAAAGACGTGGTTCACTGAAGGAGGGTGTGAAAATGAAGAAGTTCGTAATCGAACGGGAGATCCCCGGCGTCGGCGACATGAACGATGAAGAGATCGGAGGCGCGGCCAAGACCTCGAACGAGGCGTTGGAAAAGCTGGCGCCAAAGGTGCAGTGGATCCAGTCTTACGTGACCAATGGCAAAACCTTCTGCATCTACCTGGCAGAAGACGAGGCCGCGATCCGCAAGCATGCAGAGCTTTCGGGCTTTCCGGCCAATACCATCACCGAAGTCACGCGGGTCATCGACCCCACGACAGCAGATCGACCCTACTGATCCAAGGTTGCGCAGGTTGGACAGCTTGGCCCAACCTGCATGCCGGTGGTCAGTTTTTCGCCGGGCAGGTGTTGATCCCGAGGACCGAATAGAGCGGGCAGATGCCGATCAGCCCGGTGGCCAGCGGTACGATGCCGATCAGGCCCCACATGGTCTGCGGGCCGATAAAGACGAGCGACAGCAGGACAAGGCCGACAATCACACGCAGCGCACGGTCGATGGTTCCTTCGTTCTTGGTCATGATGAGTCTCCTTTTCATGCTCATTGAGGAGACTTTAGCAAAGCGGCCGGTCCCGCGACGGTGACTCTGTCACCGGGGATCTGCGGCAATCTGTTCCAATGCGCGTTTTTCGCGAATGGCAATGCCATCGGGCAGCTGTTCGACGATGCCTTTCTTTGCAAACACCGCCAGCCGCCGGGTGACATAGGCGCGCCCGGAGGCGGTTTCGGCGGCCAGCGCGGAATGGGTGGCGTGCACGATGCCGCTGTCATCGGCCAGCCGCAAAAGCGCCTTGGCCAGCCGCGCGTCAAAGGCGGTCAGCGCCACGTCCTCGACCAGTTGCTGGTACTCGGAAAAGCGCAGTGCGACAGAGCTGAGCACTTTCTGCCTGAACGCCGGGTCGTCCTCGAGCTGTTGTCGGAACTGCGAGGCGGGGATCAGATCGGCTTCGATATCGGCCTCCACGATGCCTTCGGCGCCGTAGGCGTGACCGTCCACGAGGCAGGAAAAGGTTTGCAGGCAGACCTCTCCGGGGCGCACGCGGTAGAGCACCACCTCGCGGCCCGAAGCCCCGGTCAGCATCACCCGGATCGCGCCTTTCTTCAGGTCCAGAAAGCCGGGGCAGTCCTGTCCGGGTTTGAAAACCGTCTGGCCCTGTTTGGCCGTGAAGAGGCGGGTCTGTGGCACAGGTATTCCCTTGCTGCGTCCGGCAAAGCTCACACCAGCCGCGCTTTGGATGCAAGGGGCGGGTGCATGCAGAGATAAATGCTTTGAGGTGAGGCGTCGGTCGATGCCTGTGTCGGATGCGTCTAGTCCCTCGACTCCTGTGCGGCGCGCGTCTACCGTCCGCCCCTTATATTCAGGGAGCTCTGCGGTGACAGCGCGCATACCGTTTTATCTGATGGCGGGGTTGAGCCTGCTTGTGGCGCTTGGGTCGTGGCGTTTCCTTGGGCTCGGACTGGACTTGTCGTTTCCGGGGTTCGAGGATCATCTGACAGCGCGCCGTGCCGTGTTCCTGGTTCACGTGACGTTTGCCCCCTTGGCGCTGGCCTTTGGCGTCTTTCAGTTCATGCCGCGCCTGCGCGCAAAGCGTCCGGCGCTGCATCGCTGGAATGGTCGCCTTTACGCGGGGTGTGTGTTGGTCAGTGGCATCGCGGGATTCTGGCTTGGGCTTTTCGCGCCGGGCGGGCTGATCGCGGGGTCAGGTTTCATGATGCTTGCGGCGCTATGGATCGCATCGACAGGAAAGGCTGTCCTGCATGCGCGCCGCCGCGCATTCGCGGCGCATCGGGTCTGGATGATCCGATCTTTCGCGCTGACCTTTGCGGGTGTGACCCTGCGCCTTTACCTGGCCGGTTATATGCTGTCGGACGTCAGCTACGTGGACGCATCCCCTGTGCTAGGCTGGCTTTGCTGGGTGCCGAATCTGCTGCTTGTCGAATGGTGGCTTGCACGGGAACGGGAACAGGCGGCAAGGGGCTGACTTTGGAACGCAAGGGGGGAGCGTCATGGATCACGCTGATATCGAGAGCAAGGTGGCAGCCCATTACGGGCCGTCCGATCTGACGAACCGTATTCTTGACAGGCTTGGCCTGTCGGGTGCGGCACCGGGCACTGTTCCGATAGAGGCGCTGTATCCCGCGGATCAGTTGCATCACGGCGGCGTGCGGCTGACCGAAAGCATGGCGGCGGCGGCGAAGGTGCAGCCCGGTGCGGCGGTTCTGGACGCCGGCAGCGGGGTTGGCGGGTCGTCCCGGTGGCTCGCGCATCACTTGAGCTGCACTGTCGAAGCCATTGATCTGAGTGCAGAGTTTGTCAAATCGGCCTCTGACCTTGATGCGCTGGTCGGTCTGACAGAGAAGATATCGCACCGGGTCGGATCGGTTACGAACCTGCCCTTTGAGGACGGCGTATTCGATGTGGTCTGGTGCCAGAACGTCACCATGAACGTGCCCGACAAGGCCGCCATGTTCGCCGAAGCGTTCCGGGTGCTGCGCCCCGGCGGCGTTTATGTTGTCACCCATCTGGGCGAAAGCGGAACCGCGCCCGTGGATTTCCCGTTACCGTGGGCGATGACGGCCGAGACCAGCTTTGCCATCTCGCCCGCGCTGTTCCTGCAGGCGTTGGACGCGGCCGGGTTTTCGGATGTCACCGATCACGCCAGTGACGCGCCGCCCCCACCACCGCCCAGTGACGCGCCGCCACAGGACACACCGGCCATGGGCAGCCGGATGGATGAGCGGCGCATGAACACAACGGCGGGCGTTGCCGACGGGCGGTTGGTGCCGATGCTGGTAACTGCGGTCCGGAGGTAAGGCGCCTCAGGGCAGCCCGACAACCGCGCCTTCGCGGATGACGGCGGGGTCGTAGGCCTTGCGGGCAAAGACCTCTCGCACCATCGGTTCGAAATGGTCGAGCGGTTTCATCGGGTAGTCGGGGTCAAACGACGACTGGT
>CAYZAD010000106.1:0-9250 GCA_964476315.1 uncultured Rhodobacterales bacterium
CAGCTCCATCAGCACGGCCAGCGCCGGGATCTCCCACAGCATCACCTCGGGCCAGGCACCTTCGAAGGTCAGTTCATATTGGTCTCCGACACGCTCCAGATGATAGGCGGGCAATCGCAGGTTTTCGAACCATTCCATGAAATCCGACCGGAACATCTGACGCTTGCCGTAAAACGTGTTCCCGCGCAGCCACGTGCTTTCCCCGCGCCGCAACGAAAGCGACCGGATGTGGTCCAACTGTTCGCGCAACTCGCCTTCATCGATCAGCTTGGCCAGCGGCACATGAGAAGACCGATTGATCAGGCTGAAGGTCACCTGGGTGTCACGCTTGTTGCGGAACACGGACTGGCACATCAGCAACTTGTAGAAATCCGTGTCGATCAGCGAGCGAACGATCGGGTCGATCTTCCACTTGTGGTTCCAGACGCGGGTGGCGATGTCGACCATGACACTCTCCGAAATCAGGCAAGCCGCTTAGACCAACCGCACGCCCGCTTGTCCAGACTCAGTGGGTTTTGTCCCAATTCGCCAATTCATGCTGCCGGATCACCTCACAGCGTTCTTCGCTCACGCCAAGACGCTCTGCAATCTCGGTAACGATGCTCAACTCCGTGACGTGCCGGTTGCCATCCGCATAGACCACATCCCAAAGCGCCGCGACCGCCTGTTCGCGGTCTTCCATGCTGGTGGCACCGGCAAGGATGGCGGCAAGATCGGCGGTTCTCGGCAATTCATGTTCAAGCTTTTCACACTGCGCCCGCATCTTGGCCGCATCGATCGGACCAAGATTATGCAGTCGGGCCAACACGCGGTCGATCTCTTGAACCTCTTTGAACAGATAGGCCCGATCCACCATGGCCGTGCGCACCATCAATGCGCCCAGCGCATACTTGGCATCTGCGGGCGGCAATTTGGTTTTCGGCACCGAGGTATCGAACAGTGCCGCAATACGATCAAACATGGACATGCCGGTCACCTTTGGTTGCAGCGCAGTTTACGAAAGCCTGACGCATCCACAAACAGGGAAAACCACAATTCATCGCGCCCGGGACAAATCCCGCTTGCTGCGTCGCAATTCTGCATCAAGCTCTGACGTCTTGTGCCGCGACATGCCAAGCGCATCGTCAAGCGATGCCCCCTCAACCGCTGCAGCGGCAAGCCTGGCCAATGCGTGCGTCGAGACCCGCTTGGTGCCCTTCAAGGCCGCGCGACTAAGCCCGATCGCAGCGAGGTAGGTGTGATAGGGATCAAGCGTGCCGGGGCCAACCGCCGCCTCGCCTTCTGACACTTTCTCGCAGGCTGCCGCATCGGTCGACACATACGCCCGGCAAATGACAGGCCGTGCGTCATAGGCGCGACATTCCCGTGTGTCCGGATCCAGCGACGGGCAGGCCTTTGGATGCCATGCGCGCCCATCTGGTTTTCCCGCCAGCGGGGCCAACGCCGCGTGCAGCGCGACCGCCTCCGCTTCAGTGATCAAGCCGCCATCGTCGCCGGACAAGATACAGCAGAACGCGCATCCCTGTGCGCAGGCCAAGCCTTGCGGCTTGAGCGCCGAAAGGCCAATGCGCCCAATGCCCTGGGCAGCCAAACCTTGGGCCATCCGTGTTGCGGCCTCAGACCCGGACGAGGCCACAAAAGCCTGCAATCCACGCCGGGCCCGGTCTGCCACAACCGTGGTCGACGCAACGCGCGCCTTGTCGAGTTTGGCGGAAAGCTGCTTGGTCATGACAAGGTCACACCCGCATCGCGCATTTGATCCTGCGCGGCTGCCAGCGATCCGTTCAAATCGATGGCCCGACACAGGTCCATGCGCACCGAGACGTCAAATCCCAGCTTTGCCGCATCAATCGCCGAATAGGCCACGCAGAAATCCGTCACCAGACCGACAAGTGTCAGCGTCGTGATTCCCCGCGTCCGAAGATAGCCTTCCAGTCCGGTGGGGGTGCTGTGGTCGTTCTCGAAGAACGCTGAATAGCTGTCGATCCCCCGACGAAACCCTTTTCGAATGATCAGTTCGGCACGATCAACATTCAATTCAGAATGAAACGCGGCCCCATTCGATCCTATGACGCAATGGTCCGGCCAAAGAACCTGAGTTCCGTACGGCATTTCAACCGTTCCGTACGGATCTTTGCCATCGTGCTGAGACGCGAAAGAACTGTGATCCGCCGGATGCCAGTCCTGAGTGAAAACCACCGCGTCGCTTTCGCTGGCAAGGGCATTGATCCCCGGAATGATGGCGTCACCGTCTGCAACCGCCAACGCGCCGCCGGGGCAGAAATCGTTTTGCACATCTATTACGATCAGTGCGGACATGAGATGTTTCTCCTGTGGGCTGACTCTGGGTAGGAAGACTGTACCAGAGCGTCAAGTCACTAACGCTGCTGCCCCTTTTCCAAGGTGCAGAGCCCTGAACAAAGACTGTTCACAGGGGCATTCAAAGACAATGGCGTGCAGGGCAGACCGATTTATCGCTTGGCTCAGCACTTGCTTGACCCAAATGCATCCTGAAGTATGCAAATGTGCAGCTAAGGAGACATGACCATGAAGCAGACCCTGATGATCTTCGCGGCGGTGCTCGCGACAGCGTCGTTGGCCTCGGCTCACTCGAAGACGGACAAGACAACACCGGCAAATGATGCCACCGTTCAATCGGTCGATATGATCGAAATGCGCTTTGACGACCCGATGCGGGTCACGGCCATCTCTATGACCGGACCAGAGGGGGCGGTGGAGCTCACACGGGAAACCGGCCTTGATCCGGTAACGGAGTTTCGCGCCCTGCCCCCCGAAGCCATGCCTGCAGGGATATATACAGTCGAGTGGCGTGGACTGGCGGCAGACGGCCACCCGATGCAAGGCACATTTGGCTTCACGATTGCCGACTGATCCGTGGAAGGCCTCGCACCGATAGATGGCTGGGCCGTGGCGGCGATCCTTGCAAAAGCCGTTGGATATTGCGCCGCCCTGATTGCCATGGGCGGGCCTCTTTTCATCGTCACATTCCGCACCGCACCCAAGAACGTTTTGGCCCTGGCAGGCAAACTGGCGACACTCGCGGCGCTGATCGTATTGGCGGTGCTGGCCCTGCGTTTTGGCATCCGCGCGGCACGCATTTCGGGAATGGGTCTGGCTGGGGCAACCGACAGGATGATGTTGGGATTTGTCTGGGACAGCCCATTGGGGAACGCTGCGCTGTTGCGGGCGGCCGGGGCCGCCCTTATCCCGGCGGTTCTGATAAAGTCGCCGTTTGGCCTCGTCACTTCTGTGGCAGGAGCGCTGCTTGTCGCGGTGTCTTATACCTTGATCGGTCACTCCATGGGCGACCCACGCTGGCTTTTGGCAACACTTCTTACGGTGCACCTGCTTGCAGCAGCATTCTGGGTCGGGGCGCTCGCACCGCTTTACCGCGCCACGCAGCACGCTCATGGCGCAAAGCTTTTGCACCGCTTCGGGTCCATCGCGACGGGAACCGTCGCGGTGCTGATCCTGGTCGGGCTGGTCTTTGCGGCGCTGATGGTGGGGTCGATCAGCGGGCTGGTCGGTACGGCCTATGGATGGGTCTTGATCATCAAGGTCCTTGCCGTGGCTGGGCTCATGGGTCTGGCTGCAAAGAACAAGCTTCAATTTGTTCCAGCGCTCGCGTCCGGGGACGAAACGGCGATCTTTCGGCTGCGCCGCACCATTCGCTTGGAAATGGTGGCGGTTGGGGCCATTCTCCTTGTGACGGCCACGCTGACCTCGGTCACGACACCGCCGGTCAACCTGTGAAGGGAAGACATACCATGACCCCCACACGAAGAGCCTTTCTTGCCAGCACGGCGGCATGCGGAGGTGCACTGCTCTTGCCGAAAGGCCTGTCTGCGGCTCCGGACCTGCCAATCCTGCGCGCGGCACCTTCCACGGCCCAACTGGCGCCCCAAGGGTATCCCGCGACACCGGTCTGGTCCTATGCAACAACCGGCGCGGGGCAAATACCCGGTCCCGAGATCCGTGTGACCGCGGGTGAACGCGTACGCTACCGGCTGCAAAACGAACTGCCACAGGCCACGGCCGTTCACTGGCATGGCATCCGCATCGAAAATGCCATGGACGGAGCCGCCCCGCTCACGCAAGCGCCCGTGCCACCCGGCGACAGCTTTGACTACGATTTCGAAGCGCCCGACCCCGGCACCTATTGGTACCATTCGCACAATCGCAGCACGGAACAGGTTGCACGCGGATTGGCCGGCCCCCTGATCGTCGAAGACAGGGAACCCTGGCTTGGACTGCCCGGCGCTGCAACGCGTGAAATGACACTCGTACTGGACGATTGGCTGCTTGATGAGAACGCAGCGATTGTCGAGGGCCGTTGGGACAATCTGCACGCGGCCGCGCATGGCGGGCGCTTGGGCAACACCGTGACCGTGAATGGCATCGCCTATCCCGATTTGCAGATCCAACCTGGCTCAAGGGTGCGGTTGCGACTGATCAACACCGCCACTGCGCGGATCATGCGCTTGGCCCTGCCGGACCTCGCGGCTCATGTCATCGCGCTTGATGGCCATCCCGTCACGCCTCGGCCCGCCGAAACGATCCTTCTCGGACCGGCGCAACGTGCGGATATCGTCATCGACGCGCCCGACGGTACCGACACGCGCCTGCCGCTCCTTCTTGATCCGGGACGTGGCGATTTGGTTGAAATCGCGACATTCGTGGCGGTGGGTGAGGCCCGGTCGCCTGCGCAGACGCCTGTGCGCCCCTTGCCCAGCTGGAACACGTTGCCCGCACCCGATCTGTCAGACCCGCAAGGTGAAACACTTTTGATGGAAGGCGGGGCCATGCGCGGCATGCAAGCGGCCCGATATCGCGGCAAAGTCATGGATTTCCGCGAACTCGCGTCGAACGGCATGGCTTGGGCTTTCAATGGTGTGGCAAACGGGATGGAGGCACCGATGTTCAGTGCGGCTGTCGGACGAACGGTGCGCCTCGAATTGACCAACCGCACTGCATTTCCGCATGGCATTCACCTGCATGGGCATCATTTCGAGATACTGGCGCAAAGCGGTTCAATGAACGCGCCCGGTGACGTGCGCGACACGGTTCTGATCGGCCCGGACGAAACGGTCGAAATCGCGTTCGTTGCAGACAATCCCGGGGCGTGGATGATCCATTGCCACATGCTATCCCATCAGAAATCCGGCATGATGGCATGGTTCGAAGTCGCCTGAACCGGTTTCAGACCCGAGAGGCAGCGTCTATCGGTTCATCTGCCGCGTCGGATCTCCATCACACAAGAAAGTAGCGGGCATGGATCGGAAGGAGCGCCGCACCCAAAGAGCGGGCATTGCGTCCGACAAGCGCCTGCTCGACCAACGGACGCTCAATCATCGTCAGATTGAGACGATCAAACGCCTTTGAGGTCTCTTGGGTCAAGCGCTCACACACGTCATGTGGCATGGCACCGTCGATCAAGACAGCCTCGACTTCGACAACAGACACAATCGTCGCGGCCGCAACGGCAAGCGACTGGCTGGTCCTCTCGATCCATTGTGTCAAATAGGGTTCGGCAAATCGCCAGTCATCGGGTGTCGCTCTCAATAACGTCGGATCGACACCGGCCTGACCAAGCATGCTTTCCAGAACATGAAGCGAGGCGACATTCAAAAGCTCTGTCGTGCCCCCTTTTCCGTCCGAGACGGGCATCGGCCCCAACGCCGCCGCATTCCCGGTGCGGCCAGAAAACACCTTTCCGTTCAGCACCAAACCACCGCCAATAAATGCGCCCATGAAGATATAGGCGAAATCGGAATACATGTCGCCGCGTCCCAGAAGATGCTCGGCCACGCAGGCCGATGTCGCGTCATTCTCGACAATGGCCACAAATCCGGTTTGCGATTCGACGGCGTCGGCGACATCGAGGTCTTTCCATTTGCGCATCGCCTCTTCGGGCGCTTTCACCACCTCGAGCCACTTCCAAAGCTTGCTGGGCTGGGCAATGCCAATCCCTTTGACGGTCGCGCGCGTTTCGGGGTGTTTTGCAAAGATCGTCTGGATGCCGTCGTTCAGGAAAGCAAAAACGCCCTCGATGGTCGGGTACGGATACGAGGTCGACACCGTCTCGATCAATGAGCCAAGGAAATCCACAAGAACAAGCTCTGCTGATCGTCGTCCGATGCTGAGACCCAGGGCGTGAACGCCGCGCGGGTTCAGGGCAACGGGCACGGACGGCTTGCCCACCTTTCCCTTGACGGCCTTGCGCCGCAACAAAAGCCCATCCCGTTCAAGCGCGCGGGTGATATTCGACACGGTTTGTGCCGACAGCCCCGAGCGACGTGCGATTTCTGCGCTTGGCATCTCGCCATGTCTGCGGATGAAGGACAACACGACCCGTGCATTTCGGTCACGCAACCCCGACTGGTTTGCACCGCCTTCCGGATCAATAATCTCGACGTCGCTGAACAACAAAAGGACGACCTCCTGCCGTCTAGGCTGTCCTTACAGACGACCAAAGTCAATTTATAAATCACTTTTATTTATATATTGACCGGTTGAGCGAATCACCTTTAGGTAGACATGTCCCGAGAACAAAAACTGGGGCACACATTCCTTGGGAGGAACCTATGAAAAAACTGCTTCTTGGAACGGCATTCGCAACTTTTGCAGCGGCCAGTGGAGCGATGGCTGCAGGCCATTCAACAACCGTTTGTCTGATCACAAAAACAGACACGAACCCATTTTTCGTAAAGATGAAAGAAGGCGCCGAGGCAAAGGCCGCAGAACTTGGGATGACGCTCAAGTCGTTTGCCGGCAAGATTGACGGCGACCACGAGACCCAGGTTCAGGCGATTGAAACCTGCATTCTGGACGGCGCCAAAGGCATCCTGATCACAGCGTCGGACACATCGTCGATCGTTCCGGCCGTCCAGCAGGCGCGCGATGCGGGTCTGGTTGTGATCGCCCTCGACACCCCGCTGACACCGATCACGGCGGCTGATGCGACCTTCGCCACAGACAACTTCCTTGCAGGTGAACTGATCGGCAAATGGGCCGCAGGCCGGATCGGCGATACATCCAAGGCGAAAATCGGCATGATGAACATCAACGTGTCGCAGCCGACAGTCGGTGTTCTTCGCAACCAGGGGTTCCTCCAGGGCTTTGGCATCGATCTTGGCGATCCGGCAAAATGGGGCGATGAAACCGACCCGCGGATCATCAACAACGAAGTGACCAACGCCAACGAAGAGGGCGGTCGCAAGTCCATGGAAAACCTTCTGACCATGGATGACGGGATCAACGTGCTTTACACGATCAACGAACCGGCAGCGGCTGGCGCGCACGAGACCCTGAAAGACTTTGGCAAGGTCGACGACGTGATTGTCGTGTCCGTCGATGGCGGTTGCCCGGGCGTCCAGAACGTGGCGGACGGCGCAATTGGCGCAACATCGCAGCAGTATCCGCTGCTGATGGCCGCACTTGGCGTCGAGGCCATCAAGAAATGGGCGGACGAAGGGATCAAACCCGAATTGACACCGGGCAAGGATTTCTTTGACACAGGCGTTGCGCTGGTCACAGACAACCCCGTTGAAGGCGTGCCTTCCATCACATCCGCAGAGGGCCTGGAACTCTGCTGGGGCTGATGTACCTTTCGGGAGGGTGCGCACGGCGCGCCCTCTCACTCCGGTAGCAGACAGACCGGCAAAAACCTGACATCATCACGCGAAATCACGAGAGCTGACGGCGCGCCGTCGGTGGGAGGCGCTTTACCATGTCCGAGCAATCAGCCGGTGCAGACTACGAAACCGCCAGCAACCGTGAAGAAACGGTCGCAGAATTCGAGGACACCCGCAAAGGTCTGATCGGGAAATTGCAGCACGTTCTGCACGTGAACCCGGCCCTTGTGCCGTTGATCGTCCTCGTCACTTCGATCGTCCTTTTCGGAATGTTGGTCGGGCAACGTTTCTTCTCGCCCTTCGCAATGACACTGATCCTGCAACAGGTGCAGATCGTGGGCATCGTGGCGGCGGCCCAAAGCCTTGTCATCCTGACCGCGGGTATCGACCTTTCGGTCGGCGCCATCATGGTCCTGTCTTCGGTGGTCATGGGCCAAATGGTGTTTTCGTATGGCCTGCCGGTCGAACTGGCCATTCTCAGCGGGCTGATGGTCGGCGTTGTGTGCGGGCTCATCAACGGATGGCTTGTGGCCTACATGAAGCTGCCCCCGTTCATTGTGACGCTCGGGATGTGGCAGATCGTTCTTGCCTCTAACTTCCTGTACTCGGCGAACCAGACGATCCGCAGTCAGGACATCGAGGAAACGGCACCCCTGCTTCAGGTCTTCGGGACGAAATACCAGGTGGCGGGCGCTACGCTCACACTAGGTGTGATCTTCATGCTCGCGCTGATTTTCACCCTCGCCTATGCCCTGAAACACACGGCTTGGGGGCGGCATGTCTACGCGGTTGGCGATGATCCGGACGCAGCAGAACTGTCCGGCGTGAACGTGAAGGGCACGCTCATGTCCGTCTACATCCTGTCCGGCCTCATTTGCGCCTTTGCCGGCTGGGCCATGGTTGGACGGATCGGTTCGATTTCGCCAACGGTCGGCCAACTGGCCAATATCGAAAGCATCACGGCCGTGGTGATTGGGGGCATTTCCCTGTTCGGCGGACGCGGCTCTATCCTTGGCGCCTTGTTCGGTGCCCTGATCGTCGGCGTTTTCACACTCGGGCTTCGGCTGATGGGCGCAGACGCACAATGGACGTTCCTGCTCATCGGGCTTCTCATCATCGCCGCGGTCGCGGTGGACCAGTGGATCAGAAAGGTGGCGGCATAATGGAACCTATTCTCAAGGGCCGGGGCCTCGTCAAACGCTACGGCAAGGTCACCGCACTCGATCATTGCGATTTTGATCTCTATCCCGGTGAAATCCTCGCGGTGATCGGCGACAACGGAGCTGGCAAATCCACTCTCATCAAGGCCGTGTCGGGTGCCGTTGTCCCCGATGCGGGCGAGGTCTGGCTCGATGGCAGCAAAGTCAGTTTCTCGTCCCCCATCCAGGCCCGCGATCACGGCATCGAAACGGTGTACCAGACGCTGGCGATGTCGCCTGCGCTGTCCATCGCGGACAACATGTTTATGGGCCGGGAGCTTCGTAAGCCGGGTTTCATGGGAAAATGGCTCCGGAAACTGGATCGACCCGCGATGGAGAAATTCGCCCGCGAAAAACTGAGCGAACTGGGCCTGATGACAATCCAGAACATCAACC
>CAYZAD010000107.1:0-9135 GCA_964476315.1 uncultured Rhodobacterales bacterium
CCAGACGGTCGAACACCTGCTTGGAGGATGTCTCACCCGTGCGCTCTGTGTTGTCGCTTTCCGGAACCGCGCGCCACAGGAAGCTGGGCACGCCCTTTTCCTTGACCTTCTTCAGCGCGACCGGGACCCCTGCCTTGCGAAAATACTTCTGTGCGATGACGTCACTAGCAACCTGGCTCCAGCTTTCGGGAACCTCTACATTGTCCAGCTTGAACACAACCGTCCCGTCGGGATTGCGAATTTCCGACGTGGTCGAGACAAACTCGATCCCCGCATATGCGTCCTGGCCTGCTTTCGTGAACTTTCTTTCGATTTTCATCGCAACGGTCTCTTTTTTGTAACTACCCCAAGCCTTTTGCAGGCCACGAAGGGACAACAAGACCGATCCCGCGCACCACTGCGCGCAAGAAAAGCGCCTCAAGCATGTAAATCGGTGTTCCCGTCCCTGATGTCGGCCAAAACACTATATGTTGTGGTTGATTGATCCGACCCGCACAAATTGACGGATATCTCACAGAGTCGTCAACACGTTTTTTGGCAAATTCATCATAGATTTTGGGTTGACCCTCACGGAAGACACAAGGGCTGGTGATTCAGCTGTGTATGACCTGTGTATGTCCCTGTGGATAACATGAGGAAGAAATCCCGAATAATCCCAGAAAGTTATCCACAGGCTTTCAGACCCTGCCACAGGCCCGCTTTGAAGAATCGCGCGCGGATCGGTGAACCGCATCCGGCCTGCCCGTGCGTATGGGTGTGACACGTATCACACGGTCAATAAGACAGCGCCGTTTCGCGGCCCGCAGGATCAGAAGTCTTGATGAAATGGTCGGGACGGCAAGATTCGAACTTGCGACCTACGGTACCCAAAACCGTCGCGCTACCAGGCTGCGCTACGCCCCGACTGACGCGTCGTTTAGCGGGCGATGCCAGAATTGAAAAGCGGTTTTTTGCGGTTTGCGGCTCAATCGCATGGCCAGGACGCGACATCGTCCGCAATGGCGGGATGGCGCATCTCGGACCCTGCGCCAATGCCCAGTTGCCGGGCCAGACCGCCGTTGATTTCAAGCACGTATTGAATGTTTGTCCCACCGGGAATTGCCGTCAGATCCTGTGGAACGGCGTTTTCGTGCACCCGCTGCACGGTTCCCGACCCATCAGCAAACACCATGTCCAGCGGGATCAGGGTATTCTTCATCCAGAAAGACACGGTTTGTTCGCGGTCATACACGAAGAGCATGCCCGACATGCGCGGCATGTCTTCCACGAACATCAGCCCACGGCTCCGGCTTTCGGGTGTATCCACAACGTCGACAGAAAACCGCGCTTCGCCCCAATCGCCGCGCAGATGGATCGTGCCGGTGTCACAGGCTTCAAGTGCTGCGGCGCCCGATGCGCACAGCGCAAGGACAGCGCTTATTCCAATCCAGTTTCCCATGCGAGCACCTCAACAGCCATGCGCCCACGCTTGCTGTCAATTGCACGCAACGCCAACGCTTCGCCGGGGAAAAGATCGGAAAGACCCGACCGGCGCAAGACCTCGACATGAATGAAAACGTCTTCGGCCTTGCCATACACGTTGGCAAAGCCGAATCCCTTGGCCTTGTCGAACCACTTGACGCGCGCCGGCTCAAGCTTGGCCGCAGCAATCTCTTCGGGGGACACACCGCTGAAATCCTCCAGAGGTGCCACACCTGCAAGATCGGGCGGGGCGATGGAGAGGATTTCAACCGCCTGAAGGCCACGGTTGGTGGCCTGCACGACCACATCGATCCGCGCGCCATCCGCAACAGAGCCCTGCCCGTAATTCCGAAGCACATTTGCATGCAGCAAAATGTCCGGGCCCCCGTGATCCGCAACCAGAAAACCGAAACCCTTGGCCGGATCGAACCATTTCACGTGACATGAAATGCGCGCATCCGGTTCTCGCGACTGTTCCAACTTTTTATCCAACATCAAATTCCCACCTACGATTTTGGACGCAATGCGAGCGATTTCAAAGTAAAAACATACGATATTTGCAGCAAAAACAAGAGAAACAATTCACGTGACGTGAGCGTCATGGATTTAACCTGCTGATTTTCCATTCTTTTTTATCGGCGGCAAATTCCCACCGAAATCTGTCGTGCAACCTAAATGCACCATCTGCCCAAAACTCGATCTCGGTTGGGGCAATCCGAAATCCCCCCCAGAAGGGCGGTCTGGGCGGATGCGTGCCCAATTTGGCCGTCAGCTTGGCCACTTCGGCCATCAATTCGCCGCGCGAGCCAAGCGGCTGAGACTGCCTTGAGGCCCAGGCCCCCAGACGGCTTTTCAGGGACCGCGACGCGTAATAGTCGTCGGCCTTTTGTCCGTCTTCCTTGGTTACGGTGCCGCGCACCCGGATTTGCCGATGCAGCGATTTCCAATGCATGACGAACGCGGCCTTTCCCGCAGCCAGGATCTCCTGACCTTTGCGGCTTTCGTAATTCGTGTAGAACACGAACGCATCGTCCTCGATGTCCTTGAGCAGGACCATGCGCACGTTGGGCATGCCCTCGGAATCCACGGTCGACAACGCGATTGCATTCGGATCGTTGATTTCCGATGCCTCCGCCTCTGACAGCCACCGGCGCGCAATCTCGAATGGATTGTCGCCTGCAAAAATACCACTGCGATCAGTCATAACGCCTCCTGAAGACCCGTCGCCTATCGGAACACACCTTTGGCTGTCCAGCCATACCTGCCGTCAGCATAGCGCACATTTGACTGTGCGCGAAAGCACAGCCTTGCCGCCCTCGCGCCCTTCGCCTAAACGACTGGAACAGTGTGGCAGAAGAGGCTTGGCGGCATGCAAAACCTGATTATGGCGGGAAAGCGCGGACTTATCATGGGTCTCGCCAATGACAAATCCATCGCGTGGGGCATCGCAAAGACCCTCGCCGACGCAGGTGCAGAGCTTGCCTTTTCGTATCAGGGGGACGCGTTGAAGAAACGCGTGGTGCCCCTTGCCGCCCAACTCGGCTCGGACATCGTCCTGCCCTGCGACGTGAGCGACGAAGCCTCGATCGACGCGCTGTTTTCCGGCTTGAAAGAGCGCTGGGACAGGCTGGACTTCGTGGTTCACGCCATCGGCTTTTCCGACAAGACCGAACTGCGCGGACGCTACATCGACACGTCACGGGCGAATTTCAACATGACGATGGACATCTCGGTCTATTCCTTCACCTCCGTGATGCAACGTGCGGAAAAGATGATGACTGATGGCGGCGCGGCGCTGACCATGACGTATTACGGCGCGGAACGGATCATGCCGCATTACAATGTGATGGGTGTGGCCAAGGCCGCGCTGGAATCATCGGTGCGCTACCTCGCCGAAGATCTTGGCAAGGACGGGATTCGCGTCAACGCGATCAGCGCCGGACCGATCAAGACACTGGCCGCAAGCGGCATCGGCGATTTCCGCTACATCATGAAATGGAACGAATACAATTCGCCCCTGCGCCGCAACGTGACCATCGACGACGTCGGCAAATCCGCGCTTTACCTGCTTTCCGACCTTGGTTCGGGCGTGACCGGCGAAACGCACCATGTCGATGCAGGCTATCACGTGGTCGGCATGAAGGCGGTCGATGCACCGGACATGAGCAAGGAATAAGCCCGCATGACCACGGCGCAGTTCATCGCGTTCAACCTTACGCTGCTGGCGGCCATGGCCGCCCCCGGGCCGGCCCTGCTGTACGCGCTGCGCCAGTCCGTGGCAGGCGGGTTCGCGACGGGTGTTGCCACGGGCGCGGGCCTTGGACTGATGGCAGCGCTTTGGACCGGGGCGGCGCTGCTTGGCCTGAATGCCGTCTTTGCGCTTGTGCCCTGGGCCTATATCGCGCTCAAGACCGCTGGTGCGCTTTACCTCGTCTGGGTTGCGATCCAACTTTGGCGCAGCGCCCGCGACCCGGTGTCCGACAGCGCCAATCCGGGGGCGCGCGCTTTCCTCGGCGGGTTGCTGGTCAACCTCGCCAACCCGAAATCGGTTCTTTTTGCCGGGGCCGTTCTGGTCGTGATCTTTCCCCCTGATCTGAGCCTTGCCGCCAAGGCGCTGATCGTGACCAACCATTTCATTGTCGAACTCGTCGTCTACACCGTCTTTGCCGCCTGCCTGTCCAGCGCCCCGGCCCGCGCCGGATACCTGCGGCTGAAACCGATCATCGATCGCACCGCTGCCGTCATCCTTGGTGCACTTGGCCTGCGCCTGCTGTTCGGCCGCTGATCCCATGAAGGAGCCAACCATGACCGACCGCCTGCCCCATGAAAAAGGCTTCCACGTAAGCTGGGACCAACTGCACCGCGACGCCCGCGCCCTTGCATGGCGCCTTGATGGCCAGGGCCCCGACGACGGCGCCTGGAAAGCCGTGGTCGCCATCACCCGTGGCGGGATGGCGCCTGCCATGATCATCGCGCGGGAGCTGGACATCCGCATGGTCGATACGATCAGCGTCAAGAGCTACAACCACCAGACGCAGTCTGAACCCAAGGTGATCAAAAGCCCCGACATGGACGTCGTGGGCGATGGTACGGGTATCCTCGTCATCGACGACCTTGTCGATACCGGCAAGACGCTGGAAGTGGTGCGCACCCACATGCCCAAGGCCCATATCGCCACCGTCTATGCGAAGCCGATGGGCCGCCCGCAGGTCAACACCTTCATCACCGAAGTCAGCCAGGACACGTGGATCTTTTTCCCGTGGGACATGGCCCTGCAATATGTCGAACCCTATCGCGGCAAGGACTGACTGGCCGCTTCTCTGTTTCGAAAATACCTCGGGGTGAATTGGCCGCAGGCCAAGAGGGGCAGCGCCCCACAACACGGACACGGCAAGAACGCCACGGCACATCAGGGCGGGAGACTGACATGACTACGCGGACCCAAACCACTTTCCCCCCTCCGGTGATGGAGGCCCGACGCTGGCTGGAAGGGGTCACCTTTCCGCACAATCAGCCCCTGATCAATGTCAGTCAGGCCGCACCGGTCGACCCACCGCCCGCGCCCTTGCGCGCCGCGATGGCAGAGGCGCTTGCCGCGCCCGAAACCCACCTTTACGGACCGGTTCTGGGTCTGCCCGCCCTGCGCGAAGAACTCGCGGCGCAATGGTCAACCCACTACGGCGGCCAGGTGATGCCGTCACAGGTGGCGATCACGTCCGGATGCAACCAGGCCTTTGCGGCGACGATCACAGCGCTGTGCACGCAAGGGGATGAGGTCATTCTGCCAACCCCTTGGTATTTCAACCATAAAATGTGGCTGGACATGTCGGGCGTCACCGCCGTGCCGCTGCCCACGGGGGCAGACCTGATCCCGGACGCGGACCGTGCCGAAGCGCTTATCACCCCCAGAACGCGCGCCATCGCGCTTGTAACACCGAACAATCCCGGCGGCGTCGAATACCCGGACGCCACGTTGCAGGCGTTCTTCGCGCTGGCGCGACGTCATGGGCTCAAGCTGATCGTGGACGAAACCTATCGCGACTTCGACAGCCGGCCGACCCCGCCGCACACGCTGCTGGCCGATCCGGATTGGGCCGACACGCTGATCCAGCTTTATTCGTTTTCCAAGGCATACCGCCTGACAGGGCACCGCGTCGGGGCCATCATCGCCCATGAGACGCTGCTGTCCGAGGTCGAGAAATTTCTCGATACGGTTGCAATCTGCCCGCCACAACTGGGGCAGAAAGCGGCCCTTTGGGGGCTTCAGCATCTTGGGGACTGGCTCGCAGGCGAGCGGCTTGAAATCCTCGACCGGCGCGCCGCGATCCACGACAACATGCCGTTGCTGTCGGACAAGGGTTGGACATTGATGGGCTGCGGTGCCTATTTCGCCTACATGCAGCACCCGTTTGCCGACTCCAGCGCGGATCTCGCCCCGAAACTGGTGCGCGAGGCGGGCATCCTCGCCCTGCCCGGCACGATGTTCACCCCCGCTGACGACCCCTCCGGACAGCGTCAGTTCCGCATCGCCTTTGCCAATGTGGACCGGGCCGGGATCGCGACCCTCTTTGCCCGGCTTGCCCGCCTCGACTGGCCCCTTGCGAGCCCTGCATCGGCCACGTAGACACGGGGCAAACCAAAGCCACTCAACAAAAGGCGCGCGACACATGGCCATGGGCAAAAGCAAGCTGTCAAAGACCTTCATCTGGATCCTGATGGGCCTGCTCTTCGTGGGTCTGGCCGGATTCGGCGCGACCAGCCTGTCGGGATCCGCCCGCAGCGTGGCCACCGTAGGCGAGAAAGAGGTCAGCACCGACGCCTATGTCCGCGCGCTGCGCAATGAAATCAATGCTTTTGCTGCGCAGGCCGGCCGCGCCGTGCCCATGGCCGAAGCACAGGCACTTGGCATTGACCGCCAGGTCCTGTCCCGGCTGATCACTGCGCGCGGCATCGACAACGAAGCGGCCAGCATCGGCCTGTCCGTGGGCGACGAGGTGGTGGCGGAACAGCTTTTGCAGGTGCCGTCTTTCCAGGGGTCCGATGGCAGCTTCAACCGTGAAGCCTATCGCTTTGCCCTGCGCAACCAGGGCCTGTCAGAGGCTGAATTCGAAGAACAGCTTCGTGACGACACTGCCCGCACCATCCTGCAAAGCGCCCTGATCGCGGGCAACGCGCTGCCCGACACATACGTTGACACCCTGCTGGCCTTTACCGGCGAAACCCGGGATTTCACATGGGCACGGTTGACCGGCGACGACCTGCAAACCGATCTGCCAGAGCCGTCCGACGCGGATCTGCAGGCCTATTACGACGACAACATCGACGCCTACACGCTGCCCGAACTGCGTGACATCACCTATGCGTGGATCACTCCAGAGATGCTCGTTGACACGGTCGAGGTGGACGAGGACGCGCTGCGTGCCTCCTATGAAGAGCGGTTTTCCGAATTCAACCTGCCCGAACGCCGCCTGGTCGAGCGGTTGGTGTTCGGCGATGACGCGACCGCAGCAGAGGCGCTGGCCCGCGTCAATGACGGTCTGAGCTTTGACGATCTGGTGCTCGAACGCGGACTGACGCTCAACGACATTGACATGGGCGATGTCACCCGCGACGACCTTGGCGAAGCCGCAGACGGCGTCTTTGCCGCCGGCACCGGCGATGTGGTCGGCCCGCTGCCCTCCAACCTTGGCCCGTCGCTCTACCGCATCAATGCCGTTCTGGATGCACAGGAAACCAGCTTCGAGGACGCCCGGCCCGTCTTGCGCGGTGAACTCGCCCTCGATCGCGCTCGGCGTGTGATCGAAACGCTGGCGCAGACCATGGATGACGACCTCGCGGCGGGCGCAACGCTCGAAGAGGTGGCCAACAGCACCGAGATCGAACTGGGTCAGATCGACTGGTTCCCCGGCGCAGACGGTGACATTGCCGCCTATCCCGCCTTCGGAGAGGCCGCAGCGCAGCTGACGGAAAGCGACTTTCCCGAGGTGGCACAACTGGGCGACGGCGGTGTCTTTGCCATGCGCCTCAACCGCATCCAGCCCCCGGCGCCACAGGCTTTGGAAGAGGTGATCGACCAGGTGCGGCGCGGCTGGGACACGCGCGAACAGACCGCACAACTGATGGTCATGGCCGAAGGGATTGCTGGCCGCTTGGCGTCTGGCGAAACCTTCGAGGCCCTTGGCCTTGAACCCAATCAGGAAACCGGACTTGGCCGCAACGCCCAGATCGCCGACCTGACCCCGGGCCTTCTGACGGCGGTGTTCGAAATGGCCATCGGCGACACCCGCGCGGTGGCCGGTGTCGGGGATGTTATCGTGCTCAGGCTTGACGCCATCACCCCGGTTGACCGCGACGATGCCGATATCGAACTGCTGGCCGATGCGTTGCGCAATCAGGCGTCGAACGACATCGCCGAAGACATCTTCCGCGCCTTCGCAACCAGTATTCAGGCCAATGCCGGGGTCGAGATCAACCAGCCCGCGCTCAACGCCATTCACGCACAAATTCAATAGATCATGGCTTCCTTGACCCCCGATTACGACAGCTTTGCCGCCGCCTACGAGGCGGGCCAGAACCAGGTCGTCTATGCACGTCTGGCCGCTGATCTCGACACCCCCGTGTCTCTCATGCTCAAGCTGACCGGCGCGGCGAAGGATGCCTTCGTTCTGGAAAGCGTCACGGGAGGCGAAGTCAGGGGGCGCTATTCGATCATCGGCATGAAGCCGGACGTGATCTGGCGCTGCCACGGCACGAAAAGCCAGATCAACCGCGCGGCCCGATACGATCCGGAGGCGTTCGAGGATCAGCCCGACGATCCGCTCACCACGTTGCGCGCGCTGATCGCGGAATCGAAAATCGATCTTCCTGCCGATCTGCCGCAGGCGGCGGCCGGGCTGTTCGGGTTTCTCGGCTATGACATGATCCGGCTGGTGGAACACCTGCCCAACGTCAATCCCGACCCTCTGGGCCTGCCGGATGCGCTGATGATGCGTCCCTCGGTGGTTGCGGTTCTGGACGGCGTCAAGGGCGAGGTCACGGTCGTGTCGCCCGCATGGGTCAATGATGGGCTGACCGCCCGCGCCGCCTATGCGCAGGCCGCCGAACGGGTGATGGACGCGGTGCGCGACCTTGAACGCGCCTTGCCGCAGCAGGCCCGCGAAATGGGCGAAGCCGCCGAAGCACCGGACCCCGTGTCGAATTTCACACATGAAGGCTACAAGGCCGCAGTCGAACGCGCCAAGGATTACATCCGTGCGGGCGACATTTTCCAGGTCGTGCCCGCACAGCGCTGGACACAGGGCTTTCCGTTGCCGCCCTTCTCACTTTATCGTTCCTTGAGAAGGACAAACCCGTCCCCCTTCATGTTCTACTTCAACTTCGGGGACTTCCAGGTCATCGGCGCGAGCCCGGAAATTCTGGTGCGCGTCTTCGGAAAAGAGGTGACCATCCGACCGATCGCAGGCACGCGCCCGCGCGGGGCCACACCCGAAGAGGACAATGCGCTGGAGGCCGATCTGCTTGGCGATGCCAAGGAATGTGCCGAGCATCTCATGCTGCTGGACCTCGGTCGCAATGACGTGGGCCGCGTGGCCAGGATCGGAACGGTGCGCCCGACCGAAAAATTCATCATCGAACGCTACAGCCACGTGATGCACATCGTGTCCAACGTGGTGG
>CAYZAD010000108.1:0-9125 GCA_964476315.1 uncultured Rhodobacterales bacterium
CCTGATGTTTGTCGGGCCGCTTTACATGCTGCAGGTCTATGACCGCGTGCTGGCCAGCCGGAACGAAAACACGCTGCTGATGATCTCGGGCATCGCGGTGGCGCTGTTGATCACCTACGGGTTCCTGGAATTCATCCGCTCCAAGATGCTGGTGCGCGCCGGGCTGCAATTCGACGACATGCTGGCCAACCCGGCCTTCAACCGCGTCGTGCGCAAACAGCTGCTGGCCCCCAATTCGGGGGCGCATGCCACCTTGCAGGACGTGGACCGGGTGCGGGAATTCATGACCGGGCAGGGGATCCTGTCCTTCTTTGACGCGCCCTGGGTGCCCTTGTTCCTGGGGCTGTGTTTCCTCTTCCACCCCTGGCTGGGCTACGTCGCGACGACCGGGGCGATCATCATCTTCATCCTCGCGCTGACCAATGAATTCGCGACCCGCAGCCTGTTGCAGGAAGCGGGCAACGCGAACATGGGGGCGTCGCATTTCGTCAACACCACGGTGCAGAACGCCGAAGTCATCCGCGCGCTGGGGATGGAAAAGCCGCTGACCAAGCGGTGGCTCAACCAGCATGAGAACGTGCTGGACGCACAGGCCCGGGCCAGCGGGCGCGCCGGCGCCATCATGGCCTCGACCAAGTTCGTGCGCATGTCGCTGCAGATCGCGATCCTGGGCACCGGGGCCTACCTGGCCATCCAGCAGCAGATCTCGCCGGGCATCATGATTGCGGCCTCCATCGTGATGGGCCGCGCCCTGGCCCCCGTCGAACAGGCCGTGGGCCAGTGGAAGCAGTTTGTCGCGGCGCGCTCTGCGCATAAGCGCCTGGCCGAGATTTTCGGCGCGCTGGAAGACGAAGAAGACCGCATGCAGCTGCCGGCCCCCAAGGGCAACCTCGTGGTGCAGAACCTGATCGCCACCGCGCCGGGATCGAAGGCACCGATCCTCAAGGGCATTTCCTTTGCAATCCCGCAGGGCGAAGTGCTGGCCGTGATCGGGCCAAGCGGATCCGGCAAATCCACCCTGGTCCGCCACCTGGTGGGCGCGATGCAGCCGCAATCGGGCGCGGTGCGCCTCGAAGGCACGGAACTGCATCACTGGGACAGCGACCAGCTGGGCCGCTACATGGGCTACATGCCGCAGGATGTGAAACTGTTCCGCGGATCGGTTTCCGAAAACATCTCGCGGTTCATGGAAGATGCGTCGGACAAGGAAATCGTGGCCGCCGCGACCCTGTCGGGCGCCCATGAGATGATCACCACGCTGGCCGAAGGCTATGACACCGATGTGGGCGATGGCGGCAACGGTCTGTCCGGTGGGCAGCGCCAGCGCGTTGGCCTGGCCCGCGCGGTGTTCCGCGAACCCAGCCTGATCGTGCTGGACGAGCCGAATTCGAACCTTGACGCCCATGGCGAACAGGCGCTGGCCAACTGCATCCAGGAGATGAAGAAGCGCGGCAAGACCATTGTGCTTGTCACCCACAAGGCCAACCTGCTGGCGATGTCCGACAAGGCGCTGATGCTGGTCAACGGCCAGATCGAGAAATTCGGTCCGACCCGCGAGATCTTTGCCCAGGCCCAGCAGCAACATGCCCAGGCGCAGCAAGGCCAGAAAAAGAAGGCGGATGCGCCGTCCGAGGGCGCTGCTCCCGCAGTTGTGAACATGACGGACAAGCCACGGGCCTGATCCGTTCCCAGATAAAGACGACCCGCTCTTGAGGAGTCGAGACGCACATGGCCGATAAACCAAGCCCCAAACCCGTCGCACTGGCGGGGTATTTCCTGATTTTCATGACCTTCGGTGTCCTGGGAAGCTGGGCCGCCGTGGCCAAGCTTGACAGCGCCGTGGTGGCCCCGGCGACCATTTCGCTCGAGGGCAACCGCCGCGTGGTGCAGCATTTCGAAGGTGGCATCGTCGAAGAGATCCTCGTCACCGAGGCGGATGTGGTCGAGCAGGGACAGGTGGTGCTGCGTCTCAACGCCGTGGAGGCCCGGTCGAACCTCGAAGTGTTTTCGACCCGCCTTGACGTGGCCCGGCTTGTGGAAGCCCGGCTGCTGGCGGAACGCGCCCTTGAGGACAGCGTGGCCTTCCCGGAAGAGGTGGCTGCCAAGGGAACCGAGACGGTCAAGGCCGTGGTGGCGGACCAGCGCGACCTGTTTGCGGATCGCCGCTCGATCCTGAAATCGCAGGCGGATATCCTGTCGGCCCGCGTCGACCAGATCAACGTTCAGATCGAAGGCCTGGAATTGCAGAAATCCGCCTTTGAGCGCCGGATTGCGAATTACACGGAAATGCTTGACCGGATGCGGGACGGTGAAAGCCGGGGCCTGATCCAGGGCAACGTGCTGAGCCAGCGCGAGGATGAACTGATCGAGATCGAGGCCAACCTGGGCCAGGTGATTTCCGACATCGCGCAGGCCAAGGCCAGCATCGGCGAGACCGAGCTGCAGGTGTTGCAGCTGACACAGGAATACCGCGAGCGCGCCAATACCGAGCTGGAACAGATCCGCGCCGAGATCAGCGAATTGCAGGAGCGCCGGAAAGTGGCGCAGGACGTGCTGGACCGGACCGAGATCCGCGCCCCCGGGTCGGGCACCATCCAGAACCTCAAGGTGCATACCGTCGGGTCCGTGATCCGCCCGGGCGAGATCCTGATGGAGCTGGTGCCGGAAGATGAAGAGCTGATCATCAATGCCCGCGTGTCGCCCATCGACAAGGACAACGTGTCACCGGGGCTGGCCACCGAGGTGCGCTTTACCGCTTTCAAGACCAAGCTGACCCCGATCATGCTGGGTTCGGTCGAAACGGTGTCGGGTGACGTGATCACCCCGGACAACGCGAACGAGCCGCCTTACTTCCTCGCGCGGATCACGGTGGACGAGGCTGATATTCCCGAGGAAATCTCGGGCCGCCTGACGGCCGGGATGCCGGCGGATGTGATCATCACCACCGGGGAACGCACCGTGGCGAACTTCATCGTGTCGCCCCTGATGGACGCGGTGCGCAAAAGCATGATCGAAGAGTGACCGCGGCACGCAGGAACGCCTGTTCCTGCCGCTGACCGGAACAAAAAAACCGGCGCCTTTTGGGGCGCCGGTTTTTTATGTACGGAAGAAAGGGGAGGGCAGGTCAGGCGATCATGTCGAACTGCTGGAAGTCGGATTGCAAGCCGACCAGCGTGATGACCATGCCTTCGGCGGTTTCCCAATGCATGTATTCGATTTCGCCCCCGGTCACGGCGGTGCGGTCCACCATGATGATTTCGTTGGCCAGGACAATGACCCCCAGATCGCCGTCTTTCGCGTCGATGAAGTCGATCAGGCTTTGCGCGGCGGCGTCGAATTCCTGGAAGTTGGTCAGACGCTGCTGCGGTGTTGCCGTGCTGTTGTCGATCCAGTCGAACAGGAAGAACGCATCCGTGTCCGACACGTTGAAACTGGCGCGGACCGTCGTCTGGCCCAGTTGGAATTCTTCCATGGTCGGCTGCCAGGCCTGCACGATTTGCGACAGGGTCAGCATCGAGGCATCCTGCGACATCTCTGGCGTCAGCGCATCCTCTTCCACGACCGCAACAGCCTCGCTCGGGGCCACGGCCGGTTTGACCTGGGCCTCGTCGGCCTCCAGGTCTTTCTTGTGCACCTCGACGAGCTTGGTCGCCTTGGCAGAGGCGGCGGCCAGGTCGGCGGCCGATCCCTGCTCCATCAGATGCGCCAGGTCCTGCTGCAATTGCGAGGCATCGATTTCTTCGGTCTGGGCTTCGGCCAGATCGGTGTTGAGCGACAGGTCGAGGCCCAGGAAATCGGCCAGCATCGCCAGCAGGGCGTTGCCCTCGTCATCTGCGGGGATGTCCAGCTCGGCCACGCGCTGCGCATCGGCACCGTATTCCGAGAAGCCAAGCTCTTTCAGGCTTTCAAGCACCTTGCGCTGATTGTCGAGCAGCACGGTTTCGGACATGAACCCCATCGCGATGGCGATCGTGCTCAGCCCCATGGTAAAGGCGTTGTTCTGAACCGTCAGGCCCTGCTGCTGCAGCATGGCTTCGCGCATGTGGCCCTGTGCGTCGGGGGCCGTCGTGTGTTCGGCTTCCGGGTCACTGGCCTTGAGCAGGCTTCCGACATCGACCATGTCATCTTCAAAGATGAGGTCCATGTCGGTGTCTTCGGCGGTTTCAACGGCGAACATGCCGTCGAAATCCAGCAGGGCGTCGTCATCGAGCGCCTGTTCTTCCGGTGCCAGCAGCACCAGTTCCTCGGAGGCCAGGAACAGCGTCCAGATCAGCGCCGCCAGCATGGCCGAGGGATGCAGGCGCACCTTGCCGCCGCGTTCCAGCTTGATCACGCGCCGTTCGGTGCCGGTTTCGCTGCCCTGGGCCGGCAGGGCCTGGTTGGTGAAATCCGCGATCAGTTCGTTGAAATCCGCGCCGCGCAGCGGGCGCAGGACATTCGGGCTGTCCAGAAGATAAAGACCGTCGATCCGGCACAGGTGGATGAACACCTCGCCACCCGCGTGGCAGAACACGAACCACGGATCGCCTTCGTCGGTCACGCCGCGGTCGGTTTCCACCGGCACATTCGCGCCGCTCAGAAGCTGGCGCACGCGGAACAGATCGGCGAGTTCCTGGTTGCTCCAGTCTTTCTTGGGGTCGGGAAACAGGGTCGACAGGCCGGTCTGGGACAGGTTGCCAAGGCTGACACCGCCATCCTCGGTCGCACGGAACGACAGCGTCTGGTTTTCATCCGTCAGAAAGCCCTGATCGGACGGCGCGCCATCTCTGTTCCGGAAGGTGAGGATTTTCGCCATTTGGGGATCGTCCCGATCAGTCTGCATCGTGTCTCAGTGTACCGCTGATCGGCAATCCGATCCAGAGAAGATAATCTGCCATGATGTTCTGCGTTGCCATCCGAGAACAGGTTCCCCTCCGGCCGGATGCATATCAGCTGGCAGCGTCTTCGAACAGGATCTGATAGGTCAGCGGCTCGTAATAGCGCAGCAGTTCACGGACAAAGCTGCGCGGTTCCTGTCCAAGCGCCACCGCCCATTCTGCATAGCGATGTGCCGGGATCTTGCCACGACCGTTTTCCAGCTGCGAAATGAAGGTATAGTAATCCAGCGACAGACGGTCGGCGAGATCGCGCTGAGACAGGCCTTCGGCCTCCCGCAGGGACTTCAGCCACAGACCCAGGGTCGCACGTTGTTCCTTGGCTTCTTCAGGCGTCGATTTGTGCAGCTCTGCAAGCATGGGTTTACCCTCAAATGGCAGCGTTGGGGTCGCACACCTGCGCCTTGGATGCAGGGGTGTTCAGTGGATCACTATATAGCAGGATTTCGCCGATGGCAAATACCGTCAGAAGAACGTGAGAAAATGTGAAAGAAAAATGCCATTCTGGAACAGATTCGGGCGCTGGAATGTCTTTAGACCCTGAATTTGGTGAAAAATTTGGCGATTTCCACAGGCTGAACCGGGCCTGACAAAACCGGTTTGCGATTCGAATCTGCCCCCGATCGGGCCGGATGACAGGGGTCACGGACCCGGTGGCAGGCCAAGCAACGCATCGGCGCGGGCCGTTGTGTCATCCAGAAAACCTTCGAGCGCGCGGCGCAGATCGGTGCGATCCGGCGCGTCTGGCTGGCGCGGGATCGGGGGCGCGTAGCGGGCAAAGACCTGCGCGCCGCGGCCATAGGGGTAGGGCAGCAGCAAGCGGTCCCAGCTGTCAAAGCGATGCCCGCGCGTGGTTGAGAACGCATAGGCAAAGACCGGGGCGCCCAGCCGGCTGGCCCAGTCCAGCGGCGCGTTCTGCAACACATGCGCGGGGCCCACAGGGCCGTCCCCGGTCATCACGATGCTGACCCCCTGCCGAAAGCGCCTCATCACCCTGCGCGAGGCCGCCAGGTTGGGCCGCGTGGCCGACATCTCGACAGGCTGCAATCCTTCATTGCGCTGCATCACCCCCGAGATCCGCCCCAGCGGGGAGCGGTGATGCAGGCTGGTGACCGGCGCATGCCCGGACGGCCAGTGCGGCGCGCCCATCGCCATGCGGCTGTGCCACATGATCAGCAGGATCGGCCCGTCGTCGAGCGCGGCCTTCATCTCGTCGAGGCCGTCGATCTGCCAGTCGGTGGTGCGGTTGCAAAAGGCCAGATAGCGGCTGAGCAGACCGCCGAACGCGCCCGATACCCGTTTTGATTTCTCGATCCGTCTGCGCAGGGACACGCGGCACCATTTTTCACTTTGCCCAGCCGAGTGTTTCGACAGTTCGGCACGGGATGGCAAGCGCAGATGACCCGACCTGACGGGGCCAGACGGGGGCTGACCTTGTGATCAATTCGCGCTAGAGGCAGGGCCAAGACCCAGATGGAACCCTGCATGGCCGCCTCCGAACCCCCCAAAGCGTCCCGAAAAGCGCCCGTGAAAGAGCCAGCGGAAAAGCGCCCCATGTTCACCGAACGGGACCGCGCCAATATCAGGTGGTTCTGGGACAATTACCTGAAATCCAAGTCGCCCTGGCTTTTGGTGGTGCTGGGGATGATCACCATCCAGGGGCTGGTCTACCAGCAGTTCCTGGCGCTGACCGAAGACGGCTTGCGGGTGATCTTCGAAAGCGGCGCGATGGGCGACCTGCTGCGGGTCTGTGCCGTGGTGTTCGGGCTGTTCACCACGCGGGCGATCATTTCCTATCTCATTCCGCGCCTGTCGGTGCGGCTGGCCAGCGACGCGGTGATGAAGCTGCGGCGCGATCTGATCGACCACCTGATGACGCTTGATCTGGCGTTTTTCGAGCGCACCCAGTCGGGCGAGATCATCCTGCGGCTGGTCAACCAGGCGCAGGGGCTGAGCCAGTTCGTCGGCCAGGCGACGGTGAACGCGGTGCGCGATGCGGCGACGGTGATCATCGTGTCGGGTTACCTGATCTACAAATCGCCCGTCCTGTTCCTGTCGGCGGCGATCATCCTGCCGACGATCCTGATCCTGCTGCAGCACGTCTCGGCCAGGATCAAGGATATCCAGGCCACGGCGGAAAACGCGCTTGGCGGCTACATGACCGGCATCGACGAGATGTCGTCCGGCATGCGCACGGTCAAGATCGCGGGGCAGGAACCGATCGAACGCGACCGGCTTGTGACCTCCACCAGGAACATCCGCAGCCTGTCGATCCGGCTGCAATCGGCACAGGCGCTGGTGCTGCCGGCGATCGACATGATGGCGGCGGTGGTCTACGTGCTGGTGATCGGCGGCGGCGGCTACATGGTGCTGTCGGGGGATTTCGGCCTCGATGGGGCGGGGATCATCGCCTACCTGCTGGGGCTGGTGCTGGTCTTCGATCCGGCGCGGTCGCTGGCGGCGTTCTTTGCCAAGCTGCAGGCCAACCTGATCATCCTCGACGGGGTGCGCAGCCTCTACCGCGAAACCCCGACGATCTTCGACAGGGAGGGCGCGCACGCAGATTTCGACACGTCAGCGGACATCACGCTGGAGAACGTGTCCTTCGGCTACACCCCGAAAGACCCGTTGTTCGACGGGCTGAACATGTCTTTCCCGGGGGGCAAGGTCAGCGCCATCGTGGGGGCGACCGGCTCTGGCAAGACAACCGTGCTGAGCCTGCTGACCCGGCTCTATGACGTGACCGGGGGGCAGGTGCGGATCGGCAATACGCCGATCACCGATCTGAAGATCAAGGCGTGGCGGTCGTCCTTTTCGGTCGTGGCGCAGGACATCGTGATCTTCAACAGCTCCATCGCCGACAACATCCGCTACGTGCGCCCCGACGCCACCGATGCCGAGGTCCGCGCCGCCGCCGAAGCGGCCGAGATCGCCGGTCTGATGGACGCGCGCGGCGACAAGCCGCTGGGCCCCAAGGGCAGCCAGCTTTCCGGCGGGCAGAAACAGCGCATCGCCATCGCGCGGGCCTTCCTGCGCTCCTCCCCGATCCTGCTGCTGGACGAGGCCACCTCGGCGCTGGATCAGAAGACCGAAGACAAGGTCAAACGCGCGCTGAACCGCCTGTCCGAAGGCAAGACCACCCTGATCGTGGCGCACCGGCTGTCGGCCATCACCCATGCCGACTGGATCTACGTGATGGATGCCGGGCGCGTGGTCGAACAGGGCACGCATGCCGATCTGATGGGGCAGGGCGGGCTCTATGCCGGCATGTACGGGGCACAGAAGAAAAGCTATGACTGAACGCTATGACCGACGGTGGGCCAGCACCTGTTCGGCGCGTGCCAGATCGCGGGGCCGGGTGATCTTGAAATTGTCTTCCTCACCTTCGACCACCTGAACCGACAGCCCGGCCCGGCGGGCCACTTCCACATCGTCGGCCGCCTCTGCATCGAGGTTCCGGTGCGCGTCCAGGATGGCGTCAAAGCGAAACCCCTGCGGGGTCTGCGCCCGCCAGAGACCATCGCGCGGCACCGGGGTCGTGGCCTGCGCGCCATCTGTCTGCCACAGCGCATCGACCACGGGCAGGGCGGCAAAGGCCCCGTCCGACCGCTCCAGCGCCGTCAGCACCGCGGCGATCAGGCCGGTGGAACAGAACGGGCGCGCGGCGTCATGGATCAGCACATGGGCCGGCGCGGTGTCGGCCAGCGCCTCGAGCCCCAGCCGGACCGAGGCCGCCCGCGATGCCCCGCCGAACACCGGCGGCCGCAGGCGCGGATCGGTGATCCCGGCGATGGCGGCGTCGTAAAGGGCCGCATCATCGGGATGGATCACCACGCGTATGGTGTCGATCCGGTCCGAGGCCAGAAAGGCCCGCACCGTGTGCTGCAGCACCGCCTGCCCCCCGAGCGCCAGGTATTGCTTGGGGGTCTCTGCCCCCATCCGGCTGCCCCGGCCTGCGGCGACGATAAGGGCGGCATTGGTCACGTTGGTCTCCGGGGTTGGGGTGCAAAGGGGAGTAGCGCATCAGGGCATGGGCGCCAAGGCGCGAATGGTGCCGGTGTCCCGGCTGCCGCCGGTCGAAAAACGCTTTCACGGGGCCTCCTTGGCCTGTGCCATCAAACCTGCTTGAAAGGCGGGCTGCAATGCCGCTAGCTGTGGGCCATCACCCCAAGACACCCGACAGACCGGAGACCCAAATGGACCTGCGCCCGAATTCTGACGAAGCCCGCGACATCGCCTATCACTTCCACG
>CAYZAD010000109.1:0-9123 GCA_964476315.1 uncultured Rhodobacterales bacterium
TCATTGCCAATTCGTTGAACCGGTCCAGCTTTGCCTTCTTTTCGGCCACGCCGAGCATGACGTTTTCGCGCACGTTCAGGCTTTCATCCAGCTGCGGTTCCTGCGGCAGGTAGCCCACCTTGGCGCCCTCAGCCGCCCAGGCCTCGCCGGTGAAGTCCTTGTCGATCCCCGCCATGATTTTCATCAATGTCGACTTACCCGCGCCGTTGACGCCCACGACACCGATCTTCACACCCGGAAGAAAGCTCAGCCTTATGTTCTCAAAGCATTTCTTGCCCCCCGGATATGTCTTGGAGACACCGTCCATGTGGTACACATACTGGTAGGAAGCCATGCTATTCGTCCTTCACAACTTGGGATTCCCGCACAGATACACGCGCGGTCCGGGCCGTGCAATCGCGGGTCTTTGCGGTTTCTTAGGATTTGGGGGCTAACACCTGAAAGATCACTGATCCGAAGGGTGGTTTATCCCGTCATGCCATTTGATTGGTTCATAGTCGCTTGGGTTGACGCCCTCGATCGCGCCCATGTTGATGCCGTATTCATTGGGATCGGAGCGGCGTTGATGATGCGTGTAAATCCCGCAGGTCTTGCAGAAATGGTGTTTCGCGGTGTGCGTGCCAAAACTGTAGACGGTCAGGTTGTCTGCGCCCTTCACGATCCGCAACTGATCCAGTGGCACCGACAGCGTGGGCGCGCCCCGCCTCTTGCAGAAGGAACAATCGCAGCGGGCGGCGTCCTTTAGCGCGCTGCTCAGTTGCGCCTCTAGTGCGACGGCACCGCAGTGGCATGTGATGTTCACCGTTCGGGTCATTTGCGCCGGGTAATCGGCACGTTTGACCGCGCAAGCCTGTACCGTGCCTCGGGATGCGGTGGGTGCCCGTCTGTCCGGGTCCAGAACCGGTGCGCGCCAAGCCGCCGCCACAGCGGGACGGTCAGGGCAAGGCCAATGACGAAACCGCCCACATGCGCCCAATAGGCGATGCCGCCCTCATCCGCCGGGGTTCCGAAACTGCCAAAGACCTGCATGGCGAACCAGAGGCCAAGCATGATCCAGGCCGGGATGGGCAGGATTTTGAAAAAGACGATGAAAAAGATGAAGATATCGACCCGGGCCTTGGGAAACAGCAACAGATATCCGCCCATGACGCCCGCAATCGCGCCGGACGCGCCAACGGTCGGAACGGGCGAGCCCGGTGCGCTGATATAGTGGATGAAACCCGCCCCCAATCCGGCGGCAAGGTAAAAGAGGCTGAAGCCCAGATGCCCCATTTCATCTTCCATGTTGTCGCCGAAAATGAACAGAAACAACATGTTGCCGATCAGGTGCATCCAACCCCCGTGCAGGAACATGGAGGTGAAGAACCCGGAAAAGCCCCGACCGTCGCTGACCAGTGCGGGGATCAGGGCGTAGTCGAAATAGAAGGTCAGGATGGCACGTTCGTCCTGCATCATCGGCCAATAGCTGATAAAAATCAGCACATTCGCCGCGATGAGCGCATATGTGACATAAGGCGTCCGCCCGGACGGGTTGTGATCACGTATCGGAAACATATCCGAAGACTTGGCTGAAAGCCGTGTCGCGTCAAGCCATGCCGCCAAGGAGTTGTGCGTTTCCTCCCGACGCGGTGGTATCGACACAGACGTGACGTTCGCCGCAGGCATGTGCCTTGTCCGGAACCGAGGTCACAAGTGGCAGAATGGGGCCGTCGCGCCGCGCCAGCGCTTGTCTGAGGGCGCGCGCCGTGTCCTGGTCACCCCACCAGATGACACCCTGTACGGGCAAGGTGTCGATCCACCCGGGTTCGATCCGGCCGGTCGCAGCAATGGCCGTTCCGCCAAGCCGCTCGATCCCTGTTTTCTGAGCTTCTGCCGCGGCAGCGCCGGGGCCGAGGCACAGGACGGGACCGCGTGCATGGGTTGTGATCACATTCGATTCACCGGTGGGTCCGGGAAGGCTTTCCGACATCGCGGCTGGATGTGCATCCAATTGTGCGAATGCCTGTTGCAGCCGGTCCAAGCGATCATCCCGGTCCCATTCCGCCGTGCCATCTTTGGCTGGTGTCTTTTGGAACCGGGCGAGGTACCGGGGGCCACCCGCCTTGGGGCCTGTGCCGGAAAGGCCTTCGCCGCCAAAGGGTTGGCTGCCCACGATCGCACCGATCTGGTTTCGGTTCACGTAGACATTTCCGGCCTTGATGCGCTCTGACACGTGCTGGACACGGTCGTCGATGCGCGTTTGCAGACCGAATGTCAGGCCATACCCGGTGGCGTTGATGGCATCGATCACGGCGTCGATTTCATCGGCGCGGAATGTTGCGACATGCAGGACGGGGCCGAAAACCTCGCGCTCCAGATCCGCGATGCCGCTGACCCGGATGAGCGTGGGCGGGACGAAGATCCCGCTGACCGGCATCGGAATGCGATGCACGACACGCCCGTCTGCATCGGCCGTTTGAATATAGTCGAGGATCGCATCGCGCGCGTCCGTATCGATCACCGGGCCAATATCGGTGCCGTAGACCCAGGGGTCGCCGATGACGAGGGCGTCCATCGCCCCCTTGAGCATCGCGATGAAGTCTTCTGCGATGTCTTCCTGCACGTAGAGGCATCGCAGGGCGGAACAGCGTTGCCCGGCGGATTGAAAGGCGGATTCCACGATGGCCTGAACGGCCTGTTCCGGCAGGGCGGTGCTGTCGACGATCATTGCGTTCAGCCCACCGGTTTCCGCGATGAAGGGCGCGCCGGGGTCGAGGTAGTCGGCGATATTGCGGTGTATCCGCTTGGCCGTTTCGGTCGATCCGGTAAAGGCGACGCCCTTGATCTGCGGGTTGCGGGTCAGGGCGGCCCCGACATCACCGGCGCCGGGCAAAAGCTGCAGCGCTGCGCGGGGCACACCGGCCTCATGCAGAAGTTCGACGGCGCGATAGGCCACCAGCGGCGTCTGTTCCGCCGGTTTGGCCAGAACGGCATTGCCGGTCGCCAGTGCCGCAGCGACCTGCCCGGTGAAAATGGCAAGCGGGAAATTCCACGGGCTGATGCAGGCAAATGGCCCAACCGGCGCCGCCTCTGGCGCACGCGCAGCGTAATAGCGCAGGAAATCAACGGCTTCGCGCAGTTCTGCAACCGCATCAAGCAGGGTTTTGCCGGCTTCCCGCGCAAGCAGGGCAAAGAGTTCGCCGTGATGGGCCTCGTAAAGATCGGCGGCGCGGGACAAAACCTCTGCCCGCTGCGCTGCGGGCGCATCCCAAGTCTGCGCAGCGTCGCAGGCACGTGCGACCGTATCTGCATCGGCCCAGGTCACGTCGCCAACGGTGTCCCCGACGCGCGCCGGGTTTCCGACTGCGACCGGATTGGGCTGCGTGTCTTGCCCGTGCACCAACGGATGCGCCTGCCATCTGTGCGACGCGAACGCGCCACGCGCCGTGTCCAGCGCGCTGCGTGTCGGGCGATGGGTCAGATCCCAGCCCCGCGAATTTACCCGTTCGGGGGCGAAAAGCTCTGGACCGGTCAGAAGATGGTTTTCATCGGTGGCGTCGAACGGGTCAGCGGCCACGCGGTCTGCGGGCACATCCGTGTCGACAATCTGGTTGACGAAGGAACTGTTGGCCCCGTTTTCAAGCAGGCGCCGCACCAGGTAGGCCAGCAGATCCCGGTGCGCCCCGACCGGAGCATAGATCCGGCACCGTGTGCCGTGCCTGGCCTTCACGATGTCGTGCAGTGCCTCGCCCATGCCATGCAGGCGCTGGAATTCAAAGGCCGATGTGTCGTGCGCCATATGCAGGATCGCCGCAACCGTGTGCGCGTTATGCGTGGCGAACTGGGGATAGATCCGGTCGGTCATGCCCAGCAGTTTTCGCGCATTGGCGATATAGCTGATGTCCGTGTGATGCTTGGCGGTAAAGACCGGGAACTCGGGCAGTCCCGCGACCTGTGCGCGCTTGATTTCGGTGTCCCAATAGGCGCCTTTGACCAGCCGGACCATGATCTTGCGATCCAGCGTGGTTGCCAGATCATACAGCCAGTCGATGACCTGCCCGGCGCGCTGTCCGTAAGCCTGCACAACAACGCCGAATCCATCCCAGCCGCGCAGCGACGGTTCCGACAGAACCGCTTCGATCACGTCGAGCGAAAGTGACAGGCGGTCGGCCTCTTCAGCGTCGACGTTCAGCCCGATTCCGGCCGAGCGGGCCAGCTGCGCCAACGTCCGCAGGCGGGGGACGACTTCGTCAAGGACGGTGCTGCGCTGCATCTCTTCGTAGCGGGGATGAAGCGCCGACAGCTTGACTGAAATGCCCGGGTTTTCCCGGATGTCGGCCGATGTCGCAGCCTCTGCAATCGCGCTGATCGCACGCGAATAGGCCAGGTGATAGCGCCGCGCATCGGTTTCCGTGCGCGCCGCTTCGCCCAGCATGTCGTAGGAATAGGTGTAGCCCTTGGCCTCCATCCCCTTGGCGCGGGTCATGGCGGCGCCGATGTTTTGCCCCAGCACGAATTGTGCGCCCATTTCCTGCATGGCGCGTGACACCGCGGCCCGGATCACCGGTTCGCCCAACCGTTTGATGGCGCCGCGCAAATGGCCCACCGGCCCGGGCGTTTCGTCCTGCAAGACCTTGCCGGTCAGCATCAGCGCCCAGGTCGAGGCATTCACCAGCGGAGATGTGCTTTCTCCGAGGTGTTTGGCCCAGTTCGACGGTGCAATCTTGTCTTCGATCAAGGCGTCGATGGTCGCGGCGTCGGGCACGCGCAACAGCGCTTCGGCCAGGCACATGAGGGCGATGCCTTCCTCGGTCGACAAGCCGTATTCGCTCAGGAAGACTTCCATCAGGCCGGGACGGGCATCGTTGCGGATCGCCGTCACGAGCTTGGTCGCCTGTGCCGTGATCGCGGCACGATCCTTTGGGGAAAGGCCAGCACCTTGGCGCAGTCGCGCCAGTGTTTCGGCTTCGTCAGCATAGGTGGCGTCGTCAATCAGACCGCGCAAAGGGTCAAGTGTGTCGCGTGGCATGGTGTTCTCCGGTTCGATGCGCTACAGTATCCGCAAGTTTGCAGTCTGAATGGTCGAATTTGAGGGCTGTGCTATTCGGATTTACCGATTTTTTTGAAAAAGGCAGGCGATATGGACAGTTCTGATTTCGACAGGTTCGATATGGCGATTCTGCAGGAAATGGCGCGGGACGGGCGGGTGTCGATCACCGAACTGTCGCGTCGGATCGGGCTTTCCAAATCGCCGACCCAGGCGCGCCTGCGGCGTCTGGAAGAGGTTGGGGCCATCCAGGGCTACAGGGCCATGCTTGACCCCATCCGTCTTGGGCTTGACCATATCGCATTCGTCGAAGTGAAAATGACCCACACCCGGGAAACCGCGCTTGCGGATTTCAACGAGGCCGTGGCGCAGATCCCCGAGATTGAACAAGCGCACCTGATCGCGGGAAATTTCGACTACCTGCTCAAGGTGCGCACCGCGAACATGCGGCGATACCGTGAGGTTCTTGCAGAGCGGATTTCGACCCTGCCGCATGTGGCGTCCACATCCACCTATGTGGCGATGCAGGCGGTCAAGGAAGAAGGGTTCAGCAACGTGACTTGACCGTCGCCCATGGGCGATGTCCAATACGGCATGTATTTGCGTTACCTTGCCCCCGCGATCTTTTGCGCCAACGCGGCATTGGCAGATGGCTGCCCCGTTGCGCCGGATCACACTGCGTCTCTGGATGCGTTGTTCGCCCAGGTTCAGGCCGCCCCGAACGAAATGGTGGCGCGCACCTATGCGCAGCGGATGTGGACCTATTGGCTGGATGCGCCGGATGAACCGTCTCAGATGATGCTGGATGAGGGCATGCGCGCGATGCGTGTCGGAGATTACCTGCGCGCCAAGGACAGCCTTGACCGGCTGGTGTCATATTGC
Source organism: uncultured Rhodobacterales bacterium (assembly GCA_964476315.1). GTDB lineage: Bacteria > Pseudomonadota > Alphaproteobacteria > Rhodobacterales > Rhodobacteraceae > Marivita. The sequence continues at coordinate 5,909 of CAYZAD010000109.1, forward strand.
CCGTTTTATGCAGAAGGGTACAACCAGCGGGCCCTTCTGAACTACCTTCGGGCGGATTACGAAGCCGTGTTGCCCGATCTCGATTTTGCGCTCGAATTCAGCCCGCGCCACACCGGTGCGCTGACGGGCAAGGCGCTGACCCTGATCCAGCTTGGCCGCGATGATGAGGCACAGGAGTATTTGCGCGATGCCGTGGCCTTGAACCCGTGGCTGGGCGAACGGGCCCTGCTGGTCGAGCCGGACGAAGACGACCTGTAAAGCGGTCCGAATGAAACAGGTGCCTTCCCGGGGAATTGCCGTTTGACAGCCATTGTTTTCAGCACGCCCCGCCGGTAGGGATAGGCAGACGCGGGCGTGATGGAATGGTAGACATATCGGACTTAAAATCCGAAGGCCTTAGCGCCGTGTGGGTTCGAGTCCCACCGCCCGTACCAATCGCACCTGCACCCATTTGCAAAGACGTGTTTTCGGGCGCTGACCTGAACGTCGTGCAAGCGGTGTGAGTGCTGTGGCGCAACCGCGTGGGTAACCTGAGCGCGCGGTGATCCGGACCTGATCCGTGGCGACAGCGCCTCTTGCGACCTTTGGCAGAAGCGCCCTTGCGTGCTTATCCCGAGACGTCTGCAGCGTCTGTGGGTGGGGCGGGCAAAGACCCGTTTTGCATGTCACTCGCCAATTGCCGGCAGGCGCGCAGGGTGACCGCCATGATGGTCAGCGTTGTGCCCGTGACCCCGCCGGTCGGAAAAGCGGCGGCATCGGTGACCAGCACATTTGGCGCGTCGCGCAAGCGGCACCACGGGTCGAGCACCGACGTGCGCGGATCGGTCCCCATCCGTGCACCACCGCTTTCGTGGATCGCGGTGCCCATGGCCATTGTGCGGGGGAACAGCCTGCGAAAGGCCTGCCGAATGAGGAATCCCGCCTCGGGAAAGGCACCGCGTCCCATCTCGGTCAATCCGAGGGGGGAGCCGATGAACTCCAGCTCTCCTTCCGCATCCGAGATCATGTCGGTCAGCGCGCCTTGCAACGTCCGCAGGGTGGATTCGTCCTCTGCCGAGATGGCGCAGCGAATCCGCGGAGCGGGTATCGACCACGCGTCCCGTTTCCTTGGGTCCAGCGTGATCCTGTTGTCGCGGTTGGGCACCATCTGCCCGTAGCCCATGAAGGTGAACTTGGACGGAGCGTCTTGCGGCACGGGTGTGCGGGCGATCTTGCCCTGGAACGTATAGGTCCGGGGGCTGGCATCGCCGTCTTGCGGAAGACGACGGGGGATAAAGATACCGCCCGGGAAGTGGTAGAACGGATCGGGATCGCTCGGGGCCATGGGATCCTCGGCGCAGCCGCGGAACCGGGGCAGGGTCCCCACGGCCAGACAGGGCAGCTGATCCATGAAGTAACGGCCCAACTGGCCGGACCCGTTGCCCAACCCGCCCGCACCCGGCTTGCCGGAATTCAGCAGCAGGCGCACGCTTTCGACGGCGGAGGCGGAAACCACGATGGCGGCGGCGTGGTACGTTTCTTCGCGCCCCGTCACGGTATCGATGCAGGTGACCCCCGTGGCGCGCCCGGTTTCCGGATCGGTCAGCACCGATCGCGCGGCCATGTTGTACCGTATCGTCAGCCGTCCTGTCGCGAGGGCTTCGGCCAATGGCTTTGGCACCCGGTCCCGTTCGGGCATCATGTAGCGGCGAGAGACCACCCGTCGTGCCGGGTCTCGCTGCTCCACGGCCTGTTTGAAATAGGCCTCCGCCTCGGTCAGGTGAGAGGGCTGGACGCAGACGGAATCCGGCACCGTTTCGACCCCATCGTTCTGGCCATGAATGCCCAGAAACCGTTCGACCTCTGCGTAATAGGGCGCCAGATCGTCGTGGCTGATCGGCCAATCCACCCCCGTGCCCGTTCGGCTGTGCATGCGGAAATCGTCATCGGACCAGCGCATCAGCACCCGCCCGAACGTGCGCAGCCGGCCGCCGCCCTGTCGCCCGCGAAACCACAGATACGGCGCGTTGCGCGGGGTCGTGTAGGGGTTGCGCCGGTCGTTGACGTAGAACGGTGCGATCCGGTCGTCGAACAGGCTGACCCGCGCCTGAACATGCTGCCCGCGCAGCGTCGCACGAATACGCGCGCCAAGGTTGATATTGCCGTTCGGCGCGGGCTTGTCCTCGTGCTGTTCAAAATCCTTGGGGCCGATCTCGGGCCCGGCCTCGATCATCAGAACCCGCAGGCCCTGGCGCGTCAGTTCCATTGCGGCAAAGGATCCTGACGCCCCGGACCCGATCACCAACACGTCTGGCGGGCTATGCGCACTCAATGGTCTGCGCTGCCATGGGGCAGGGTCAGGCATTGTGGCGGTGTGCTGTTCTTGTCTCGGCGAAGGGCAAAGCCCATTGGACCGGGGCGGCTCACGTTGACGCCAAACACGGTCAAACCCGCGTTCCACACGTCACGGGGCATGGCAGCGCGCAGCACTCTGCGTGCACCACATCTCCATGCATCAGTCTGAAGCGTTGCGTCTGAGCGGGGGCTGTCCGTACAAGCTGCCATTGGCTTTAGATGAAACGGTTTTGCACCCAGATCAAGCCTTTGGCGTCGGCGAAACGTAACTTGACGGCCAATGCAATCGTTTCAGGCAAAAAACCGCGTCCTGACGGGGAAAAGACGGCATTTGGCTTGATCGATACGCTTGAGGCAGGCACCGTCACGCATCCGCGCTCTGAACGCGGCCCCCATGAAAAGGACTGTACCATGCCGTTCGACTGTTCGGAATTGTCGACAAGCGATAACGGAGCCGAGACATCCCATTATATGTCAGTTGTTCGGTCCGTCGGAGGAATATGCGCGGAACGCGCAAAGACCGCGGAAATGAAGGCATCTACCGAAAAAATGATTAAATACTTTAACAACATGTCGAACTTGAAAACGTCAACCGTCTATTGCGCACGTCGTTCGGGGTATGGTCCGAAGGATATCGTGGGATTGATTGGGGTGAGCGGATCACCAGCCGGTTCAACGATCATGTGCGTGCTGTCTGCCGAAAAAGGCGCCGGGAGCGCCCTTGTGCAACATGTCCTTGCACAAACCCCGTCGACCCAGAAAGTGTCCCTGCTGGCCGACACGGACGGCCTGGTTCCCTATTATGAACGATTTGGTTTCACCCGCCGGGAGGCGGGCTCACTGGAAATGGAATGCCCTGGCCAGGCGGCCGGTCCATCCGC
>CAYZAD010000110.1:0-9078 GCA_964476315.1 uncultured Rhodobacterales bacterium
CTGTGAACGGCATCCGCAGCGTGTCATGGCACATGCAGGGACCGGTGGCGTAGGCCATTTCGGCTGCTTGCAGATGCAGCCGCGCATTGGGAAACAGGTGAAGCCCGCCTGCATGATCGTAATGAAGATGGGTGACGATGATATCCGAGATATCTGCGGGACCGATGCCGAAGGGCGCCAATGCGGCGACCGGATCAAGCCGAATGGGCCGATCACGGGCGGCGGCCTCATCCGCGTCGTAGCCGGTATCGACAAGGATCACATCCGGCCCGCGCCGCAGCAGCCACATGAAGTAGTCCATGGCATGGGGGGCGTCGTGGTTGTCATCGAAAATGAAACTGTCGGCCCGCGTCCGCGTATTCCGGTCGGCATATTTGATTGCGTAGACTTCCCAGTCGCTCATGACGCCACCTGCGCATAAGTCCGGACGTCCTTGCGAACCACCATGGCGCCCACCTGGGCGTCAAACTGTTTGAAATGTGCGCTTGCCAGATGCGCGTCAAAGGCCGCGCGGTCCGTGTAAAGCTCGTAAAGAAAGACTTCGTTCGGGCGATCCGGGTCCGTGCACACGTCAAAGCGGTGGCACCCTGTTTCCTCCTCAAGAGAGGTCCGGGCATTCCGTATCATGGCGGGCAGAAAAGCCTCCATTTCCCCCGACATGACCTCGAACGTCACCACAACTGCATACATCACACATTCCTTCTCCGCAGGCGTCCGAACGCCCGTTTCACCACCGGCACCTGCGCCGCGATCAGCGCAAGGTTCAGCGCCAACAGGATGGCAGCAACCGGGCGCGAGGCAAAGACCGCAAGGTCTCCGCCCGAGATCAGCAGGGACCGCCGGAACGTTTCATCAAACAGACCGCCGAGGATAACCCCGATCACCAGGGGCGCGATCGGATATTTCAGCAGGTTCATGAAGTAGGCCACAAAGCCGACACCGAGCATCAGGTAAAGATCGTTGATCCCGCCGCCGACACTGAACGACCCAATGGTCGTCAAGACCATGACAATCGGCAAAAACACCACCTGTGGAATGCGCAGGATCCTGATGAACACCCGCGCCGTGAACAACCCCATGATGAACATGGTGAGCGATGCCAACACCATGATCGCCACCACGCGCAGGATGATGGCCGGGTCAATCGTTGGGCCGGGTATGATGTTATTGATCTTGAAAGCCCCCATGAGCGCTGCTGCCGGGGGCGAGCCGGGAATACCCAGCACAAGCAGCGGGATCAGCGCCCCACCGATACAGGCATTGTTCGCGGTTTCCGAGGACAGCAATCCTTCGACCGATCCCTTGCCGAAACTGTCGCCATCCGTGCTGACTGTCTTGCCGACGCCATAGCTGACCCATCCTGCCACGTCCTCGCCCACACCGGGCAGGGCCCCGACGCCGGTTCCGATCACCCCGGATCGGGTGATGGTGGGAAGATACCGTCGCACGGCTTTCAGGTTGGGGAGGATGCGGCCCTTCAGCTGGACCAGCTGCCCCAGTTCCATGTGCCGCATCCCTTCGATGATCTGCGGAATGGCAAAGGCGCCCATCAGCACCGGCACCACCTGGAAGCCCGAGAGCATATAGGACCAGCCGAAGGTATAGCGTGGCTCTGACAGCAGAGGATCCAACCCGACCATCGCCATCGCCAGTCCGATCAGGCCTGAAATCCAGCCCTTGATGACAAGGTCTTCGGACATCAGCGTTCCGGACAGAAGGATCCCGAAAAGCGCAAGAAGCGCCTTTTCGGGGCTGGCAATGTTCTGAGACAGCAACAACAGAAGCCAGACAAATACGAGCAGAGCAGTTGTTCCGATCAGGGTGCCGATGAAACTTGCCGTGGTGGTCAGGCCAAGTGCTTCGCCCCCGCGTCCGGCCTTTGCCAAAGGATAGCCGTCCATCGCCGTCGCTGCGCTGGCCGCAGTGCCGGGAATGTTCAAAAGGATCGACGGGTACGACCCCCCGTAAATGGCCCCGACATAGGCCCCCAGAAGCGCAATCAGGGAATAATCCAGCGGGATCTTGTTGCCGAAGAACCCGGTCAGGATGGTCACCGCAAGCGTGGCCGTCAGCCCCGGCAATGCCCCGAAGGTGATCCCCAGAAAGACCGACACAATCAGGTAGGCATATGTCAGCGGGTCCACGACAAGCGCAAAAAAGGCGCCTCCGAAGCCCGCAAGCTGGGTCAGGACGAAGTCCATGTTATGACCTCCAGATCGGACGGATCGACACGTAGTAGTGGTATTCGATCTGTTTGAAGAGAAGCCCGCCCCGGTTCGGGACATTCTGCCTGAAACCGAAAGCCATCGCGCACACCAGAAGAACGGGCGCAACGACTGCAATGATCGGCACGGCCCTGAGCAAGCGATCCTTGCGTGACTGTCTGAGCGTCTCGAGGGTCAGCAACACCCAGACCAGAAGCGTCAGCCAATCGTCGTCGTGCGCAGCCCATTCCGACTGCGGCAAATGACGCATCAGCGCATAGCCGCCGCACAAGGCAACGGCTGCCGCCGACAGGGCCATGCGCGCGCGCACAGCCTTGTGGAACCCAAAGGTCAGCGCCGTGATCAAGAGCCCGCTGCCAAGAACGAAATCCACGCGCGGCACGAGTCCGGCCACGTAGAAAAACAGGATCACCCCGATGGTGGTAAAGCGCAGGGCCTCGTCCGCATTCCAACCGATCCCCACCGATGACAGAGCCTGCCGCGCGCCACCAGACCGGATCGCGATGATCAGAAGTGCTATCGACAGGACAAGGAGCGCGGAAAAGATGCCAAGCGGCACAATCGCCGCCGAATTGTACCAGGCCGCCGCGCTGACCCCTGCCCTGTTGCCTCCCCAGAGTGGGATATCCATCGTCCGCCACAGGAAAAACGCCGACAACGCGATGAGCGCCAACGCGCCCCAGAAATCGCGGGCCCTCAGGATCGCGGTGTCCTTGTCCATCCCCTTCGCCTCCCTCGGGCAGAACAGCCAACCGGGCGCGGATGATTTGCGGCGCCCGGTGCGTGTGCGTTTCTCAGGGTTTCTTGATGCCGAGGCTGGCCGGATCGACGGTTGTCGCGCCCAACTCTTGCAGCGTGTAGGCAAAGTTGCTTTCCAGCGTCGCAAAGATCGCCTGGGCCTCTTCGCCATAGGCACCGCTCACGGCGTAGTTGTTGGCCTCGGCCCATTCCGCGACAACGTCAGAGGCGATCGCCTTTTCGAACGCGGCACCCAGGGTGGCCTTCACAGTGTCGGAAGCGCTGTCGTGAACTGCAAATCCAATCGCCTGCATGAGCGGCAGGTATTGGTCCAGACCGTCATAGATGTCGAAAGCGGAGGGCACCGACATACCTGCGATCATGGCACTGTCCGGCGTCAGCATCGCCAATGGCTTTAGCTGGCCCCCTTCGATCAGCGCGGCCTGTTCGGCCAGGGATGTCACCACAAGCTGCACTTCGCCGGCGATTGCTGCTTCCTGACCGGGGGCCGACCCCTGATAGGGAACAAAGAGGAACTCGGCCCCGGCCCCGTTCTGGATGGCAAGCAGGTTCAGGTGGTGGATGGAGCCCGCACCGGAAGCCGCAGCAGGGATGGTCCCCGGCGCGGCCTTGGCCGCATCAACCAATTCTTCCAGCGTGTTGTAGGGGCTGTTCGCGGGCACGGAAATCAGATCAGGCGAGCCGCCGACGATGAACGGGTACCAGAAGTCGAATGTCTTGTCCCATCCGCCCTGCACCGCAGCGGTGACGTTGGATTCGGACAGCCCGACCAGCGTATAGCCGTCATCGGGCTGGTTCATCACGTAGACCATCCCGTTCGATCCCGCGACACCGCCGGTCTGGTTGATCACGTTGATGCTGACCGGCAGGTGCTTTTCCATTTCGGCCATGATCATACGGTTGATGCTGTCGGTACCGCCACCAGCGCCCCAGACGACTGCCGTCGTGATATCGCGGAACGGATAATCCTGCGCCGCCGCAGCAGAGCCCAATCCAGCCGCAAGCGCCGCCATCACGGCGATCTTTGCAAATCCAAGTTTCATGTCATGTCCCTCCCAAGGTCGTTGCATTCTTTGTTGCATTAATTTGCGTATGCATTAAAAAATGCCTTGTCAACTTTTCGTTTCGATCAGTTGAAAAATTCAATCGAACCAAGCCGAAGAAAGAGGCCCGAGATGACCAAGACATTCAGCATTGCGGTGTTCAGCGGAGACGGCATCGGGCCTGAAATCATGGCGCCTACGCTTGAAATCCTGCGACAGATGTCACGTGCCTCGGCAGACTATGCCCTGGACTTCATCGAGGCCCCTGCAGGAGCCGCCCACTATGCGCGCACCGGGGAATCGCTACCAGACAGCTCCATGGACATCGCCCGGCGCTCGGATGCGATTCTGCTTTCCGCAATGGGCCTGCCGGATGTCCGGTATGCCGACGGCACCGAAATTTCACCGCAGATTGACCTGCGCAAAGCGCTCAAACTCTTTGCCGGTGTGCGCCCCGTCCGTGTGAAAGCGGGGCAGAAGACACCTCTCAGGATGCCCCCGAACCGAGAAATCGATTTCGTTCTGATCCGCGAAAGCACGGAAGGTCTGTTTCACACGCAGGGCCGTGGTGAGGTCACACAGGATGAAGCGCGGGAAACCCTGCTCATCACGCGCGACATCTCGGAAAAACTGTTCCGTTTTTCCTTCGAACTTGCCCGCTCTCGGAAGGCGGCCGGGCGCGGACCGGGGCGTGTCACCTGCGTCGACAAGGCCAACGTGTTTCGCGCGTTCGCGTTTTTCCGGGACATTTTCAATGCCGAAGCCGCGCGTCATCCGGACCTGGCAGCAGACCATGCCTATGTCGATGCCACGGCCCTTTGGATGGTGCAGAAGCCGTGGGACTTCGACGTGCTGGTCACCGAAAACATGTTTGGCGACATCCTGTCCGATCTTGGTGCCGGCTTGATGGGTGGATTGGGATTGGCGCCCTCGGCGGATATCGGGCTGGACCATGCCGTCTTCCAGCCCTGCCACGGCTCTGCGCCCGATATTGCGGGGCAAGGCCGCGCCAATCCGCTGGCCATGATCCTTTCGGCGGCCATGATGCTTGATTGGTTGGGCATCAAGCATGATGTTCCAACGCTGGTTCAGGACGGAAAGCGATTGCGGGAAGCCGTGGAAGATGTGGTCGCGCGCGGCGAGACCGTGACACCCGATATCGGCGGCACCGCAAGCACAAGCGCTGCGGCGACGGCCGTGCTCGATGCGGTGTTCGTCGCATGACACGGGCCAAGATGCTTCGGGTTGCCTGCGTCGGCGCGGGATATTTCAGCCAGTTTCACTACGGAAGCTGGGCGCGCATGGAACGCGTAGCGCTTGTCGGCTCCTGCAACCGGGATCTGAAAAAGGCCGAGGCCACAGGCTTGCCCGCCTATACTGATCTGGCGCGCATGCTGCGCGATCAAAGCCCGGACGTGCTTGATATCATCCTGCCGCCCGAGGCCCATGCCAGCGCGATCCGCACGGCGCTGAACGCCGGGATCAAATGGATCATCTGTCAGAAACCCTTTTGCAGAGACCTTGGGGAAGCGGAAACGATGACCCACGAGGCTGAGGCTGCAGGGGCCACGATCATTGTCCATGAGAATTTCCGGTTTCAACCCTGGTACCGGGTGATCAAGGCGGCGCTGGACCGCGGGGATGCGGGGCGGCTTCAGCAAGTCACATTCCGCCTGCGCCCCGGGGACGGACAGGGACCGGACGCTTATCTGGCGCGCCAACCCTATTTCCAAAAGATGGAACGGTTCCTTGTTCACGAGACAGCCGTGCATTGGATTGACACGTTCCGCTATCTGCTGGGCGATCCCTCGGCCGTTTATGCCGATTTGCGCGGGATCAATCCCGTGATTGCGGGCGAAGACGCAGGCTACATCATTTTCGACCATCCGGACGGCGTCCGAGCCATGTTCGACGGGAACCGCCATCTTGACCATGCCACAGACAATCTGCGCCGCACGATGGGCGAAGCGCTTTTCGAAGGCACGGAAGGTACGATCAGCCTGCTTGGTGACGGCAGCGTTCACTTGCGCCGGTTTGGTACCGAGACGACAAGGGGTCTGCTGCCGCCAGACGCCTGGGACGGCTTCGGAGGCGATTGCGTCCATGCGCTTCAGTCGCATGTGGTCGATGGTATTCTTGACGGCACGGCACTTGAAAACCACGCCCGGGACTATCTGACGGTTGAACGGGTCGAGGCGGCGATCTACGCTTCGGCAGAAAGCGGCTGCAAGAAGGTCCTTGAGGAGTAGCAGGCCTATGCCCGAAAAATCCCTGTCCAATTCGCAGCGCGCCATTCAGGAATTGCGTTCGCGCATTTTTTCAGGGGAGCTTGCCGCCGGTTCCGATCATCTGGAATCCGAACTGGCCCAACTTCTGGAGATGTCCCGCACCCCCGTGCGAGAGGCCGTGCTGACCCTTGAAAGCCAGGGGCTTCTTGAACTGCGACCGCGCAAGGGCGTCCGGATCTCGCCGCTTTCGCCCGACGACATGGCCGAGATCTACGACGTCCTGACGGAGCTGGAAAGCCACGCGGCAGAACGCGCGGCGGAAGCGGGGTATTCCAAGGAAGACCTGAGCGATCTTGCCCGGGCGATCGAGGACATGGACCGGGCCATTGCCGACTCGGACCTCGATGCCTGGGCCGACGCCGATGACCGCTTCCATGCAGAGCTTGTCCGACTTGGTGGCAACAGCCGTATCCAGACCATTGTCGGCATGATGAGCGATCAGGTCCGGCGGGCACGTATGACAACCCTTTTCATGCGTCCGCTTCCCACCAAATCCAACGAGGACCATCGCCTGGTCTATCAGGCGATCCGCAACGGGGACGCGGCAACCGCCCGGGAATGCCACAGGAATCACCGGCGATATGCCAAGTCGATCCTTGTCGAGCTGTTGAGCAAACACAGGCTGCGATTTCTCTGACAGGACGGTCACCTCGGTCCGCCCGGAACCGTGTCGGGGCACCTGTCTTTTGCCGACGGTGCAGGACATGGGGTTGCCAAGAGATAGGGCTATCCACCTGATCCATCTCCAGAAGCGGTCCAAACTGTGGCCGGGCAACCTGAATGATTGCTTTCCGAAATTGTGGCGCTTTTTGAGGCTAGAAAGACCTCAAAAAGGCGCTGCTGATCGCATCCCGCCATTTTTTCGAAGATCATCAAAGCGGTATTGTGTTCGCTTGCTTTGCCCGGTTTGATGGCCGCCTGATCACAGCACGGTCGAGATTCTGCAAATCGACCTCTGTTCCCACCCATTCGAACGACGACATTCGAAACTCAACGTTTCCGCAGCATGCCCGGCGCTTTGCGCTTTGACGGTCATTCCGATGAAGAAAGACTTTCACTGGGGACCAAGTGGGGGACGGAGGGTCCACATACGGAAAAACACTCGTCTTTTCAGGGAAGAATGGTGCGGTCGAGAAGACTCGAACTTCCACGGGAGTTACCCCACAGCGACCTCAACGCTGCGCGTCTACCAATTCCGCCACGACCGCACTGTCTTGACTTGGTAGGCGGGTCATTAGCGAAGGTCGCAATCGGGGGCAAGGGCAAATTTCGACTATTGCTCTTGCCCAACCCTGCCCCCTGATGCACGGCACCCAAGACCCGCGCGACGGCCGGGTTGCGGCCTGTGCTGTGCCGGGCGGATGTGGCGCATTGGTGCTGCAAGTGTCCACAGGGGGTGACATCCCGGTCAGCCGACGTCATATCCCCACGATCAAGGAGGCGGGGCAGTTGCCCCGGTAACGCGAATGGTTGAATGGCGCATCAGTGACGGGCTGACCGACTATGACGAGGCTGTGGCCACGATGGAAGCCCGGGCCGAAGCAATTGCGGACGGGGCGGCGGACGAACTGGTCTGGCTGGTCGAGCATCCGCCGCTATATACCGCCGGCCCCCGCGCGCAAATCGAGGATCTGAAAGACCCGGGCCGGTTTCCCGTCTACCCCACCAGACGCGGTGGGCAATACACCTATCACGGCCCGGGCCAGCGGGTGGTGTACGTCATGCTGGATGTCGGCAAGCGGGGGCGGGACGTGCGCCGCTTCGTGCAGGACCTCGAGGCGTGGGTCATTGCCACCCTGGCGGAGTTCGGCCTGACCGGACATATCCGCGACGGGCGCGTCGGGGTCTGGATCGAACGACCGGACAAGCCCAAGCTGGCCGATGGGCGCATGGCCGAGGACAAGATCGCCGCCATCGGCATACGCATGCGGCGGTGGATCAGTTTCCATGGCATTTCGATCAACGTGGAGCCGGACCTGAGCCATTTCGACGGCATCGTGCCCTGCGGAATCACGGAATTCGGCGTCACATCGCTTGTCGATCTTGGGCTGCCAGTAACCATGGACGATGTCGATGTCGCATTGCGCAGCGCTTTCGATGACGTGATGCAGCCCAGGATTTTGCATCGCGGACAGCTTGGCGTTTGAGACAGGGGCGCGGCCATGGGCCGAATGCAGCCATTGGTCGGTGAATCGCTTGACCCTTCCGTCATGCGGCCACGCATCGACCCAAACCGCACGAGACCGGTCCCTGACGGGGTCATTCACGCCATTGCCGCAAAGCATTCCCGTTTTTATATGTGTTTTCAGTGTGTAAGCTCACCCTGCGCAAGCATCCGATTGATATTTCGAAGAAATCCAAAACTCTGACACGTCTGCAAAGATCGCCAGACTGCGACAATAAAGTTTGATCTACGTCAAATACGCGCGTTGATGACGCCGCCCTGACCTTCTACAACGGCGTGGGAACAAAGGGACCAGACACATGAGCTGTGCCCTGTCGACAGTCACATTCAGGAGGCAGATATGGCAGACGCCGCCATTCACGGCCATGAACACGAGGACAACCGCGGATTCTTTACGCGCTGGTTCATGTCCACAAACCACAAAGACATCGGGATTCTTTACCTGATCGCAGCAGGCCTTGCCGGTTTCATCTCGGTGGCCTTCACCGTGTACATGCGCATGGAGCTTATGAACCCCGGGGTTCAGTACATGTGTATGGAAGGCGCCCGCCTGACCGCAGCAGCGGTGGGCGATTGTA
>CAYZAD010000111.1:0-8924 GCA_964476315.1 uncultured Rhodobacterales bacterium
ACGGTGTCCGATTGCACATCGCCATCGTAGTTCTTGCAGGCCCAGACAAAACCACCGTTCCATTTCATGGCACAGGCGACCATGTCGTCGATCAGCCGGTGCTGGTATTCGATGCCCTTGGCGTCGAACTGGTCCTTGAATTCGGCCTCGAACACGTCGGCGAAGATTTCGATGAACCGGCCATCGTATTGCTTGAGGATGGTGTTCTTGGTGGACAGGTAAACCGGCCAGCCAAGGGTCAGTCCGTAATTGAACGAGGCCCGCGCAAAATCCGTGATGGAGGCATCAAGGTTGTACATCGACATGAAAACGCCCGCGCCGGGGGCGTCGAACACGTCGCGTTCGATCACGGTGCCGTCTGTGCCTTCGAATTTCATGGTCAGCTTGCCCGGTCCGGGAAACTTGAAATCCTGCGCCTTGTACTGGTCTCCAAAGGCGTGACGGCCGACCACGATGGGTTGTGTCCAGCCGGGCACAAGGCGCGGCACGTTGCGGCAGATGATCGGCTGACGAAAGATCACGCCGCCGAGGATGTTGCGGATCGTGCCGTTTGGGCTGCGCCACATCTGCTTGAGTCCGAATTCCTCGACCCGCGCCTCATCCGGTGTGATCGTTGCGCATTTGACGGCGACGCCGACGTCCTTGGTTTTTTCGGCGGCGTCGATGGTGACCTGGTCTTCGGTGCGGTCGCGTTCTTCGATCCCGAGGTCATAGTACAGCAGGTCGATGTCCAGATAGGGCAGGATCAGTTTTTTCTTGATGAAATCCCAGATGATCCGGGTCATTTCATCGCCGTCCATTTCAACGATCGGATTGTCTACCTTGATCTTTGACATAAGGAATCCTTGGGTTTTTCAGGTCAGGCGATGCTTCGGGCGTCACGTTGCATCATCAGGCGCATCAGCCACAACCCTGTCAGCGCTTCGAAGAAGATGGCCACCGAAAGCGGGATCGGCGTGCCGTTGAACATCAGCCCCACCGGGGCTGCAAGAAAGACCGCACCAACCGTCGCTATGGCGCTGATGACGCTGGCCGCCATGCCGGCGATGTGGCCCATCGGTTCCTGCGCGATGGCGGACAGGTTGCCGATGGTCATCCCGGCCTGAAAGAAAAGCGAGACCTGCCAGACCACGAACCCCGCGAAATAGGGTGTGGCCGGGACATGCCCCGCAGTCGCCGCGATGCCCAGCGCGATCATCAGTGCCGACAGGATCACCTGCGCCATCAGCATGCCGCGCACCAGCACCATCATGCCAAGCCGCACCACAAGCGACGCATTCAGAAGACTGGAACTGGCGGACAGGACGGCCACGAGGCCGAACCACAGCGGAAAGCTGTCAGCGCGGTCAAAAGTGATGTCGTAGATCTGCTGTACGCTGGCCAGCATCGAAAACAGCATGCCAAGGCACAGGGTTTGCACCAGGATCGACAGGCGGACGATGGGATGGCTCAGCACCTCGGTTGCGGCGCTGCGCAAGGCGTGGAAGCGGAACGGTCTGCGGTGGTCCGGGGCCAGCGTTTCCGGCAGGCGCAACGCCAGCCAGAGTGCGGAGACGGCAGAAAAGACGATGAAGCCGTAGAACACCGTGCGCCAGCCCGAGATGTCGATGACGATGGCCCCCAGAAGTGGCGCTATGGCGGGCACGAGGGCAAAGACAAGCATGGTGAAAGACAGGATTTTGGCCATGCCGCGCCCGGCATAGAGATCGCGGATGACGGCCATGGCCACGACGCGCGGCCCCGAGGCGCCAAGGCCCTGAAGGATACGCGCGATCAGCATGACCTCGATGCTTTGGGCCTTGGAGGCGATGAACGCGCCCACGGTGTAGATGGCGGCACCGTACAGCATGACCGGCTTGCGCCCGTACGTGTCGGACAGCGGCCCGGCCACGAATGTGCCGATCCCCATGCCCAGCACAAAGCTGGTGATGATCAATTGCGCCTTGTTCAGATCGTTCGGGGACAGTTCGGTGCCGATGGCGGGCAGGGCCGGCAGCATGGCATCGATGGACAGCGCAACAGTCGCCGCGAGCATCGCCATCAGGGCGATGAATTCCGTGCGCGGCATGGCATGTGGCATGGCGATTCCTGTCAGTACGCGCGCAGGCCTACCACCATCCGTGAAGACCGGATAGGGGAACTCTAATGCCGATCTGTCACGTGCCGTTCGGTCGGGTCTTCATCCGTGTTCGCGGGATCGGATGGTTTTTCAAGACGCCCGATGAGCCATTCCACATGCTCTTCGCGTTTACGCATGGCAAACATGCCGAATTGCTGGACCGCCACGGCAAAAACCCCAAGGCCCAGCAGAATGAAGACGGTTGTCCCGATCTTGCCGATGGCGGTCACTGGAACAAGGTTCCCGTAGCCGACGGTCGACAGGGTGACGACGGTGAAGAAATACGCGTCCAGCCAGCTCCAGCCTTCGGCCCAGCGAAAAAAGACCGTGCCGCCTGCGATAATCAGGACAAGCGTGAAAACCAGAGTGGCGACACGGAAGCGGGTGATCATGCGTTCAGCGCGGCTCCTTGCTGTGCCAGATCGTCAATCACCTTGAGCCAAAGCTCGGTTGGCTGTGCACCGGGTACGGCGTGCTGACCGGCCACGATGAAGGTCGGGACAGAATTGACCCCCATGCCACGCGCCGCCGCGTCGCGGTCGACGATATCCCGGACGTCTTCATCGGTCGCCAAAAGGCGCAGGATCACGCTGGCATCCAGACCTGCCGTATCGGCGATGTCGGCCAGCGTGTCGGTGTCGCCAATGTCGCGCCCGTCGACGAAATAGGCTTTGAACAGCGCATCCACGACCTCGGTCTGTTTCTGTTCGATCCCCGCCCAGTGGATCAGGCGATGGGCGTTGATGGTGTTCGGGGTGGTCCTGATCGTATCGAGGTTGAGCGTCAGACCTGCTTTTTCCGCATGCGCCACCACCGGCGCATAGGCTTTGACCGCGCCATCCTTGCCGCCGAACTTGGTTTCCAGATAGGTGCGGCGATCCATCCCGGACCTGGGCATGTCGGGGTTCAGCTGAAACGGATGCCAGGTGATCAGGAACGGATGGTCGGGGCGCTGTTCCAGGGCGCGGTCGAGATTTGCCTTCCCGATATAGCACCAGGGGCAGATCGGGTCGGACATGATGTCGAGCTTTACCATTGCGCGCTCCTCCAAAACGGTTTGGGTAGAGCTAACATGCCATGGTTGGAATGGACAGGTGCAGACCTGTCACAGCGCAGGAAGGTCGGGCAGGGACCGGCGGACCAGTTTTCCATTGGCGTTGCGTGGCAGGGCGGCGACCCGGCGGAACAGGCGCGGTTGTTTGTAGCGGGCCAGTGTCCGCGCGGCGAACGTCTGTAAGGCGCTTTCGTCAAGCGTCTGATCTGCCACGTAAAATGCGGCAATGATCCGGGTGTCGGGTTTGATCTCAAGATCCGTGACACCAATGTCCTGAATGTCGGGATGGGGGGACAGGGCCGCTTCGACCTCGAGCGGGCTGACGCGGTACCCGCCCGCATTCATCATGTCATCGGCGCGGCCGTGATAGTGGATGTCACCCTGTTCGGTTTCGTGCCCGGTGTCGCCGGTCATGAACCAGTCGCCCTGAAACCGGCTTTGCGTGGCCTCTGCATCGTTGAGGTAGCCGAGCATGAGGCCGGGGTCGGATTTGTGAATGGCGATGGTGCCGGTTTCGCCCTGCGCAACGGTCCCCGACGCGTCGCGCAGGCTGACCCTGCGGCCGGGTTGCGGCCAGCCGAGGCTTTGCGGGGCCACGTCGGCAAGGCCCGGCGCGGTCGAGATGAAGGTGGAACATTCGGACATGCCGAATGCCTCGTAGATGCGGGTGCCGGTTGCTTCCTGCCAGGCATCGCGGATGCTGGCGGGCAGCTTTTCCCCGGCGGAAAGCGCATGTCGCAGCTTGGGAAGGGTTAGGTTTGGTGACCTGAGGATGTGACGGTAAACACCTGGTGCTGCAGCGAAAATGGAGACCTCGTGCCGTTTCATCAGCAGCGGCAATTGGGCGTGATCCACCCCTTGGGCTGGAATAAGCGCCGTGGCGCCCCGTGTCCACGGGTCCAGCAGGCCGGTGCCCAGCGTATAGGTCCAGTTGAACGCGCCGGCATGCATGAGCCGGTCCTGTTCGGTGAGGCCGTACCAGCCGTCCATCATCATGCCGCGCGCCCAGATGGCCCGATGCGCGTGGCACACGGCGCGGGGAAGGCCGGACGTGCCGGAGGTGAAAATGATATAGGCCAGACGGTTCGGATCCCCGAAATCGTAGTCGGCGGGCGGCAAACCGTACCAGTCGTACATGTCAGCGGTACGGATGATGCGGTCGTGGGGCGGGCAGGCCGTCGTGCCGTCATGCAGCAGGGCAGACGGCGCGGTCATGTCGATCAGGACCCCGACTTCGGCTTGGGTGAGTTGTGACGAGGTCGGGATCGGGACGATCCCCACCGCAATGGCGGCGAGGTAGGCAACCGGGAAATCCACCGTGTTCCCGACCCGCATCAGAAGACGGTCACCGGGGGTCAGGCCCGATTGCAGGAACCCCGTTGCACAGCCAAGCACGGCGGATTTGAGCCGCGCATAGCTCCACCGTTCCGCGCCTGTCGGCTTGACGATGGCAAGGGCGATCTTGTCGGGCACCGCGTCGGCCCTGGCCAGAACATGCGCGGTCAGGTTGAAGGGGGTCGGGCAAGGCGGATAGGCGGGCGAAGACATGTCACAGCCCTAGTCCGCCACCGCAGGCCGTGCAAGCGCACGTTGCGCGGGCGGGTTGGTGGGGATATAGCTGGCGCATGGCAGATGACCCCAAGAACTTGATCCGTATTGCCCGTGACAGTGGCCATGATGAACATCCCGAACCTCTCAACCTGGGGGAGCGGGTGCGCGACTTGCGCAAGGCGCGGAGCTGGACGCTGGAACAGGCGGCCCAGAAGGCCGGGCTGGCCCGGTCGACCCTGTCCAAGATCGAGAACGGGCAAATGTCGCCGACATATGACGCGCTGAAAAAGCTGGCGATCGGGTTGCAGATCTCTGTGCCGCAACTGTTCACGCCGCCGCAGCGGGAAAAAGTGAATGGCCGGATGGCGGTGACCCTGAATGGCGAAGGCCAGCAGCATGCGACGGTCACATATGAACACGAGCTGTTGGCCGAAACGCTGACCAAGAAGCAGATGCTGCCCTACCGCGCGCGGGTGCGGGCACGGACGGTGGACGAATTCGACGGCTGGGTGCGCCATGACGGCGAAGAATTCCTGTATGTGCTGACCGGAGTCATCCGCCTTTACACCGAATTCTACGAACCGGTCGAAATGCGCCGGGGGGACAGCGCCTATTACGACGCCACGATGGGCCACAATGTCGTGTCGGTGTCGGACGAGGACGCAACCATCCTCTGGGTGACGTCACTGGTCTGACAGATCGTGCCCGATCTCGCTGGCGATGCGGGCCAGTGACACGACGAACATCCAGTCGGTGATTTCCTCGACCGCTTCGCTGACGGTCAGATCATGGCGGGACGCGACGTGATGCGTCAGGTCCGACAGCGATTCCGGTGGGGTTTCAACCACATGGTGATCCACCAGCGGAAAGCGGGTTTTCAGTTCGGACAGGGCGTGATGCCAATTGCCGCGTATGTCGTCCCAGGTCACAGACGTTCCTCCCAAACGTCCCTCGCGGCGATCACTATCGCACAGCGGAAATGCCTCAAAAACGAGCAAAAAGTCGTAGTTTGAACGGAACGCGGTTCAGAACCAGCTTTGAACGGTTCGGGCGCCGCCGGAAATGTCCTGTCCGATGCCATCCACCGTGGCGCAGGCGCTTAGCGCGCCTGCAGCGAGTAGGACAAACAACACTCTGCGCACGGGATCACTCCTCTTCCCACCACCAGACATCCGGCTGCCAGCCGATCCAGTCGCCGTAAATCGGCAGCTCCTGTGGGTATTTGAGTTCCTTGACGTGGGCGATGCGGCTGATGTTCCACTGGTAGATGGGGATGACGTAGCGTCCGGTGGTCAGAACCCGGTCAAGCGCCCGTGTCGCGGCAAGGAATTCGTCGCGGGTGGTCGAGTTGAGGATCGTGTCGATCAACGCCTCGGCCGCCGGCGAACACATGCCCATCCAGTTGCGGGTGCCCGGGTTTTCGACACCGTCACACCCCCAGTAGAGACGCTGTTCATTGCCCGGGCTGAGCGACAGACCGCGGCGGTAATAGGTCATGTCGAAATCGTAATTGGTTGTCCGTTCCTTGTACTGGGCGCTGTCGATTGTGGTGATCGTCGGTGTGATGCCCATGCGTTCCAGCGATTGGGTGAAGAGATCGATGATCGCCTCGTTTTCGGCGCTGCCCTGGCTGAGCACGATTTCAAACGTGTAGGGCGTGCCGTCGGGGCGGGTCATGACGCCTTCCTCGATGGTGTAGCCGGCCTCTTCCATCAGGGCGATGGCGGCGCGGATATTGCCCCGGTTGCGTTCCGTGCCGTCGCTGACGGGCAGGGCGTAGCCATCAAGCGCGCCGGGCAGCAGATCATCGGCAAAGGGTTCGAGCAATTCGCGCACGCGGCCCTCGGCAGGGCCATCCTGCATACCAAGAACCGAGTTCGAGAAATAGGACGTGATGCGCGGCTGTTTCGAGCCGGTCATGGTTTCGTTGATGAATTCGAAGTTGAACGCATGCAGCATCGCATCGCGTACCCGCCAGTCGCTGAAGGCGTCGTTGCGGGTGTTCATGACAAAGCCGGTGATGCCCGAGGGCCGTTCATGCGGCAGCACGGATTTGACCACATCGCCGCTGTCGATGGCGGGGAAGTCGTATTGCGTGTCCCACTTTTCGGCGTTGAATTCGCGGCTGGAATTCAGTTCGCCGGCCTTGAAGGCTTCGAACATGGCCGTGCCGTCGCCGTAGAATTCCATCCGGATTTCATCAAGGTTGCCCTGCCCGCGCATGAAGGGCAGGTCGCGGCCCCAGTAGTCGGGATTGCGTTTCAGGCTGACAAAGCGTCCGGCCTCGTAATCGTCGATCACGTATTCGGCCGTCGATATGGGCCGTTCGTCAATGCCGGAGGCGTCGAAGTCCTTGCCCTCCCATTGCGCTTTTTTCAGGATCGGGCGCATGCCGACAAGCAGGGCCAGTTCGCGGTCGTCTTCGGAAAAGGTGAAGCGGATGGCGCGTTCGCCTGTCTGTTCCATCGACGCGATCTTGCCCCACATCCCGTGATAGCGCGGGTGCCCGACGGTGCCGAGCGTTTCGTAGGACCACATCACGTCTTCGATGGTGACCGGGCTGCCATCGGAAAAGCGGGCCTCTTCGCGCAGGACGAATTCGGCCCATTCGCGGTTCGGGCCGACCTCAATCGATTCGGCCAGAAGCCCGTAAAGCGCGAAGGGTTCGTCCCAATTCCGGCCCATCAGGCTTTCATATGCCAGGAACCGCAATTGCCAGGGAACCGAGCCTTTGGGGATGTGCGGGTTGAGGCTGTCGAAGCTTCCGACCTCTCCGGTGATGATGCGACCGCCGGTTGGCGCATCCGGGTTCGCGTAGGGGAGAGACACAAAATCCGGTGGAAGCTGCGGGTCGCCATACATAGCTATGCCATGCATCGGCTCTGCGGTAGCGACTTGCGCGCTGAAAGCAAGGGCAATCCCCGCCACGCCGAGCCCTTTGCGCGAGAAAAAAACTGGTGCCATTTTCGAAACGATCCCTATCTGCCCTTGTTTTATTGCGGGCGACGGTAGCGAGGCTTTTGTGGGTTTTCAAACTTTTAGCTTGGACCGACGCGAAAGATTGCTTATAAAGGGGTTACTGCTCGATAGGTTTCTTGCCTGTATGAAACCTGCCTCAATAACTTAACCCCGGCTTCGTGCCGGGGTTTTTTTCTGCCAGTCCGATCCCGTCATGCACAGGGTTATGCACAGCTGGCCCCTGTATTGCGGGGGTGCGGCGATGTTTTGACCCTCTGCCATGTTGGGACAGTGTCAGCAAACGGCAAGGCGTCGGATGGGTGGTTTTTGCCCTGTCATGCGATTCGGTTTGCCCGGTTGCACCCGTGCGAAGACTTCTTTGTATTATGCAGCTGCAGCATGTAGCGTGCTGCACAAGCAAACTATCCAACGGAAGGAGCGGCCATGTCGCTTAAGGGGAAAACCGCTGTCATCACCGGGTCCAATTCGGGCATCGGCCTTGGGATCGCGCATGAGATGGCCAGGGCCGGGGCGGATGTGGTGATCAATTCATTCACAGACCGGGAGGAAGACCATGATATCGCAAAGGAGATTGCCGACACCCATGGCGTGACCGCGCGCTACATTCAGGCGGACATGTCAAAACCGGATCAGTGCCGGGCTTTGGTCGAACAGGCGGGGGCGTGCGATATCCTTGTCAACAATGCGGGCATCCAGCACGTTGCGCCGATTGACACGTTCCCGACGGAAAAATGGGATGCGATCATCGCGATCAACCTGTCATCGGCGTTTCACACCACGGCAGCGGCGCTGCCGATGATGCGCAAGGCGGGCTGGGGCCGGGTGGTCAACATCGCCTCGGCCCATGGTCTGACGGCATCGCCTTACAAATCGGCCTATATCGCGGCCAAGCACGGGATTGTCGGCCTGACCAAGACCACGGCGCTCGAGACAGCGGAAGAGCCGATCACCGCCAATGCAATCTGCCCCGGCTATGTCCTGACACCGCTGGTGGAGGCGCAGATCCCCGACACGATGAAGGAATATGACATGTCACGCGAAGACGTGATCAAGAATGTCATGCTCAAGCGGCAGCCGTCCAAGGAGTTCGCCACGGTCGAACAGCTGGGCGGGACGGCGGTGTTCCTGTGTTCGGATGCGGCGGCGCAGATCACCGGGACCACGATATCGGTCGATGGCGGCTGGACCGCCTTGTGATCGAGGGCAGGAGCGAGGGGCCAG
>CAYZAD010000112.1:0-8894 GCA_964476315.1 uncultured Rhodobacterales bacterium
TCGACAATGGCGGCTTCGCGGTGATCAACAAGCTGCAGAACAACACCGGCAACGAAAGCTACAACACCCTGATCGCAGACACACCCACGGCAATCTCCCCCTTCACGGTGGATTTCGAAGCGCATGCAGCCGCCATGGGCGCGCATGCCGAAACCGTGGCCAACCCGGCAGAGCTTGGCGACGCCTTCACCCGCGCCAAGGCGGCCGACAAGACCAGCGTCATCGTGATGAAAGTGGACCCGTACGAGGGATGGACGACAGAGGGACATGCCTGGTGGGAAGTGGGCACCCCCCATGTGACCACCAACGAAAAGGTCCGCACTGCGCATATCGAATGGGAAGACGGGCGCAAGAAACAACGGAGCGGTGTCTGAATGTCCGCCCTGTTCGAAGGTATCAAACAGAACAACTTTGTCATCGTCGGCCGCGCGGGCATCGACTTTTTCACCGACGACGGCATCGCCATCGAAGACGCCGAACGGGTCAGCGTTGGGTTGGGCGGCTCTTCGGCCAATATCGCGGCTGGCATCTGCAAACTGGGCGGTCGTGCCGCCCTTGTCACGCGGGTATCGGATGACAGCGTCGGCCGCTACTGCACCCAACAGCTCAGGCGCTATGGCGTCGGCGTCGATCATGTCACGCCCGTTGCCGGTGAATTCCGCAACTCGCTTGCCTTCTACGAAAGCCGCGTCCAGGACCATTGCAACATCATCTATCGCAACGGGGCCGCCGACTTCCAGATGGATGAAAGTGATGTCACTGCGGTCGACTACACGCAATTCGGTGCGCTGATCACCGCAGGAACCGTCTTTGCCGCCGAACCGTCGCGCAGCGCAACGTTCAAGGCCTTTGAACTGGCACGGGCCGCCGGGGTGCCCATCATCTTCGATGTGGACTATCGGCCCTATTCCTGGCCCTCGCCACAGGTCGCGGCAGAGGTTCTGTCCAAAGCCGCCCTGCAGTCGGACATGATTGTCGGCAATGACGAAGAATTCGGCTTTGTCGCAGGCGATTACGCCAAGGGGCTGGAAAAGGCGCAAGAGCTGAGCAAGACCGTCCCGCTCATCATCTACAAGATGGGGGAACACGGGGCCATCACGTTTCACGACGGGCAGGAGATCCGCACCGGCATCTACCCCGTGGAGGCGCTCAAACCCACCGGGGCCGGTGACAGTTTCATGGCCGGTTTGGTGACCTCCATCGCCGACGGGCACGATCTGCGCACGTCGATCCTGCGCGGGTCGGCCTGTGCCTCCATCACCGTGTCCCGCCCCGGCTGCGCCCCCGCGATGGCCGATCGCGACACGCTGGCCGATTTCCTGAACACCCATCCCGGCCCTACAACCCCGTGAAGGAGCCCGCCCATGCATATCGCGCCCTATGACAACCGGAACACCCCCATTGTCGATGTCGATAACCCGACAGTGCCGCTCAATTACTTCAACATCGTCAAGCTGGAGGCGGGTCAGGCATTCGATTACCAGACGCCGGGCTACGAGACCTGCATCGTTCCGGCAACCGGCACGATCGATGTGGAGGTCGAAGGATTTGCCGCGTCAAACCTGGGCGGGCGCGGCGTCGATGTCTGGGACGGCGAACCCGAAGGGGTCTACGTACCATCCGGCGCGAAGGCCACGATGATCGCCAGGAACACCTGTGAAGTGTTCGTTGCCGGGGCAAAATTCGACAAGGTGCTGGACCCGTTCGCCGTGCGCTCGGACGAGCTTGACCTCGTGCAATACGGCTCCGACGACACCAAGACCCACCGCAAGATCAAACACATCCTTGGTCAGAAACAGCATGGCAAGGTCGGTCGGCTGCTGGTGTCCGAACTGTTTACCGTCGGTCAGGGCGGATGGTCCGGCTTTCCCAGCCACAAACACGACACCGACCGCCTGCCCGATGAAACCCGGCATGACGAGACCTACAATTTCCGCTTCCGGCCCAAGCACGGATCGGGTGTGCAGATGCTGCAACGCGAAGACGGCAAACCGGGCGACGCTTACCACATCGTCGACGGCTCCACGATCTGTCTCGACAAGGGCTATCACCCCTGTGCCGTCCTGCCAGGCTACGAAATGTATTACTTCACGATCCTCGGCGGGCTTTCGCAGCGATCGCTGGTGCAATATTTCCAGCCCTCGCACGCCTACCAGATCGAAACGATCCCCGGCATCAAAGACATGATCGCCAAGTTCAAATGACGCTGGCGACCCTCTCGGACGTGTTGCAGCCCGCGCTCCGGCATCACTATGCCGTTGTGGGCATGGTGACGCTGGGATGGGAAGACATGCGCGCCTACGTGGCCGCAGCCGAAGCCGAAAACTGCCCCGTGATCCTGCAAGCCGGGCCAGGGTGCCGCGAACACACACCGCTGCCGATCCTTGGCAAGATGTTCCGCCACCTGGCCGAAGAGGCATCGGTGCCGGTCGTGGCACATCTCGATCACGGGCACACGTTTCAGGAATGTCAGGAAGCGCTGGACGCAGGCTTTACCTCGCTGATGTATGACGGGTCCCGCAAACCTCTGGCCCGGAATATCGACGAGACCGCAAAAGTCGCCGAACTGGCCCATGGCGCCGGCATTTCCTGCGAAGGCGAGATCGGCTTTGTCGGGTATGACGGGGGCGAAACCTCGAACGGGACAGACCCCGAGGAAGCCGCCCGCTTTGCAACCGCCACCGGCGTCGATGCGATGGCGATCTCGGTGGGCAATGTGCACCTGCAACAGGACACAGGCGGCGGTCTTGACGAAGCCCGCATCGCGGCCATCGAGGCCAGAACCGGCATCCCGCTTGTCATTCACGGAGGCTCGGGCGTGCCCGCCGCGCAGCGCAGGCATCTTGCCCGAACCACCAACATCTGCAAATTCAACATCGGCACCGAACTGCGCATGGCCTTCGGCGCGGCCCTGCGCGCAGCGGTTGCGGCCGACCCGGACCGGTTCGACCGCGTGCAGATCCTGAAAGCCACGCACGATCCCATGGTGGCGGCCGCGCGCGCGGTTCTGCGCACAGTGAAAGGACAGTCGTGATGGTCAGACTTGGCTTGCTGGGATGCGGACGGATCGGTCAGGTCCACGCCCGCGCGATCAAGGATCTTCCGGATGCAACGCTGGTCGCGGTGGCCGATGCCATGACACCGGCGGCACAGGCGCTGGCCACCAGGGCAGGCGCGCAGATGCGCGACACCGCCGAACTGATCGAAAGCGACGACATCGACGCCGTCATCATCGGAACGCCCACGACGACGCATTACGACCTGATCCATCATGCCGCGCGGGCTGGAAAGGGCATCTTTTGCGAAAAGCCCGTCGACCTGTCCTCTGACCGGATCCGCGATTGCATCAAGGTGGTGACAGATACCGGCGTGCCTTTCTTCACCGCGTTCAATCGCCGCTTTGATCCGCATTTCGCGCATCTGCAAAGCCGGATCGCAGCGGGCGATATCGGGCAACTGGAACTGGTCACCATCCTGTCCCGCGACCCCGGCCCGCCCCCGATCGACTATATCAAGACGTCAGGTGGGCTGTTCCGGGACATGATGATCCATGATCTGGACATGGCCCGCTTCCTCCTCGGCGAGGAACCGGTTTCGGTCTACGCCGTTGGCGCGGCATTGGTCGACCCGCAGATCGGCGCGGCCGGAGACGTCGACACCGCAGCCGTTACCCTGACAACCGCACGCGGCGCGATCTGCCAGATCTCGAATTCCCGCCGCGCCACCTATGGCTATGACCAGCGCATCGAAGTGCACGGCTCAAAAGGCATGCTGCGCGCCCAGAACCTTCGTGAAAACGCGGTGGAATTTGCAGGCGCAGACGGGTTCACGACCGCCCCGGCCCAGCATTTTTTCCTTGAACGCTACGAACGCGCCTATGCCGCCGAGATGGCCAGCTTTGTGCAGGCACTGCGCACCGGCACCCCGCCAAAGCCCGACATCCATGACGGTCTGAGGGCGCAGGTGCTTGCCGATGCCGCCGCGAACAGTCTCAGGCTTGGTCAACCTGTGCGTCTTGCATGACACCCTGCTCGGGCCCGCGCGCCGTGTCTGTCGGGACGGCGCGGTTGGTTTCTGCACCGGACCGCCAGCCAAGCTCTGCATCCAGCAGGGCGCCGATCAGGACGATGAATGCGGACAGCCACAGCCATGTCAAAAGGATGATGACACCGCCAAGCGCCCCAAAGGTTTCGTTGTAGGATCCGAAAGACTGCACGTAGCTGCTGAAACCAATGCTCCCCAGCACCCACAGCGTGCAGGCCAGCAGCGCGCCGGGTGTGATCCAGCGCGCGGGCCGTTCCCTGATGTCGGGGCCGTAGCGATAAAGGAACGCGATCCCGCACACGCCGATGAAGAACAGCACCGGCCAGCGCAGCAGCAGGACCAGAACGTTCAGCCAGCCGATCCCGCTGACCACCGCAGCAATGACCGGGATCGCCGCAACAACGACAACCGCAAGCACGAGGCCGATGATGATCATCAGCGTCATCGCAACAGTCAGCGCCTTGACGGTCAGGAAACCCCGGCTTTCCACCCGGTTGTGAATGACATTCAACCCGGCAATGAAATTCGCCACCGCCCGCGACGCCGAATACAGCGCGATGCCGACGCCAAGAATCGCGGCGAAGCTGAGCGTCGAATTGTCGGCAGCGGCAACGGCCTGCAACTGCCCCATGATGATCCGCTCGGCCGCTTCCGGCAGCAACCCGGTAAGGTCGCCGCTGTTCTCGACCAGCATATCGGGTTCGATGATCACACCGGCCAGGGCCACGGCAGCCGTGATGCCGGGGAAGAGGGACAGCAACCCGTAAAAGGCGATGCCCGCCGCAATCAGCCCGAGGTTCTGAGCGCTCTGTTTTTGCCACATCGCCCAAACAAGGCCGAACGTGCCCAGAACGGAACTTGGCTGATAGGACATGGGGCGCCTCCTTGCCCGGTTAGATGGAGACCGCGCCCCACCGCTGTCAACTGAACGCCGCTGGGTCCAAAGGGTTCCCGGACGTTGTCTTGGTCAGGCTCCGCCCGGACGCCGATCAAGACCTGCGCTGACCCACAGCGATCCCCAGAACCGCCCCATCGGTCCGAACCGTCACTCGGACCGCTGTATGATGGCGAGGTAATCGACCAAGGCCACCAATTTGCGGGGCGTCGGCGTCATGATGCCGTCGCCCGTATCGAAGGGCACCCAGTCTCCACGCAGCAGATCGCCGAATTGCGGCATGCTGGGGCCGGTTATGCCGCCCTGCGCGTAGCCATCGATCTTGGACAGGATCTCTGTCACCGGCAGCGTTCCCCCGTTGCGCGCCGCGATCACGGTAAGGTCGGCAGGCAATGGGTCCATGGCAGCGGCCATGGGACCGTTCCCCTTGCCATCCGCGCCGTGGCACACGGCACAGTTCTCCATGTATAGATCGCGCCCTTCGCTGGCTTCCGGCATCTCTTCCGGCGCACAGGCTGCCACCAGCATGGCAGCGGCGCTTGCTAGAAACAGGGTGACACGGGGTGCGGGCATTTTGGCCTCCTTGCTCGATGGGCCAAGATTGCCTGTCTTTTCGACATCACGCAACAGCCCAGGCCGCGAGGGCCTGCACCTTTGCGGGTGACATTCCCGACCGCTGCGCGCAATGTCGCGCAACAGTTGCACCAAGGGACAGACCACCATGCCGATCTACGCACTGACCATGCTTGCCGCCGGGATCGGCATTCCGCTTCTGGCGGCGCTCAACGCGGCCCTGGGCGTGCGGCTTGGATCGCCTGCGGCGGCGGCCATGATCCTGTTCTGCGTGGCGCTTGCGGCCACAGCGCTTGTGACGCTGGCCACGGGACCAAAAGCGCTGATGCAGGCCCCGTTCGCACCGAAACACCTGTTTCTCGCGGGGTTGCTGGTGGCGTTCTACGTGCTGTCGATCACCTATGTCGCGCCCCATTTCGGCGTCGGCAACGCGGTGTTCTTCGTGCTTCTTGGGCAACTCGTGTCAGCGGCGCTGATCGATCACTTCGGACTGTTCGGCGCGCGGGTCAGCCCGTTGAGCCTGACGCGCGCCACCGGCATTGCCGTCATGGCGCTGGGTGTGTGGATCACGCAGCGCGCCTAGTTCACCTGCAAGCCGGATACCGAGGCACGGATTCGGCTGTTGGTGTCGTCACTGTCGCCCGACAGCGCCACACCCACCAGCGCCGCATCGCCGCCAAACGCGCGGGCATAGTCCCGCGCGAGGTTCACGGTCTCGGTCGCGCTGCCGGTGCCAGAGCCGCGCAGGACAATCGTCTTGCCCCGGTTGCCCAGATACGGGCTGCTCAGAACGGCACCGCGGTCATGCGCCCCGCCCCAGACGTAAACAAGCACCCGGGCATTGTTGTTGGTCAGCAGGCGTCGCACGCTGGCGCCCTGCAGCCGCTGCGCCTCGGCTTCGGGCAGGAACACGAAGTAAAGCGCGAGGTTGCGGTCATCGCCCCCCTTCTGGCGCAAATCCGTGGCGGGCACGCCCTCGTCAACACGCCATGACCATTGCGCCGAGGACGCGTTCCAGAACGATGTATCGAGCTGCCGGTAGGCCAGCGACACGGACCCGTCCGACGCCACGGTCACCGAATTGCCGTTAAAGCCGTACTTGTTCGACGAGAAGAGCGAAAATTTCTGCGTCTTCCACGACCCGTCAAACGACACCGGTGCCGCAAGGGCCGGGCTGACAAGACAAGCGGTGATGGCGGCTGCAATCAAACGGCGCATGGTGGCATTTCCTCTTCACTCGCAGCCTTCGTAACAGCAGAGCGCGCAGCAGCGCATCAAACGATCCCGTGAGGCCGACGTCATCCGCGCCTAGCGCGCCGCAAGCGCAAGGGTTGCCTCCCACAATGCGTCCGGCACATCCACAGCCGTGTGCGGGGTCTTGCCGCGCCCCGGCATGCGCGCGCCGGCATCCTGCGCCACGGCTGCGGCCAATCCATTGACCATGGCATGGAAATCCGGACGGATGCCGGGGTCGATCAGCAGGAAGCTGTGCCCAAGGTCGTGCGGATCGCCCTCGGGTGCCTTGAGCGGCGTGACCTTTCGGCTGGGGGTGCCGCCAGCAAGGCCCGCCGCCATGATTTCGACCATCAGGCCAAGCCCCCAGCCCTTGTACCCGCCGACGCTGCACAAGGAGCCTTTGAGCGCCGCTTCGGGATCGGTCGTGGGGCGTCCGTCGACATCCACCGCCCATCCTTCGGGGATCGGTTCTCCTGCCGCTTTGGCCATCGTGATGCGGCCCAGCGCGACAGTGGTGGTGGATTGATCGAACATCATTGCAACGCCGCCCTGCCCGTCCGGCACGGCAAAGGACATGGGGTTGGTGCCCAGCACGCGTGTCTTGCCGCCCGGCGCGGCAACGATCGGCGACGCGTTTGTCGCGCCAAAAGCAATCAGCCCGGCCTTGGCGATGGCTTCGGTGAACCAGCCGAGGGCGGTGCAGGTATGGGCCTGCCGGACAAGGATGCTGGCCAGACCGTTGGTCCTTGCGGCCTCCACCCCGGCGTCCAGCGCCGCGGCAAAGGCGGGCTGGGCAAAGCCATGGCGAGCATCCACTTCGACAACGCCGGGGCGCGGTTTGGACACGACGGGATCGGCATCGCCCCGGACCCGCCCCGTGACAAGCTGCTGGCAGTAGCTTTCGAGGTAATAGAGCCCGCAAATCCGGTTGTCGCGCGCTTCGGCCCAGGCCACCGCATCGGCCATGACGGACGCAACCTTTGCCGCCGCCCCATGCGCCACCAGCGCGCGGCGCGTCACCTCTGCAATCTCCGAAATCAGTACCTGAGCCATGCTGTCCCCCCGTTTTGCCCCACTGTGACCGTGCGGCCCGGGACGTCAAGCCGATGTCAGAACGCCCTGGTCCAGCCGCACCTGACGGTCCATCCGGCTGGCCAGATCAAGATTGTGGGTCGCAATGAGCGCCGAAAGACCCGTCTCGCGGACCAGCGCCATCAAAGCATCGAACACCGTGTCCGACGTCGCCGGATCAAGGTTCCCGGTGGGTTCATCCGCCAGCAGGACCGACGGCGCATTGGCAAGCGCCCGGCAGAATGCGACGCGCTGTTGCTCGCCCCCCGAAAGCTCTGCCGGTCTGTGATGCGCCCGCTGCGAAACGCCGACCGTGTCCAGCAACTGCAGCGCCCGCTGGTCGGCATCCCGTCGGGGCGTCCCGGCGGCAAGCTGTGGCAGGGCGATGTTTTCCAGTGCGCTGAACTCGGGCAGCAGGTGGTGGAACTGGTAGACAAATCCAATCCGGTCGCGCCGCATGATGGTGCGCTTGCGGTCTGACTGCCCGGTGACGTCCTGTCCCGCGATTTCAACGGTCCCCGCATCCGGCGTATCCAGCAGACCCGCCATGTGCAGCAGGGTCGATTTGCCCGCCCCGGACGGCGCAACCAGCGCCACGACCTCGCCCCGGGCCAACGTCAGGTCGATGCCGCGCAACACCTCGACGGCGGCAGGCGATCCCGCGTTGTAGGTCTTGGTGATGCCGGTCAGGCGCAGGGTTGCGTCATTCATAGCGCAGCGCCTCGACCGGGTTCATGCGCGCGGCGCGTCGGGCCGGAAAGATCGTGACGATAAAGCTGAGGCCCAGCGACAGGGCCACCGCGCTCAGCACATCCTGCGCGCGCAACTGCGCGGGCAGTTCGTAGATGCCGCGCACCGCCGGATCCCACACCCCGCCGCCTGCGACGTAGTTCACGAAGGAAAAGATCGGATCGATGTATATCGCGAAAAGACAGCCCAGGATGACCCCCGCAACCGTCCCCAGGATGCCGGTAAACGCGCCGCAGATGAAGAACACCCGCAGCACGGCGCCTTCGGTCAGGCCCATGGTGCGCAGGATGCCGATGTCGCGGCCCTTGTTCTTGACCAGCATGAT
>CAYZAD010000113.1:0-8779 GCA_964476315.1 uncultured Rhodobacterales bacterium
AGGATCGCCTGCACGAACCCGGCACCGGCCTGTCGGGTGGCCAGCAGCAGCGTCTGTGCATCGCCCGCGCCGTGGCGACCGAACCCGAAGTCTTGCTGATGGACGAACCCTGCTCGGCACTCGACCCCATCGCAACCGCGCAGGTCGAGGAACTGATCGACGAACTGCGCCAGAACTTTGCGGTCGTGATCGTCACCCACTCCATGCAGCAGGCCGCGCGCGTCAGCCAGAAAACCGCGTTCTTCCATCTTGGGCATCTCGTGGAATACGACGACACGTCAAAGATCTTCACCAATCCGGAAGACAGCCGGACCGAAAGCTACATCACTGGACGGATTGGATAAAACCGTGAACCAGGAACATATCTCAAGCGCGTTCGACCGCGATCTGGAAGGCATCCAGGCCCGCATCATGAAGATGGGCGGGCTGGTCGAACAGGCCATCCTCGACGCCGCGCAGGCCCTTGAAACCCGCGATCAGGAACTGGCCGAAAAGGTCCGCAAGGGCGACCGCACCATCGATGAACTCGAAGAGCTTCTGAACGAAGAAGCCGCCCGCGTCATTGCCCTGCGCGCACCCACTGCGATTGACCTTCGGGTGATCCTGTCTGTGATGCGCATCAGCGCAAACCTCGAACGGATCGGGGACCTGGCCAAGAACCTGGCCAAGCGCAACGCGGTGCTCATGACCATGCCGCAGATCAACGGATCGGCCTCCCAGCTGCGCCGCATGTCGCGCGATGTCCAGCTGATGCTCAAGGATGCGCTCGACAGCTATATCCAGCGCGACGAGGAACTCGCCCAAAGCGTGATCGAACGCGACGTGGACATCGACCAGATGTACAATACCCTGTTTCGCGAATTCCTGACCTTCATGCTCGAAGACCCGCGCAACATCACCCCCTGCATGCATCTGCATTTCATCGCCAAGAACGTAGAGCGCATGGGCGATCACGTCACCTCTATCGCCGAACAGGTCGTGTTTCTCGTGACGGGCGAAAAGCCCGAAGAGCCGCGCCCGAAAGACGATGTCACATCGACCAGCACGGCCTTGTCCAAGGGGTAAACTGCCATGAGTGCCGGACAACCAACCGTTCTTGTGGTCGAAGATGAACCGGCGCAGCGCGAAGTTCTGGGCTACAACCTCGAAGCCGAAGGGTTCCGCGTGGCGCGCGCCGAAAACGGCGAAGAAGCACTGATGCTCGTGGACGAAGAACAGCCCGACATCATCGTGCTGGACTGGATGCTGCCCAACGTCTCGGGGATCGAGGTCTGCCGTCAGCTCAAGACCCGGTCGGACACACGCCATGTACCGATCATCATGCTGTCCGCGCGCTCCGAAGAGGTGGACCGCGTCCGCGGCCTTGAAACCGGTGCGGATGATTACGTAATCAAGCCCTATTCGGTGATCGAACTCATGGCGCGGGTGCGTGCACAGTTGCGGCGGACCCGTCCGGCAGCAGCCGGTCTGCGGCTGGAATATGACGATATCATTCTCGACTCGGAAACCCACCGCGTGACGCGGGACGGGGCCGAGATAAAGCTCGGCCCGACCGAGTTTCGCCTGCTTTCGACCCTGATGGAAAAACCCGGCCGCGTCTGGTCGCGCGAACAGCTTCTTGACCGCGTCTGGGGACGCGACATCTACGTGGACACGCGCACCGTCGATGTTCATATCGGGCGGCTGCGCAAATCGCTCATGACAGCCGGTGGCTCCGATCCCCTGCGCACGGTCCGGGGGGCAGGCTACGCGCTTGGCTAGACGCGGCCCGCCACGGACCCGTCAGGCGTCCACCGGCAACAGAACCGTGAATGTCGTGCCGACGCCGACCTGGCTTTCCACCAGCAACCGCCCGCGATGGCGGTTCAGGATGTGTTTGACGATGGCAAGTCCCAGCCCCGTGCCGCCCAGTTCGCGGGATCGGTGGCTGTCCACACGATAAAACCGTTCGGTCAGACGCGGCAGGTGGACCACGTCAATACCCGGGCCGGTATCGCTCACCTCGATCCGAACGCCCTGCCCGCGCAACCGGCTTTCATAATCGGGGGCTGCGAGGTTCAGACGCACGAACCCGCCCCGGTCCGAGTATTTCAGCGCATTCTCGACCAGGTTGGTCAGCACCTGCCTGAGCTGGTCCGGATCCCCCGGTACGACAACCGGCGTCTCGGGCAGGCTGACCGTCATTTCGATGCCCGCATCCCTCGCCATGGTCGCCATGCTGTGTTCCGTCTGGCGGATCAGTTTGCCCAGATCCACCTGCGCATCAGGGCGCACCCGTTCATCGGCCTCGACCCGGCTCAGCGACAGAAGATCCGACACCAGCCGGTTCATCCGTTCGGCCTCGGCCCCCATGATCGCCAGAAAGCGCGCCTGCGCGGCGGGATCGTTGCGGGCCGGGCCCTGCAACGTTTCGATGAAGCCCAGCAAGGCGGTCAGTGGCGTCCGCAGTTCATGGCTGACATTGGCCACAAAATCCCGGCGCATCTGCCCCGCCTGCTCCATCGGCGTGATGTCCTCGAACGATACGAGGATCCCGCGCCGCCCCTCGATCGGCACCGCGCCGCACGTGACGCGAAACGTGGTGTCGTGTTGACCGTCATTGGTCAGGTACCGCGTCTCGCGTTGTGTGCCATCGCGCTGCACCTGTTCGATCGTCTCCAACAGGGTCGGCTGCCGCAGCACCGTGATGAAGTGCCGTCCCTCAAGGTTCCGGCCCAACAGCTTTTCCGCCGCCGCGTTCCCCGCAACGATCCGTTCATCCGGCGCGATCAACACGGCCGGAATGCCCAGAACGGTCAGGATATCGCGCGGCGCAGCGGTCATTTCAGCGCGGCCACCGCCGTGAGACCCGACTGGAACGCCGCGATCAGCGCATCGGGGTCTTCCAACCCGACCGAAACCCGGAAGAACCCTTCGGTCATGCCCTGTGCCGCGCGCGCCTCTGCCGTCAGCCCCCTGTGAGACGAACTTGCCGGGTGCGACAGCGTCGTGCCGACATCGCCAAGCGTGGGGGCAAACGCGACCTGATCGGCGCCCTGGGCAAAGGCATTGGCCACGTCCCGCCCGCCGTCCAATTCAAAGCTCACCATGTTGCACCCCCTTCCGTGCAACAGCCCCTGCGCCCGTGACGTGTCGGGATGATCCTGACGCGTTGGATAAAGAACGCGCTTTACAAGACTGTGACCAGACAGGAATTCCGCCAGACGTGCGGCATTCGATTCGGCCCGGTCGAACCGCAGGTCGAACGACATCAGACCACGTTCGGCCAGCCAGCAGTCGAACGGGCTCGGCGTCATGCCGGTGGTCACGGCAAAATCGTAAATCGCCTTGGCGTGATCAGCCTCACGTGCCGCCACCCAGCCCAGCGTCACATCGGAATGCCCCGCCAGCAGTTTGGTCACGGAATGCAGCACCACATCGGCCCCAAGGGAAAACGGCTGCACCGCGCGGGGCGTCGTGAAGGTGTTGTCCACCACCAACAGCACGCCCTTGTCACGGCACAGATCCGCAATCCCCACCACATCGGCGATCCGCAAGGTCGGGTTCGACACCACCTCGATCAGCACAAGCCGCGTATTGGGCCGCAATGCCGCCGCGACGGCCCCGACATCCGTCGGATCGGCCAGCGTGGTTTCAATGCCCAGCCTTGGCAAATCGTCGCGCATCATGCGCAGCGACCGGCCATAAAGCTGGTCGCCCCCGACAACGTGATCGCCCGCCTTGCACAACCCAAGCAGAACCGCCGTCACGGCCGCCATGCCAGAGCCGACCACCAGACCCGGTTGCGGTGCGTCTTCCATCGCGTCGATGCGCCGGGCCAGAACATCGGCATTCGGATGCCCCTCGCGCGCGTAGGTGTAGCCGCTCAGTTTTCCTTCATATTGCGCATCCAGCTGGTCCGGGGTCTCGCTGGCATAGACCACCGACGGCATAAGAGGCGTCACAACCGGCTGCGACGCGCTGTCGGGCACGCCGTAGGGGCGCATAAGTGTCCGTTTCATTTGGCAAACCTTTTGCGAAAATCTTCCCTGCACGCCTGCCACAATCGGGCGGGCGCAACAATGCCTGGCAACGGTGTTATTCCAAAAAGCACCCTTGCACCCGCCTGATGCGCAGGCGATGAACGGGCATGACCGACCGTCCTGACATCCTGTGCATCGGCTCCGTCCTGTGGGACGTGATCGGCCGTTCGGACCGCCACATGAAACATGGCAGCGATGTGCCGGGATACATCACCCGTCTGCCGGGCGGCGTTGCGCTGAACATCGCCGTCACCCTGGCGCGGTTCAATCTGCGCCCTGCCCTGCTCAGCGTGGTGGGCCGGGATGCCGAAGGCGACGAACTGGTCACCGCATCGCAGCAGCTTGGCCTGCTCACGGATCATCTCTACCGCTCGGACGATCTGCCAACCGACCAATACATGGCCGTCGAAGGCGCGAATGGCCTGATTGCCGCCATCGCCGACGCCCATTCCCTTGAACAGGCCGGGGATAAGATCCTCAAACCCCTGATCGACGGCCCGCTTGGCTTTGTCGAGGCCCCCTTTCCCGGTCCCATCGCGCTTGATGGCAACCTCACCGAAGGGCTGCTTGACCAGATCTCGCGCCACCCGGCCTTTGCCGCTGCCGACCTGCGCATCGCCCCGGCCTCCCCGGGCAAGGCGGAACGATTGCTGCCGTTCCTGCGGTCCGGGCGCGGCGTGCTCTACGTCAATCTCGAAGAGGCCGGGCTGCTCTGCCAGACCGAATTCACCAATGCCCCGCAAGCCGGTGCCGCGCTGATCGAACGCGGCGCGGCCCGCGCTCTTGTCACCGATGGCGGCAACATCACCTGCGATGCCACTCGGGACGGGCTGCTGGCCGAACGCCCGCCCGAGGTCATGGTCACCCGTGTGACCGGTGCCGGCGACACGTTCATGGCGGCCCATATCGCATCCGAATTGCGGGGGGCCAACCGCCCCACCGCGCTGCACCGCGCGCTGGCCACGGCCGCGGCCTATGTCGCCGGAGGAACAGGCTCATGACATCCCTGCCCATCGAAATCTCGCCCCCCGTTCAACAGGCCCTGTCGGAAAATCGTGCGGTCGTGGCGCTTGAATCCACCATCATCACCCACGGCATGCCCTGGCCCCGGAACCTTGAGACCGCCCGCGCCATCGAAGCCGAGGTGCGCAACGCCGGTGCCGAACCAGCCACCATCGCGGTCATCGATGGCCGTCTCTGCGTAGGTCTCGACGACGCGCAGCTTGACGCGCTGGCCCAGGCCAAACATGTCGCCAAGCTCAGCCGCGCCGACATGGCCGTTTGCCTCGCCAAGGCGGGCACCGGGGCCACCACGGTGGCCGCCACGATGATCGCCGCACAGCTTGCGGGCATTCGCGTCTTTGCCACCGGCGGCATCGGCGGCGTGCATCAAGGGGCCGACCAAAGCTTTGATATCTCGGCGGATTTGCAGGAACTGTCGCAAACACCCGTCACCGTGGTCTGTGCCGGGGCCAAGGCCATCCTCGACCTGCCCAAAACGCTCGAGGTTCTCGAAACCCTCGGTGTTCCCGTCATCGCATACGGCCAGGACAGCCTGCCTGCGTTCTGGTCGCGCAAGTCTGCGCTCAAGGCGCCCCTGCGTGCCGACACCCCGGCCGAGATCGCACAGGCGCATCTCATGCGCGCCGCACTCCGCTTGCCGGGTGGGCAACTGGTGGCCAACCCGATCCCTGAATCGGCAGAAATCCCGCAATCCGAAATCACCCCGATCATCCTCCGCGCGACCGAGGATGCGCGGGCGCACGCAATATCCGGCAAAGCCCTGACGCCCTACCTCCTGCAGCGCATTTTTGAACTCACCGACGGGCGCTCACTTGAAGCAAATATCGCGCTGGTGCTCAACAACGCCCGGCTGGCTGCGCAAATTGCACAGGAATTAGTCGCCCGACCTTGAAAAACAGGCATGTGACACGGGCGACCATTGTAGAGACGACATGGAGCACATAGTTTTTTCCTGAACTGCAAACGGACCTTCTATGACCACGCCATTCGATCAGACGCCCCGTCAACCGGGCTTGTTCGCCCGGCTGCGCGCCAGCTTCCTGACCGGTATCGTGGTGATCGCACCGGTCAGCCTGACAATCTGGCTGATCTGGACATTGATCGGCTGGGTGGACGGCTTTGTCCTGCCGCTGGTGCCAAGCCGCTTCAACCCCGAGCAATATATCGGCATCAACCTGCGCGGCGTCGGCGTGATCTTCTTCCTGCTGTTCACCGTCTTCGTGGGATGGGTGGCCAAGGGACTCATCGGTCGCTCTCTGATCCGCTTTGCGGAAAGCCTCGTGGAACGGATGCCCGTGGTCCGCTCCATTTACAGCGGCGTCAAGCAAATCGCCGAAACCATCTTTGCCCAGTCCGAGCGCAATTTCGAAAAAGCCTGCCTGATCCAATACCCCCGCAAGGGCATCTGGGCCATCGGCTTCATTTCGACCACGGCACGGGGCGAGGTGGCGAACAAGGCCGAAACCATGGGATCGCTGGTGTCGATCTTCGTGCCGACCACGCCCAACCCGACCTCCGGCTTCCTGCTGTTCTTTCCGCGCGAAGACGTGATCGAACTGGACATGTCCATCGAGGACGCGGCCAAGCTCGTGATTTCGGCGGGCCTTGTCTACCCGAACCCCAAGGACCCCTCGCAACCGCTGAAAGCGGCATAACTCCGCACGCGGCACTTGACGCGCCCCGGTGTCGTCACGATATGCGCGAAAGCGACGACGTATTTCGCGCGCGCTGATCTGGATGCCTTCCTTGGACATAGCCCTTGTCGTGATTGGACTGCCCGCCCTTCTTCTGGGCGGTGACCTGCTGGTGCGCGGCGCCGTATCGCTGGCCTCCCTGTTGCGGGTCTCTCCGCTGGTGATCTCGCTGACCCTGGTGGGATTCGGAACATCGACGCCCGAACTGGTGGCGTCCCTGTCCGCCGCGCTGAAAGGGGCGCCGGGACTGGCCCTTGGCAACGTGGTGGGCAGCAACATCGCCAATATCCTGCTGATCCTCGGCGCTGCGGCGCTGGTCTCGACTGTCACCACGCGCAACGTCGTCAGCCGCTCTGACAGTGTGTGGTTCGTGGCAACAGCCGTGATCGGCGCAGCCCTTGCCAGTCTTGGCATGGTGCCGCGTTGGATGGGCGCGGCGCTTCTGGGCCTGCTGGCCCTTTACATGTGGAACACCCTGCGATCGGGAACCGCGCCAGGCGTCCCGCTGGAGCCGGTCAAAGGCTCGCTGACCGGGTCCGCGGCCATCTGTGCGCTTGGCCTGGCCTTCACCCTTGGCGGCGCGATGGCGCTGGTCGACGGCGCAACCGGCCTCGCCCGCGCCTACGGGATTTCCGAAACCGTGATCGGCCTGACCCTGGTCGCGGTCGGCACCTCCCTGCCTGAACTGGCCACGTCGCTGGTTGCCGCATGGCGCGGTCGGGGGGACGTGGCGCTTGGAAACATCTTGGGCAGCGGTGTCTTCAACATCCTTGCAATTCTCGGGGCCACCGCCCTCGTGTCGCCGCTGGCCATACCGCAGGGACTGATGAGCGTGGATGCCGCCGTGATGGTGGCCGCCACCGCTGGCCTGACAGTGTTCCTGTGGCGCGGACGCCCGCTGTCCCGAAGCATCGGGTGTGCTTCCTTGATCGCCTATGCCGCATATGTCGCGTGGCTCAGCCAAACATAGCCGTCAGATCCGCCGTTTGCCGGTGACCAAGATCCGCGCGGTGCCGGGACAGAAACACCCCCGCCGCCGCGCGTCCCGCGTCTTTCAGCCGGGCAATCACGACGGGCACCGGGATGGTTTTCGTCGCCACCGACAGATCGTTCATCAGGTCGTCATCGGCAATCATATGCACCCGCATCTTCTTCATCGCGCCCTCTGCCACTGATCCATCGTCGATCAGCCGCTGCACAAAGGCGATCGCCCGCAACTCCCGCAGCAGGGAGGAATTGAAACTGATTTCGTTGATCCGGTTCTGGATCTCGTTCGGCATCACCGGCAGTGTCTTGCGGTAGAGCGGATTGATGTTCACGATCAGAACGTCTTCGGGCAGCGCCATGTCAAACAGCGGAAACAACGCCGGGTTGCCCGTATAGCCGCCATCCCAGAACGCCTCGACCACACCGGTGCGCGGGTCTTCCACCTCGACCGCCTGAAACAGCGTCGGCAAACAGGCCGAGGCCAGGATCGACCGCGTCGTGATCTGGTCATGTGAAAAAATACTGACCTTTCCGTCGCGCACCTGCGTGGCACAGACAAACAGCTCCGGCCCGTCCATGGCGCAAACCCGGCCGAAATCGAACTGGTCGACGATCTTTTCCAGCGGGTTCTCGTAAAGCGGCCCCCAGGCATAGGGCGACATCATCCGGTTCAGCGTGTCTCCCAGCAGATAGCCGGGGGAATATTCGATCGCCTTGCTGATGATCGCCGGTTCCGGCAGCCAGGCCTGCATCCACCTGGGCAGCGCCACATCGTCCAGCTTGCCCACCTGCGTCCACAGCCAGGCCAGATTGTCACGTGCCCCGTCACGGCCACCCTGCAACCACCCCGCCTTGAGCGCCGCACCATTCAGCGCCCCGGCTGACGTGCCGCTGATGGCGGCCACTTCGATATCGTCTTCCTCCAGCAGCCGGTCCAGCACGCCCCAGGTAAAGGCCCCATGCGCCCCACCCCCCTGCAGCGCAAGATTGATCTTTACCATGCAAGGCCCTGCTTCTCTGTTTCAAAAATACCTCGGGGAGCGCGAGGGGCTG
>CAYZAD010000114.1:0-8440 GCA_964476315.1 uncultured Rhodobacterales bacterium
TGGTGCTTGTGGATGACAGCGTGGTGCGCGGCACCACCAGCCGCAAGATCAAGGAAATGATCCTCGACGCGGGTGCCGCCGAGGTGCATTTCCGCATAGCAAGCCCGCCCACCGCCTGGCCCTGCTTTTACGGCGTGGACACGCCCCAGCGCGAAAAGCTGCTGGCCGCCACCATGTCCGAAGAGGAAATGCGCGACCATCTCGGCGTCGACAGCCTCAAGTTCATCTCGCTCGACGGGCTCTACCGCGCCGTGGGCGAAGCGTCGGGCCGCGACGCCAACTCGCCACAATATTGCGACGCCTGTTTCTCGGGTGAATACCCGGTCAAACCGTCCGACATGGTGGAAAAAGGCTTCCAGATGAAGGCCGCCGAATAACCCTCGGCGACCTTCCGCGCAGGGTCAGATACACCCCCTGTTCATCGCCCGCGAAAACGCCCATGTGGCCGGTCAGCGAAACAAATCACGTTGACCCATGGCACAAGAAACCACCCCGCCACAGGTCGCCCAACAGGCGACCCAATCCACCAACGATCTGGCCGGCGCGCTGATCCTGCTGGGCACCTTCGGTCCGCAGTCAGACCCGCAGGCGCTCGTGAAACTGCGCAACGGACAGACCGCCACCGTCTCACGAGGTGACACGGTGAACAAACAGACGGTCGTCGCCATCGAAGAGGGCCGCATCGCGCTGGCCCGCAACGGCACGGCGCAGTGGCTCAAGATGCCCGCGCCGAACTCCTGATCTTCTCTGGTTCGAAAATACTTCGGGGGAGTCGCGCTTGCGCGACGGGGGCAGCGCCCCCAATCCCCACCAGACACAGAAAAACCCCCGCCGATCTCTCGACGGGGGCTTTTTTTTTGGAAAAATCGATCAGGCGCGACGGCCTGCCAAGGCTTTCCAGGCACCGGTCACAACCAGCGCCGCGATCACGGCCTTGACCGCATCACCGATCAGGAAGGGCGCAATGAAGTAGGTCCAGTAGTAGCCGATCTCCTGACCAA
This sequence comes from uncultured Rhodobacterales bacterium, assembly GCA_964476315.1. Classification (GTDB taxonomy): domain Bacteria; phylum Pseudomonadota; class Alphaproteobacteria; order Rhodobacterales; family Rhodobacteraceae; genus Marivita. Next base: position 1,002 of record CAYZAD010000114.1, read on the forward strand.
CCCAGCCCGCCTCGACACCGGTCGCCGAGGCAACCGCCATCGGCCATGCGATGCCGGGGATGTAAAGCAGCGCGGCAAGAACCAGCGTCACCAGCGCGGTCGAAACCACACCCTTGGTGAGGCCACGATCGGCGGCCAGACCCGCCAGACCCGCCATCAGGACAAAGCCCAGAAGGAAACCAGCGGTCGGACCGGCAAAGGCCAGACCGTTCATGCCATTGGCAAAGACCGGAAGACCCATCGCGCCATAGCCCAGATACGTGATCAGCGTGGCTGTGCCCAGACGCGCACCGAAGCTCAGGCCGACGATGAGGACCGCCAGCGTCTGAAGCGTCATTGGAACCGGAAAGAACGGCACCGAGATCTGTGTCGCGGCTGCAATGAATGCAGCGCCACCAAGCGCCATCAGCACCTGGCGGAAAAGAGATGTTTTGCCGAGGGCGGCTTGCGAAAGCGTCATGGTAGCTATCCTTTGTCTGTCCCAATCGTTACGACCGTTATTTCTGCAATTGCAAAGCCAAGTCAAGCAGAGCGCCCCTTGCAGCGCCTGCGCCAAAAAGGCATGTGAGACGCCATGACAGACACTTCTTCTCCGTTAGCGCTGGTCACCGGTGCCTCGCGTGGATTGGGCTTCGCATTGGCCGAAGCCCTGTCCGACACCCATCACGTCGTTGCCGTTGCGCGCACTGTCGGCGGTCTCGAAGATCTCGATGACCGGATCAAGGCCCGGGGTGGGACTGCCACGCTCGCTCCGATGGATGTGACCAATGCCGACGCCATGGCGCAGCTCTGCCGGTCGATCCACGACCGCTGGGGGCAGCTTGCCCTCTGGGTGCACACGGCGGTGCATGCCGCCCCGCTGACCCCCGTTGCGCATATGGATGCAAAGGACTGGACAAAATCGCTGTCGATCAACCTCGACGCCATGGCACATCTTGTGCCCTATATTGCCCCGCTTCTTGGTCAGGGCGGGCGCGCCGTGTTCTTCGAGGACCCCCATGGCGGTGAGAAATTCTTTGCCCATTACGGCACCACCAAGACTGCGCAAACCGCGCTGATGCGGTCATGGCAGGCTGAAACGGCGGCGACCGGACCACAGGTCCGCATCCTGACGCCCCGGCCCATGGCAACCGCGTTGCGCGCCCGGTTCTTTCCCGGCGAAGACCGTTCGGTCCTGGCCACCCCCAAGGACGAAGCCGCGCGTCTTTTGCCTGAAATCCTCACCGACTGATCGCCCGCGGCGGATGCGTCACTTCATCTGTGAATTTGCGTCAATGCAAAATCCGCGCCCCTTGGAAACAGGCGGAAGCTTGCCGCACGCGCACCCTTGGCCTATGCAGAACAAAACGGGGCAAAGCAGATGCGCATACTCATTACCAATGACGACGGGATCAATGCACCGGGGCTGACCGTCCTGACAGAGATCGCCCAGACGCTTGCCGGCCCCGAGGGCGAAGTCTGGACCGTCGCACCAGCCTTCGAACAATCGGGGGTCGGCCACTGCATCAGCTACACACATCCAATGATGGTCAGCCAGATGCGCGGCGAGAACCGCTTTGCCGCCGAAGGCAGCCCGGCCGACTGCGTATTGGCCGGATTGCACGACGTGATGTCCGACCGGCCGCCCGACCTGGTTCTGTCGGGGGTGAACCGGGGCAACAATTCCGCCGAGAACGCGCTCTACTCCGGCACCCTGGGCGGTGCGATGGAAGCCGCCCTTCAGGGCATTCCCGCGATTGCGCTCTCGCAGTATTACGGACCGGACAACGTGAATGCCGACGACCCGTTCGAGGCCGCCCGCGTGCACGGAACCGAGGTCATCCGGCGGATTCTTGCCCATGATCCCGAGGGTCAGGACGGCTACCGGCTGTTCTACAACGTGAACTTCCCGCCAGTTCCTGCCGCAGCGGTCAAAGGCACGCGGATCACGCCACAGGGGTTCCGACAGGGCACCCGCTTTTCGGTGGAGCCGCATAATTCGCCCTCTGGCCGGAAGTTCCTCTGGATCAAGGGCGGGGACCAGCGGGCACCGACGGAACCGGGCAGCGACGCGGCAGAGAACCTCGCCGGCTATATCAGCGTCACCCCGATGCGCGCCGACCTGACGGCACAGGACCATCTGGCCGCCATGCAGGATGCGTTCACCTGATGGACGACGCGGAACGCAAGATGCAGTTCCTTTACGCGCTGCGGTCGCGCGGCGTGACCAATGCGGCCGTCCTCACCGCGATGGAAAAAGTCGACCGCGCCCCTTTTATCAAGGGATATTTCGCCGAACGCGCCTACGAGGACATGCCCCTGCCCATAGCCTGCGGGCAGACGATCAGCCAGCCTTCGGTGGTCGGATTGATGACGCAGGCGCTTGAGGTCACCGCCCGCGACACCGTGCTCGAGGTCGGTACGGGCTCGGGCTACCAGGCCGCGATCCTCAGCCAGCTGGCCCGTCGCGTCTACACCGTTGACCGCCATCACCGGCTTGTCCGCGAGGCGCGCGAGGTGTTCGACCAGCTGGGCCTGACCAACGTCACGGCCTTTACAGCGGATGGCAGTTTCGGCCTTCCCGACCAGGCACCGTTCGACCGTATCCTTGTCACGGCCGCCGCCGAAGACCCCCCCGGACCGCTTTTGGCGCAGCTCAAGGTGGGGGGCGTGATGGTGCTGCCCGTGGGCCAGTCCGATGCCGTTCAGCACCTGATCCGCGTGCGCCGCACAGAAACCGGGCTGGAGTACGATGAATTGCGCCCTGTGCGCTTTGTTCCCCTGATCGAAGGGGTGGCCCGCGACGCGTAAACCGGGCATACTGGCGTGGTGACGACCGGGGCACAACCGGCGCATCTGAGGATATCGACATGGCATCTTTCCTATCGTCCAGACGGTCTGGCCTGCGTTTCGGGACAAGCCTGTCCCTTCTTGCCCTGCTGGCGGCGTGTTCCGAGCCGCTTGACCTGGACATGCGCGGCATTCTGAATGGCGGGTTCAACACCGCAGACGCGGCACGGGCGACAACGGCCCCACGGCCTGATCCCGATGATCGCGGCGTGATCTCCTACCCGAACTACCAGGTCGCCGTCGCGCAGCGCGGAGACACACTGGCCGCCCTGGCGCGCCGCGTCGGCCTGCCGGCGGACGAGCTGGCGCGTTTTAACGGGATCCAGACCGGCGACCCGTTGCGCCCCGGGGAAATCATCGCCCTGCCCCGCCGCGTGAGCGAGCCGTCCCCGGCAACCGGCGCGGTCCGCACAGGCCCGATCCGGCCGCCTTCGGAGGTGGATATCACGACGCTGGCAAGTGACGCCATCGAACGGTCAGAGCCGACCCCGGTCGTGCGGGCCGAACCGCAAACCGGGACAGAGCCGATCCGCCACCAGGTCAAACGCGGCGAAACGGCCTTTACCATTTCGCGGCTGTACAACGTGTCGGTCCGCTCCCTGGCAGACTGGAACGGGCTTGATGCCGATTTCTCCTTGCGCGAAGGGCAGTACCTGCTGATCCCGGTCGCCATCGCGGCCCCGCCCCGCAGGACCGAGGCGACGGCACCGGGCACAGGGTCGCCGACGCCGGAACCGCCATCGGCCTCGCAACCCCTGCCCAACGAAACGCCGGCACCGGCGGTCGAGACGCCGTCGGCACCTGCCGCACCCGTTGCGAATGTCGGTCGGCAGACAGAGGCCAGCGCATCGGACGCCGCGATGAGCTTTCCGGTTCAGGGGAATATCATCCGCGAATACGCAAAGGGTCGGAATGACGGGATTGACATCGGTGCAAGCGTCGGCACCGCTGTGACCGCTGCAGCCAGCGGTCAGGTCGCGGCGATCACCACCAACACCGACGGTATCAACATTCTTGTCGTGCGGCACCCTGATAACCTGCTGACCGTCTACACTCATGTGGACACCATCACGGTGGCCAAGGGCGATGCGGTCAGCCGCGGGCAGGCGATTGCGAAGGTCGCGGATTTCGACCCGCCACGCGTGCATTTCGAGGTGCGCGATGGGTTCGACAGCGTGGACCCGATGGACTTCCTGCGCTGATCTTAGAATTTTCTTAGGAGGTCCAAGATTATTCGTACGAATAATCTTGCCCGTGGACAGAAAATTTTGCGAGGCGAGGGAGGCGGGCCTTCTTGAGCAGGGCGCGCAAGTCCCAGTCCCGATCCGACAGCCGGTTCGCCTCTGCATGAACGGCGGAAACAACCTGCATCACCCGCTCGGGCTCCGCCTGGGCGAACCCCATAAGGAATGTATCCGGGTCTGCCCGCGACACCCCCTCCTCAGCAAGGATATTGCGTGGAAAATCCTTCGCGTTCAGGGTCACGATCACATCTGCATGCCCTGCAATCGCAGCCGCCAACACGTGTACGTCGCTTTTGTCCGGCAACCAGAGACGATCCTGCACACCCGCCGCCGGGGTCACCCGCGCCTTGGGCCACTGCGCTGACACGAGCGCGATTTCGGCGTCTGCCTGCGCCTGCCCCGCCGGTCCCAGCTTTATCGCCGCGCGTGACCACTCATCGAGAATCCGCTGCGACCAGAGCGGCTCGAACAGCCCCGTGCGGGCCACGCCCAGCAACACTTCGCGCATCACCGTCGGATACAGAACGCAGGTATCGAGCAGGACCTTCACAGCCGAAAGAACAGCGCCTTGAGGTAACCGGATTCCGCCAGTTGCGGCATCAGCGGATGGTCAGGACCGGCCGCACCGGTGTGCAGCAACTGTGCCCGGCGACCCGCCCGACCGATCCCACGCAGGCATGCCCCCGTAAAGGCAGACAGATCGGCCGCATGTGAACAGGAGCACAGCACGAGATACCCGTCTTCGCGGACCACGGCAGCCGCCAGACGCGCCACGCGTTCATACGCACGCAGGCCCGCATCGCGCGCCTGATGCGATGGCGCAAAGGCCGGCGGGTCGCAAATGACGAGATCATACTGCGTATCCGCCTCACCCAGTTCCGTGAGCGCGGCAAACGCATCGGCCTTCTGAACACGGAGCCTGTCGTCCATGCCCATGCGCCCTGCCCCCTCCGTGGCCAAAGCAAGCGCCGCGTCAGAGCCATCGACACAATGCGCGGACGCCGCGCCGCCCGCCAAGGCCGCCAGTCCAAAACCGCCCACATGCGAAAACACGTCCAGCACGTGCGCATCCTTTGCCAGGCGCGCGGCAAACGCATGATTGGGGCGTTGATCGTAGAAAAGCCCGGTCTTCTGACCACTCACAAGGTCCGCCAGATACGTGGCGCCGTTCATCTCAACCGGGATGGGTGCGACGGGCATCTCTCCGTGCAAGACGGCATCCTGATCGTTCAACCCTTCCAGAGCACGGCCGCGGCCGCCCGCATTCTTGAGGATCGTCGTGACCCCCGTGACCTCGGCCAGCGCGCGCGCCAGTTCGGGCAGCAGCGCATCGGCCCAGGCCGCATTGGGCTGGATCACGGCAATGTCGCCGAACCGGTCAATGATCACGCCGGGCAGCCCGTCCGCCTCGGCATGGATCAGGCGGTAAAAAGGCGTCGGGTACAACCGCTCGCGCAATGACAGGGCCTTGCGCAGACGGGTCACAAACCACGCCTGATCCGGTGCAGCGGCCCCGGGCCCGTCCAGTACGCGTCCGATGATCTTGGACTTCGGATTGACCCCCACCAGGGCCAGCGGTGTCCGATCCGCATCTTCCAGCACCGCGATGCTGCCCGGTGCGATCGCCTTTGTTCGGCGATCGGTCACCACTTCATTGGCATAGACCCACGGATACCCGCGGCGAATCGCCTGTGGTTTGGTTTTCGGTTTGAGGCGCAGAACGGGCAAGGAAGGCGATGTCATACCGCCTCCCTTACGCCCCTTGCTGCTCTGGGGAAAGCCCAAGTTGCCCGAAGGCCGATCAGAGATCGTTGATCCGCTGCAACACGCCAAGCCGGGCATTCACATGTCCGCCGGGCACTGTCAGTTCGGAGGTCAACACATTTGTCAGATGCGCGATGATGCGCACCTTCTGGGTCTCTCCACGGGCATCGGCGGCAATGGCCGCCTGCCCCTCGAAGGCCCGCAGATCCGCATTGACCACCTTGCTGGGCCCCATCTGAACCCCGGTCCGCGCATCCACAAGCCGGATGCGGAACGTGATGTCGTGGATGCCGCCCACCGAGTAGCGTGCCTTTTCCGAGATCGCGTGGAACCGCATCACCTGCACATCGACGCGCACGGGATGGCTGCCCTGCACACGCGGCGCGGCCTGTCGCAGTGCCGTCTCGAAAATCGCCCTGACCTGTGCATGGCGATCACCCGGAAGCTCGCCGCGCCAGACAATGTCCCCGCGTGGGTAATAGGTGTTCTTTTCGTTCACCGTCAGCGATTTCGGGACCGACACCGTGAAGCTGTCGACCTGGTAGTTCGGCTGCACCGTCCCAAGCGTGGTGTCATCCGGCATGGCCGCGCGGCTGACCGGTGGGGTACCGCCACAGGCACTGAGGGTCACGGCGAGGCAAAATCCAAGGCAAATCTTGATCATCGGTGTCATGGGGCCTCCTTTGCGGGGCGACTGCTCTTGTTCCTGATTGAAGACAATCCTTGCGAAAAACGGCGCATTAAGGGCAAAATCGGTACAATTTGCAGCATCCGAAAGACATGCGAACCCACTGGTTTGCCCTTTACTGTTAGCGCTAACCTTACTAAACGAAGGGCATCCCCGACCGCATTTGGCACAGAGGCATCATGGCACATTCACTCAACGATACGATCAAACGTGTGACGGAACGCATTCAGGAACGTTCGGACTCATCGCGCGGCCGCTATCTTGAACGCATGCGCATGGCCGCCGCCGATGGGCCGCGCCGGGCACATCTCAGTTGCGGCAACCAGGCCCACGCCTATGCCGCCATGGGTCAGGACCAGACCAAGCTGGCGACCGAACGGACGCCCAATATCGGCATTGTCACCGCCTATAATGACATGCTCTCTGCCCACCAGCCCTTTGAGACATTCCCCGACATCATCCGCAACGCCGCCCGTGCCGCTGGTGGCACGGCGCAGGTCGCAGGCGGTGTCCCCGCGATGTGCGATGGCGTCACGCAAGGACAGGTCGGGATGGAGCTGTCTCTCTTCTCGCGCGATGTGATTGCGCTGGCCGCCGGTGTCGCGCTTAGCCACAACACGTTCGATTCCGCGCTCTACCTCGGGGTCTGCGACAAGATCGTGCCGGGCCTCGTGATCGCCGCAGGCACCTTCGGTTACCTGCCAGGTCTCTTTGTGCCTGCAGGCCCGATGCCGTCCGGCCTGCCAAATGATGAAAAAGCCAAGGTACGCCAGCAATTTGCCGCCGGTGAAGTGGGACGTGACGCCCTGATGAAGGCGGAAATGGCCTCGTACCATTCACCCGGCACCTGCACGTTTTACGGCACGGCCAATTCAAACCAGATGCTGATGGAGTTCATGGGCCTGCACCTGCCC
>CAYZAD010000115.1:0-8418 GCA_964476315.1 uncultured Rhodobacterales bacterium
ACCGCTTCGGCCAGCGCATTCCGGCGGTCGGCGTCGCTCTGCTCCAGCACCGAAAGGGTGCCAAGCCCGGCCAACGACAGCACCGTGCCCCAGATGGCCCCCGATAAAACACCTCTCGCCATGCTCTTCGCCCTCGCCTTGTCCCATTGCGTGTCCCCGGCATCTGTCTGCACCGGTTGACCCGCGCGCGCCCTTGACGCACCTTGGTCTGCCAGCGCATGTATACCGCGATTGGCGCCAACCCCGCCAGCCCTGACTGAGAAGAAACCTCCATGCTGCTGCTCATCGATAACTACGACAGCTTTACCTACAATCTCGTTCATTATCTGGGCGAACTTGACGTCGACGTGAACGTGGTGCGCAACGATGCGATCACCGTTCAGGAGGCCATGGGCATGAACGCGGCTGGCATCCTGCTGTCCCCCGGACCCTGCGATCCCGATCAGGCCGGGATTTGCCTTGCGCTGACCCTCGCCGCCGCCGAGGCAAAAACCCCGCTCATGGGGGTCTGTCTGGGACATCAGACACTGGGGCAGGCATTTGGCGGCACGGTGGTGCGTCATTCCGAAATCGTGCACGGCAAGATGGGCGTGATGCACCACGCGGGCAAAGGTGTCTTTGCGGGCCTTCCCTCGCCGTTTGAGGCAACGCGCTACCACTCGCTCGTGGTTGACAGGGACACCGTCCCCGACTGCCTTGAGGTGACGGCGTGGCTTGAAGACGGGACGGTCATGGGATTGAGCCACAGGGAACTGCCGATGCATGGTGTCCAGTTCCACCCGGAATCCATTGCCTCTGAACATGGTCACGCGCTGCTCAGGAATTTTGTAAACGAAATGAAGGTCCCGGCATGAGCGATGCAATGAAACCCCTGATCTATGCCGCCTCCGAAGGACCGCTCAGCCGGTCACAGGCGGAACAGGCGTTTGAAATACTCTTCGAAGGCGAGGCAACGCCAGCCCAGATCGGCGGGTTGTTGATGGCCCTGCGCGCCCGCGGCGAGGCCGTTTCGGAATACGCGGCGGCGGCGGCGGTGATGCGCGCCAAATGCACGCCGGTGAAAGCGCCCGAAGGCGCGATGGACATCGTTGGCACCGGTGGTGACGGGATGGGCACGCTCAACATCTCGACCGCGACGGCCTTCGTGGTGGCGGGCGCAGGCGTGCCGGTGGCCAAGCACGGCAACCGCAACCTGTCTTCGAAATCCGGCGCGGCGGATGCGCTGACCGAAATGGGCATCAACGTGATGGTCGGCCCCGACGTCGTCGAACGCGCCATCAGCGAGGCCGGGATCGGCTTCATGATGGCCCCCATGCACCACCCGGCGATGAAGCACGTGATGCCGGTGCGCCAGGAATTGGGCTCGAAGACGATCTTCAACATCCTCGGCCCACTGACGAACCCGGCAGGCGTCAAGCGCCAGTTGACCGGGGCGTTCGCCATCGACCTGATTTTCCCGATGGCCGAAACGCTCAAGGAATTGGGATCCGAGAAAGCCTGGCTGGTGCACGGTGGTGACGGGACGGATGAAATCTCCATTTCCGAACCCACGCAGGTTGCGGTCCTCGAAGAGGGCAAAGTGCGCGGACGCGAAGTCCACCCCGAGGATGCCGGCCTGCCCGTTCACCCGTTCCGCGATATCATGGGCGGCACGCCGACCGAGAACGCAGAGGCCTTTCGCGCTTTGCTCGACGGTGCCAAAAGCGCTTATCGCGACGCGGTTCTGCTGAATGCCGCGGCCGCATTGGTGGTGGCGGACAAGGTGGATGACCTGAAAGCCGGGGTCGAAATGGCTGCCGAGAGTATCGACAGCGGGGCCGCCAAGGCCCGGGTCGAAGCCCTCGCGCGGGTGACACAGGCGGCGTGACCGGCAGGGCCTGCGCGGTGATCGATGCGGCAACGCATCGACGATTTTCCGTCGCTGGAAAATCCCGGCGCCCTGCCCCGGACCCCGAGATATCCCGGAACCAGAAAAGAAGGTCTGGACCGTGCTGAATGTTCCGCCCGGCTGGGCGCATCTGGAGTTCTTTCACAAGGACCTGCCCGCAATCGAGCAGCACCTTGCCTCTGAAACACGCGAGGTGCTGCCCCCGAAGGAGCAGGTTTTTGCAGCGCTGAACGTCTGCAGTCCGGACGATGTGCGGGTCGTCATTCTTGGCCAGGACCCGTATCCCACGCCCGGCCATGCTCATGGGCTGGCGTTTTCGGTAGAGCCGGATGTGCGGCCGCTGCCGCGATCCCTCAGCAATATTTTCAAGGAACTGGCCGAAGACAGCGGTGGCATGCCCCCCAATGGCGATCTGCGGTTCTGGGCGGAACAGGGTGTCCTTTTGCTGAACGATGTGCTGACCGTGCCCGCCCGAGAGGCGCGCGGGCACCGACGGTTGGGATGGCAGAGGCTGGTTCCGCAGGTGCTGGATGCCCTGTCGGACAGGCCGCGCGCCTTTGTGCTTTGGGGCAACGATGCGCGGACCCATGCGGACACGCTGAAAGGCCACGGCCATCTGGTGCTGCAAAGCGCTCATCCCTCCCCGCTGTCCGCCCGCCGCGGGTTTTTCGGATCGCGCCCCTTTTCCAAGGTCAACGCTTGGCTTACAGATCAGGGTCAACCGCCGATCAACTGGACATCTCCATGAGCCCAACCATTCTTGACAAGATCAAAGCCTACAAGCTTGAGGAAATCGCGGCAGACAAGGCGCGTGTAACCCATGCCGACCTGGAAACCGCCGCGAAGGCCGCAGCACCTGTCCGGGGCTTTGCCGACGCGCTGAGGACTGCCCAGAACACAGGCTACGGGCTGATCGCCGAGATCAAGAAGGCATCGCCCTCCAAAGGGTTGATCCGCGCGGATTTCGACCCGGCGGTGCTGGCCGCGGCTTACGAGGCTGGCGGCGCGACCTGCCTGTCCGTATTGACCGATACGCCCAGTTTCCAGGGTGCCAAGGAATACCTTGTGGCGGCACGTTCCGCGACATCGCTGCCTGCGCTGCGCAAGGACTTCATGTATGACACGTACCAGGTGACAGAGGCACGCAGCCTTGGGGCGGATTGCATCCTGATCATCATGGCCAGTGTCTCTGACGCGCAGGCGGCAGAGTTGGAAGCGGCCGCCTTTGACTGGGGCATGGATGCCCTGATCGAAGTGCATGACCGGGCCGAACTGGACCGCGCCCTGCAGCTCAAGTCATCTTTGATCGGAATAAACAACCGCAACCTCAACACGTTCGAGACAACACTTGAGACAACGCGCGAACTGTCAAAAGCCGTTCCGGCGGACCGTCTTCTGGTGTCGGAATCGGGTTTGTTCACCCCGGCGGACCTTGCACAGATGGCAGCCTGTGGCGCGCGCAGCTTCCTGATTGGTGAAAGCCTGATGCGGCAGGCCGACGTCACGCAAGCCACGCGCAGCTTGCTTGCAGATCCGGTCGCGGCATGAGCGGGCTGACCCATTTCGACGCCAAGGGCGATGCGCATATGGTCGATGTCTCTGACAAGGCCGTGACCGCGCGGGTGGCTGTCGCCGAAGGCTATATCAAGATGGCACAGGACACCTTTGACATCATCACCGAAGGTCGGGCCAAGAAGGGGGATGTGATCGGCGTCGCACGGCTGGCGGGCATCATGGGTGCCAAGAAAACGCCGGACCTGATCCCACTTTGCCACCCCTTGCCGATCACCAAGGTTGCCGTTGAATTGACGCAAGCGCCGGACCTGCCCGGCCTGCGGATCGAGGCCACTGTCAAGACCACGGGCCAAACCGGCGTCGAGATGGAGGCCCTCACCGCCGTGTCAACGGCCGCACTGACAGTCTACGACATGGCAAAAGCCGTCGACAAGGCAATGGAAATCAACGGTATTCGCGTGGTTCTCAAGGACGGCGGCAAGTCCGGGCGATTTGAGGCGTCATGATTTCCGTCGCCGAGGCACTTGAACATCTTTTCGCGTTGGCCAAGCCGCAGGGCATCGAAACCGTTCCTTTGCTGGAGGCGTATGGCCGCGTGCTGGCACAGGATGTGCAGGCCCAACGCAACCAACCCCCGTTCGACGGATCGGCCATGGATGGCTACGCGGTCACGGAGGTCTCAGACGGGCAGGTTTTGCAGGTCATTGGCGAATCCGCTGCGGGGCACCGGTATCACGGGGCCGTCCGGGACGGCGAAGCGGTACGCATCTTCACCGGGGCACCGGTACCTGAGGGGACAAGACGCATTGTCATTCAGGAAGACGTCACACGTGACGGCGACCGGATCACAATTACAGGCGAAATCAGGGCCAACACGCATATCCGCCCGGCCGGAGGCGATTTTCGCATCAGCGATGCGGTCACGGCCGGGCGCGTCCTGCGCCCGAACGACATTGCACTTATGGCGTCGATGAATATCGCGCATGTCCCGGTCAGCCGCCGCCCACGCGTCGCGCTGATTTCGACCGGGGACGAACTCGTTATGCCGGGCGAGACCCCGAACCCGGATCAGATCATTGCCTCCAACACGATGGGTCTGCACGCTCTGATCCGAGAGCTTGGTGCAGAGCCGCGCCTGTTGCCCATCGCCCGTGACAACGAAGCGTCCCTGCGCACTGCGCTCGAAATGGCGGCCGGGGCGGACCTGATCGTGACAATCGGCGGGGCGTCTGTAGGCGACCACGATGTCGTGGCGAACCTGGCACCCAAGCTGGGGATGACACAGTCGTTTTACAAAGTGGCAATGCGGCCCGGAAAACCGCTGATGGCGGGTCGCTTTGGTGCGGCGATGATGATCGGACTGCCCGGCAATCCGGTCTCGGCCATGGTCTGCGGACATATCTTCGTCGCCCCCGTTATCCGGGCGATGCTGGGCTTGCCCGCCGAGGCCACACCGCGCCGGAACGGCGTCCTGGCTGCGGACCTGCCCTCCAATGGACCGCGCGAACACTACATGCGGGCCGAACGCACAGCAGACGGCCTGATCGCGTTTGGCGCGCAGGACAGTTCCCTCCTCAGTATCCTGAGCAAGGCCGATGCTTTGATTGTACGCGCCCCCCACGATCCGCCACGGTCCAAGGGCGAGACGATTTCCTTCATCCCCATTCGCTAAATTTTTACCTTTCTCGCTGACTCTGCCTGTGATTGTTGACACAAAACAGGAACATCCGTAGAACAAACGGTGAGGATCACGCGAGCAGAGGCAAAAAATGCTGACGAAAAAACAATTGGACTTGCTGGAATTCATCAACAACCGGGTGGCACGCGATGGCGTCCCGCCAAGTTTCGACGAAATGAAAGAGGCGTTGGACCTGCGGTCCAAATCGGGCATTCACCGCCTGATCACCGCGCTGGAGGAACGCGGCTTCATCCGGCGGCTGGCCCACAGGGCACGGGCGCTCGAGATTGTGAAGCTTCCCGACAGTCTGGCTGCAAAGCAGTCCGGGTTCGCCCCGCGGGTGATCGACGGCGGATTGAATGACACAGCCCCGCCTGCCAACGCGTCGGCGGTGGACACGACCGATGCGCTCGAACTCGACCTCATGGGCCGGATCGCTGCCGGTGTTCCGATCCAGGAAATCAACGACGTTCCCCCCAAGGTCACCGTCCCCGGCGCCATGCTCAGCGGGTCTGGCAGGCATTATGCACTTGAAGTCAAAGGCGATTCGATGATCGAGGCCGGCATCAACCATGGCGACGTGGTGGTGATCCGTGAAACGTCCACAGCCGACAATGGCGACATTGTCGTTGCCCAGGTCGAAGGCTACGAAGCGACGCTGAAACGCTACAAGCGGCGCGGTGAAAGCATCATTCTCGAAGCGGCCAACCCGGCATACGAACCCCGCATCCTGCCTGTTGGCGACGTGAAGGTTCAGGGGCGACTGGTCGGATTGATCCGCACTTACTGAGCGTCTCGCACGGCTTTGTCGTTCCAGAGGCGCGCGCCAGACCGGTCGCGCGCCTTTTCTATGTCGTATCCCCCGCCCGGCCGCCGCGTGATGGCAAGACTGCCCGTGTCCCGCAGATCATCGGGTTGCAGCACCGTGCAAGCCCAAGTGTCGGAAACTGCGGGCAAGTCGGCATTTGCGATGACAAGTTCATTCTCTTCGCACCCCGCAAACCCCGCGGCCGCGCGTTTCCCGTGGACGTGGCGTATATGCATGGGGGCCTCTGCTTCCCAAACACGTGCCGCGCGGGCCTGATCCCGTTCCTGCCCGTCGTTTTCCAGCCAGACGCTGGCGATGAAGCCCGATCCCGTTGCCCGCGACAGCGCGCGCCCCTCTGACGTCATGACCCCGACAAGCGCCCCGCCCTCTGCAACCAGAATGTCGGGCCGCTCCGCATTGATCCAAAGCACGACGGCGGCCGCGCAGGGGGCAAGCCCCACCCACCGGGCACGGCCCGCCCACAGCACGATAATCAAGGCACCAAAGGTGATCAGGGGCAGAACAGCGGGTTGCGGCGTCATGATCGGGCGCACCGCGCCGTCCCAGCCTTCGATGGTCTGCGCCACGACGAGGATCCAGTTCAACCCTGCCCCCATAAGCGTGAGACCAAGGCTCTCGAGGCCCAGCGGCATCAACAGCACCGCCAGCACGGCAACGGGAATGACAAGAATGCCCATCAGGGGCACGGTGGCCAGGTTGGCCAGCAGACCATACTGCGCGATCTGGTTGAAATGGGTCATCGCATACGGGGCCGTCGCCGCGCCGGCAACCGCCGATGACAACGCGACAGAGGCGATCCCGCGCAGCACACGATGTTTCGGCAGATCCTGACGGCTGTCCCGGATGGCCCCGAATACGGCGACCAGCGCAGTGGTGGCGGCAAAGGACATCTGAAACCCCGGTCCCAGCACCGCTTCGGGCCGCAGCGTCAGGACGATCAGTGCCGCAAGCGCCACGGCGCGCAGGGAAATCGCCCGGCGATTGCACATCACGGCGATCAGCATGACCGCCACCATGACAAACGCGCGCTCTGTCGCGACATTGCCGCCCGACAATGCAAGATAGATGGCGGCCACGCCCAAGGCACAACCGGCTGCGATCTTCTTGATCGGCCAGCGCAGACCCATTGGCGTCAGCAGCAGCCCAAGGCGCAAGGCCCCGAACACAAACGCGCTGACAAGGCCCATGTGAAGGCCGGATATGGCCAGCAGATGGGCCAGGTTCGTATCCCGCAGGGCTTGCAGAACATCCTGTGGGATGGCGCTGCGATCCCCGGTGATGATCGCCGTCGCAAAGGCACCGGTTGCACCGGGCAAAGCAGCTTGAATACGCTCTGACACCGCCATTCGGGCGCGGAACACACGTTGCCCGGGGCCTGCCTCCTCCCACAGGACGACAGGCACGCGCGTATAGCCCACCGCGCCAAGCCGCAAGAACCACGCATGGCGGCGAAAGTCGAAACCGCCGGGTTCAACCGCACCTCCGGGTGGGCCAAGATGCCCGGTTGTCATCACGACCATACCGGGTCGGGGCGTGACGCCGACCGTCTTGGCATGAAGAGACAGCCGCACCCGCGTCGGGGTTTCTTCCGGACCAACACGGTTGAGCCAGACCCGATCCAGCGTAATGCGCAACGCATCTGACGCAGAGCGGTCGATCGCCACAACCCGTCCGGTGATGGGTCCGTAATAGCGCCAGTCAAGCACCGGTCCCGCCACCAGATGCGCACGCAGACCGGCAAGGGCAAAGCCAAGCGCGATCAGCGACAGCGCACATAGCAGCGGCGCCCAGGCCGACCAACTGCGCCAATAGGCGAAAAGACCAAGCGCCCCTGCACCGAACACTGTTATCAAGGCCCAAGTCGAGGGTTCGAACAGCAATTCAAAATAAATGCAGATCCCGATGGCAAGAAACACGGGGACCCAGGGGAACAGCCCTCCTCTTTGTGCGAGCAAGGCTTCCGGTATGATCGACCAACCCCGCGCCATGCTTGCCCCCATCCAAGGTGCTGGTTAAGAGACCGGAAAGATATCTCCCCTATGGTGAATGAAAGGTAAATGCGCCCCATGTCTGGCCAGATCGTCACCCGTTTCGCCCCGTCTCCCACCGGTTACCTGCATATCGGTGGCGCCCGCACGGCGCTCTTCAACTGGCTTTATGCGCGTGGGCGCGGTGGCAAGTTTCTTTTGCGCATCGAAGACACGGACCGCGCGCGGTCTACACCGGAAGCAACGGCTGCCATCCTGAAGGGGCTGGAGTGGCTTGGCCTCGACCATGACGGCGACGTGGTGAGCCAGGCCGCGGGTGCGGACCGTCATGCCGAGGTGGCGCATGAGCTTCTGGCCAAGGGGGCGGCCTACAAGTGTTTCTCGACCCAGGAAGAGATCGAGGCGTTCCGCGAGGCGGCACGGGCCGAGGGCAAGTCGACCCTGTTCCAAAGCCCTTGGCGCGACGCGGACCCGAGCACGCACCCGGACGCGCCCTTCGTGATCCGTCTGAAAACGCCGA
>CAYZAD010000116.1:0-8394 GCA_964476315.1 uncultured Rhodobacterales bacterium
CGTCGGTTTCGTATTCCACGTGCGCGGTCGAAATCGTGATGCCGCGGGCCTTCTCCTCCGGCGCACCGTCAATCTGGTCATACGCCTTGAAGTCGCCGAAATACTTCGTGATCGCCGCCGTCAGCGTCGTCTTGCCGTGGTCAACGTGACCAATCGTGCCAATGTTGCAGTGCGGCTTGCCGCGCTCAAACTTTTCCTTGCCCATCTTCGTCAGACGCCTCGTGCATAGGGGGGTCCACCCGACCCGGTTTTCATCGCGGGCCATCTATGCGGAGCGTCATGGAAAATCAAGCCCAAACGCGCGCGGGCCGCTCTTGTTGCCCTGCGCGCCGTGTCGGGGCGCTCAGGGCTGGGGGGTGGCCCCTGCCGAAGCGGAGGGCTCTGCAGCCGCGACCGCCCGGTCCGCCACCGTCGCCTGCGCCCTGTCACGGGCCGGTTCGGTGCGCGCGGCAGTGTCGGCCCCGTCCTCGTCCTCGGCATCGGCTGCGCCCGCGAACCATCCGTCACTGGCCTGCATCTCGCGCATCCAGACCTCGATCTCCTTGGCGGCTTCGGCCACCAGCCATTGCATCTGCGTCTCCTTGGTGGAGGCAAGCCGCGACTCGATCACCCGGATGATCTGCACCTGCTTGGGCTCTTCGTTCATCTTGGCCTGTGCGGCGTCGTCCCAGACGGTCACGTTCAGCGCCAGCGCGGACTTGCCCGGGATGATGGGCGGTGGCAGGGAATAGGCCTCGACGCTGATCCCGAAATGGTAGAACTTCCCGCCCTCGAACCGGTCGAACCGCTGGCGGAGCGCCTGCGTCATCGCGTCGATCCACTCCTGTTCCGTCGCCTCTCGCGACACCAGCAGCTTTTGCAGATTCGGCGCGACAACACCGATATGCCCCACCTGGAAATCCCCGATCGGCTCAACCGGATCGGCCAGATCGCGCGTCGCGTCGCCACACGCGGCCAGACCAAGCATCAATGGCACAGCAAGAAGATACCGACGCATCGCGCCCCCCTGTTCAGATCGCCTCACACCTAACCCAGCCATGCGGGCCACGCAACGCCACCCCGGTGGCAACACCCGGCGCGCGGCCTATCTGGCCTTCAATGACGCTGCACCCCGTTTCAGGCCTCGATCCCGCCGCACAGGACCGCCCGCTTCCGGTGCGTGCAAACCTCGTGCGCAGGCCGCTCAACGCCTTGCAAAGCTGGCAGGCCGCCCGCGACAACGTGCTGTCCATCATTCCCGAAGCCTCAACCCGGCAGCCCATCATCTCGGGGCGCACCGGCACACCGTGGCACATGGTGACCGATCCCGATGCCATCCGGCGCATCCTACTGGAAAACATCGACAATTACCCGAAATCCAAGGTCACGAAGAACCTGCTGCGCCCCGCCATAGGAGAGTCGCTGTTCATCGCCGAAGGCTCTCATTGGCGGTGGCAAAGGCGCACCGCAGCGCCCGCCTTTTCGCATCGCAACGTGATGAACCTCGCCCCGATCATGACCGGCGCGGCAGAGCGCTGCGCAGAGCGGATCGCCAGCGCGGGCAACCGGGCCGTCAACCTGCTGGACGAGATGATCACGACAACGTTTGACGTGATCGCTGACGTGACGTTCTCGGGCGACGGCGGCTTTGATCGCGATGGTGTGCACAAGGCGATTGACGTGTTCATCTCGGATGCGGGGAAAATCTCACTGTTCGACATCCTGGGGTTTCCGGACTGGATTCCGCGCCCCGGACGCACGGTTTCCGCCAACGGCATGACCGATATGAAAGCCGCCGCCGACCGGGTGATCGACGCGCGCACCGCCAACGGCCCCGAGGGCATTCCCGACCTGCTCGACCTGCTGCTGGCCGGAGAAGACCCCAAGACCAAGCGGCGCATGACCACCGAAGAACTGCGCGACAACCTGCTGACCTTCATCGTCGCCGGTCACGAGACAACGGCCCTGACACTGGCCTGGTCGCTCTATCTCTGCGCCTTCGACGAAACCGTACAGGATCGCGCCCGGGCCGAGGCGCAGGGCGTTCTGGCCGGGCGCGCCGCAACCGGGGCGGACGTGGCGCACCTGCCCTTCATCCGCCAGATCATCGACGAGGCGCTGCGCCTCTATCCGCCGGCGGCCATTGTCTCCCGCACGGCGGTAGCGCCCGACACGCTGTGCGGCACCCGGATCAATCCCGGCGATACCGTGACCCTGCCGATCTATGCCCTGCATCGGTCCCACCTGTTGTGGGATGAACCCGATGCGTTTGATCCCGACCGTTGGGCAGGCGGCGCAAAGCCCGACCGATACGCCTACCTGCCCTTTGGCGATGGCCCCCGCATCTGCATCGGCGCGAGTTTCGCGTTGCAGGAAGCGGTGATCATCCTGGCGACATTGCTAAGCCGATTCCGTTTCACATCCGTTAAAGGGGTCAATCCAAAACCGGTGATGATTATCACCCTGCGCCCCGAAGGCGGTGTCTGGCTCGAGGCGGAACCGCTCTAGATCACCGCGCGCTCGACCTGCGGAACCGCGTCGATCAACCGTTCGAACCGGAACCCCGACAGGTCCAGAGCACGGTATTTGCCGTAGCACAGCCATTCGGCGATCCCGCGCCCCATCGCCGGGGCCTGTTGCAGCCCATGCCCTGAAAATCCGTTCATGAACAAAAGGTTACTCACATCGGGATGTGGGCCCAGAATGGCATTGTGATCCACCACGTTCATCTCGTAATGCCCGGCCCAGGAATGGGTCAGGCGGATCGCCTCGAACTGTGGAATCCGTGCCGCCAGAAGCGGCCAGACCTCGGCCTCCCACAGCCCGTGATCCATGGCGAAATCGTCGAAATCCACCGCCGGATCGTCGCCGAAATGCCCGCCCGCCTGGTAGGTGCCGCCGCCGTTCTCGCGCACGTGCAGACCGGACGGATCAATCGTCAGCGGCAGGTCGCGGTCCAGCGGCTGCTCCGCCCTGAACACCCAGGAATACCGCTTGCGCGGCTCCACCGGCAGGGCGATCCCTGCCAGCGCCGCCACATGCCCCGCGCGCGGACCCGCCGCGTTGATCACCTGACCGCAGGCAACCGTCTCGCCCGTGGCAAGGCGGACCGACCGCACACGCCCGGCCTCCACCACCATGTCCACGACCTCGTTCTCGAGATAGTCAACGCCCCGCTCCCGCGCCTGCCGCCGCAACCATTCGAACACGGCCATGCTGTCGAAATAGCCCTCGTCAACGGTATTGATCGACCCCAGCACAATGTCGTCCAGCGCATAGAACGGGTACGCCGCCGCGATCTCGTCCGGGGTCATCAGCCGTGTCGCCGCACCGGCGGCAACCTGCACCGCATGCCGGTCGCGCAGATCGTCTGCGAACGCCTCCGTGTCGGCCAGGTACATGTAGCCGAAACTGCGGATCCCGATCTCGGGCACACGCGGATCATCCCCCATGAACCCGCGCAAATTCCTGATGAAATCCGCCCCGAACTGGCTGATCCGCACGTTCAGCTCGGTCGAGAACTGTTGCCGGATGCAACTGGTCGAGGTCGCCGTCGCACTGTGCTCAAAGCTCATGTCGCGGTCCACGACAAGAACAGACCCGTCAAATCCCAGATCCGTCAGGAACCACGCCGCAGCCGACCCCATGATCGCCCCCCCGACGATCACCACATCGTAAGCGTCCTGCGCGGGCGACTGGAACGCCATCGCCTAGATCGCGGTCTTCAGGCTTTCATCAAGGTAAATCTCGCGCAGGCGCGTGGCCCGTGCACCCGGAGTGCCATCCCCCAATGTGACGCCGTCGATCTCCACCACCGGCATGACAAAGGTCGATGCCGATGTCACAAAAGCCTCGTCCGCCTCTTTCGCCTCGTCGATGGTAAAGTTGCGCTCTTCCACCTGCATCTGTGCTTCCTTGGCAAAGCGCAGCACGGCGGCGCGGGTGATCCCGTGCAGAATGTCATTCGACAGCGCCCGCGTGATGATCGTGTTGCCCTTGATGATATAGGCGTTGTTGCTGGTGCCCTCGGTCACCGCCCCGTCCTGCACCATCCAGGCATCGTCCGCGCCCGCTTTCTTGGCCATCATCTTGCCCATCGACGGGTAAAGAAGCTGCACCGTCTTGATGTCGCGGCGCCCCCAGCGCTGGTCTTCGATCGACACCACCTTGATGCCTTTCTTCGCAGCAGGGCTGTTGGCCAATCCCGGCTTCGCCTGCGTGAACAGCACCACCCCCGGTTCTGTCGTTTCAGGATCGGGAAACATGAAATCGCGGTCGCCATCCGATCCGCGCGTGATCTGCAGATAAACAAGCCCGTCCTCGATCTCGTTGATCTTCACCAGCTCGCGATGGATCTCCAGAAGGTCGTCATAGACCGCAGGCTTGCGGATTTCCAACTCGTTCAACGACCGCTCAAGCCGCTTGGCATGTCCATCAAAGTCGATCAGCTTGCCCCCCAGAACCGACGTCACCTCATAGACCCCATCCGCCATCAGGAAGGCCCGGTCAAAGATGGAAATCCTGGCCTCGTGTTCGGGAACATATTCGCCGTTCACGTATACGGTGCGGGTCATGGGCGGGCCTTTCGGAATAAGGAAAAAACGGGTGTCGCGTCTTGGCCGTTCTAATGGCAGTGCACCGGGCGGATCAAGCAAATGTCGCCATGAAATCCGGCCAAAACGGCGCAGAGCGCGACCGCGCCTGCTTTGATTTGGACAACACGCGGTCACCGCGTCACAATACCCCCATGACCATCGATCCCGAACTGTCCCGATTTGTCCGGCAGGCCCTGCAACGCGGCCAGTCGCGGCACGAAATCCACACCGCGCTGTCCAAGGCAGGCTGGACCGAGACCGAGATCAACACCGCCCTGAAAGGCTGGCTCGCCGACCCCGAGACCGGGCCGGTGCCGCGCCCCATGCGCTCCACCGCGGCGCGCGATGCGCTCTTCTACGCGCTTCTGTTCGTCGTCTTCGGGATGGTCGCGGGCAACACGCTGGCGCTTTACTTTGCCCAGATCAACCTGTGGCTGCCCAACCCGGACGAGGTCGCGCGCTATTCCCGGGTCGCGGGTCTGCGCTGGTCGATGGCGGCGCTGATCGTCTTTGTGCCGGTCTTCTGGATCCTCGATCGCACCGATCGCCGCGCCACCGCGTCCGACCCGGCACGGCAACACGGCACCATGCGCCGATGGCTTTCGGCCATCGCCATGCTGGTTGCGGTCATCACCCTGCTCGGCGACGCGCTCTACCTGATCTACAGCTGGCTCGATGGCCAGATCACCCCGCGCTTTCTGGTGAAATCCCTGACGGTCGCCCTGATGGCGCTGGTCGTGCTGGCCTATTTCCGAGAGGGCCGCGACCTGCCCCTGCCCCGCATGCCCCTTCCCACGGCGTGGGTGCTCATCGCATTTGCCGTGCTCGCGCTGGTCCTGTCCTTCCGCGCCGTCGGCGGCCCGGCACAGGGCCAGATGGAACAGCGCGACCAATGGCGGCTTTCCGACCTGCGCCACCTGTCCGAAGACATCCACCTGTGCCCCGTCATCGACCAGAACAACCTGCCGGAAACCCTAGATCCGATGACCTGCGCCAGCAATCCGGCGCGTCTTACGGGCTTTGCAAGCAGCGTCACCTACACCCGCATCGGGCCAACCGAATACATGCTCTGCACCGAGATGGAATTCGCCCCCGCCATCGAAGGCTATGACCTGCGCATCGACGGCAACACCGTCTGCGTCCAACACCGCACCAATTGACGGGCGTTATCCCCAGAGGGCAGCCGCAGGCGGATGCACCCCGGCCGCATCAAACGTCAGCGGCACATCCCGATCCTCGGCCAGCAACAAAGGCCCGTCCAGATCGGTCACCGCCGCGCCCTGCGCCACCAGCACCGCCGGGGCCATCGCCAGCGACGATCCCACCATGCAGCCCACCATGACATCGTACCCTTCGGCCCGCGCCGCATCGCGCAGCGCCAAAGCCTCCGTCAGCCCGCCGGTTTTATCGAGCTTGATGTTCACCATGTCGTACTTGCCCCTGAGCTTCGGCAAGGACGCGCGGTCATGACAGCTTTCGTCGGCACAAAGCGGCACCGGGCGGTCGATCCCCAAAAGCGCCTCATCCTCACCGGCAGGCAGCGGCTGCTCCACCAGCGCCACCCCCAGCCGCAGCAGATGTGGTGCCAGGTCGGCATACACCTCGGCTGACCAGCCTTCGTTGGCATCCACGATGATCCGCGCCTCGGGCGCGCCCGCCCGCACCGCTTCAAGGCGGGGCATGTCATCGGGCGTGCCCAGCTTGATCTTCAGAAGGGGCCGATGCGCATTCTTCGCCGCCTGCGCCTGCATCGCCTCCGGTGTATCCAGCGAAAGAGTGTAGGCCGTCACCTCCGGCCCCGGCGCTGGCAACCCGGCCAAGTCCCACACGCGACGCCCCGCACGCTTGGCCTCAAGATCCCACAACGCGCAATCCACCGCATTGCGCGCCGCCCCGGGGCGAAGCGCCTCTTGCAGCCCGTCGCGGTCGATATCCGACGGCAAGGCGCGGATTTCCGCCTCGACACTGTCGAGCGTTTCATCATACCGGGCATAGGGCACACACTCGCCCCAACCCGTCACCCCGTCGCGCGTGACACGCACCGTCAGAACCTTGGCTTCAGTCCGCGACCCGCGTGAAATCGTGAACACCTGCGCCAGCCTGAACACATCGCGCGTGACTTCAATCATGTCGCCCCCTCAGGCTCTGTCTGTTCCGAACATGCAAAGGCCCGACCGGCCACGCGCGTCTTAGTCCAAAGCCAGCAGCGCATCCACCAGCTTACCCGCGCCAAAGCGGTACGGATCGGTTGCTGGCAGGCCCAGACGCGCTTCGGTTTCAGCCAGGTATGCCTGTGCTTCGTCCTCGGCCAGCGCCTTGGTGTTGATCGACACACCCGCAACCTGACAGTTCGGATTGGCCACCCGCGCCAGCGGCAACGCCGTGTCGCGCAATGTCTCAAGGCTGGGCAGCGCATAATCCGTCAGACCGCGCATATGGGTCCGGGTCGGCTCGTGACACAGGATCAGCGCATCCGGCTGCCCGCCATGGATCAGTGCCATGGTCACGCCGGAATAGGACACGTGAAACAGGCTGCCCTGCCCCTCGATATGGTCCCAGTGATCGTCGTCATTGTCCGGTGTCAGGTACTCCACCGCTCCGGCCATGAAATCGGCGATCACCGCATCCAGCGGCACACCCTTGCCGGTGACCAGAATGCCGGTTTGCCCGGTTGCGCGGAAATCCGATTTCAGACCCCGTTTCACCATTTCCGCATCCATGGACATGGCCGTGTACATCTTGCCACAGGAACAGTCGGTGCCAATCGCCAGCACCCGCTTGCCGCTGCGCCTGCGCCCGTTGGCGATGGGATAGGCCACAGACGGGATACGCACATCGAACAGCGTGCCCCCATTGACCCGCGCGGCAGCCTGCAGATCGTCCTCGTTGCGCAGCAGGTTATGCAACCCGGCGGCAATGTCGTACCCCATCTGCAAGGCCTTCACGAGCACGACTTTCCATTCCGCAGAAATCACGCCACCCCGATTGGCCACGCCGATCACCAGCGTTTTCGCCCCGGCTTTCAACCCCTCTTCAAGCGACATGTCGGTCAGCCCCATATCCGCGCCGCATCCCGGCATCCGGTATTGACCAACGGCATTTTCAGGACGCCAGTCGGTGATGCCCTGCGCGACCTTGGCGGCAAGTTGATCGGGCGCATCGCCCAGGAACAGCAGGTAGGGTGTTTGAATCATGGCAGCGGCTCCGAAATAAGGGTTTGGCGGACCCTAGCAGCCCGGTTTTCGCATCGCGTCCCGAATTGCATCGAATTCCGCGCCATTTTCGAAGGTCTGAAGCGCATTTCTCTCATATCTCGAAGATTCTTCGGCAATTGGCACCATGCACAACGTTTCATCACTTTATGAACACCGTTTCTGCACTTGCGATGCTGCATCTGCAAAAGACGCTTGCGCAAGCGCGCGCAATTTCATAACCCAAGCGCAGCTTGAAACGAAATATCCTTTCCATCAGAGGCCCGTCATGTCCTTCCGCATCCAACCCACCGCCCCGGCCCGCCCGAACCGTTGCCAACTGTTCGGCCCCGGCTCGAACACCAAGCTGTTTGCCAAGATGGCGGCCTCTGCGGCGGACGTGATCAATCTCGATCTAGAAGACAGCGTCGCGCCCACGGACAAGGACGTCGCCCGCGCCAACGTGATCGAAGCGATCAACACGGTCGATTGGGGCAACAAGACCCTGTCGGTGCGGATCAACGGTCTCGACACCCCGTACTGGTATCGCGACGTTGTCGACCTGCTCGAACAGGCCGGGCCGCGCCTTGACCAGATCATGATCCCCAAGGTCGGCTGCGCCGAGGATA
>CAYZAD010000117.1:0-8347 GCA_964476315.1 uncultured Rhodobacterales bacterium
CCTGACGGCCAATGCCGAACGTGCGCGCCATGCTCAGCATGAGCCGGTCGATGGGCGTGCCTTCCTGCGTGCCCGAGGTGAAATAGACGCCGCGCAGCATCTGGCGATGCTGGTAGCGATTTTCCTGGAACACCTCGGTCAGGAACGCCTTGGCCACGCTGCGCATGGATGCCACCTGCGACGGGAATCCGGCAACCAGGGTCCGCCGCTGCGGATCGGTTTCCGCCTGCATCCGTTCCAGCGATTGCATGTTGAGCCGCTCCAGCAGCGCGGCGAATTCGGTGTCAAAGGCCGCCACGGGCGAGGCTTCGGCCTTGCCCTGTTCCAGCGGCAGGGTGAACCCCCAGACCTGTTCGCGGTCTTCCTTGCCAAGGTTGTCATGGAATTCCGTAAAGCCGGCGATCAGGTCAGCCTTGGTGAACAGCACGTATACCGGAAACCGCACACCCAGCTTGTCGCGAAGTTCGGTCAGACGCGCGCGCACAGCGGCGGCATGTCCCTTTTGGGTGATCTCGTCCTGAAGGGCCAGATCGCTGAGGCTGATGGCGATGATGGCCCCGTTGATCGGCTGGCGCTTGCGGAATTTCTTGAGCAGGCCGAGAAAGCCAAGCCAACCCGCATTGTCGATCTGCGCGTCGCTTTCCTGGGTGGTATAGCGCCCGGCCGTGTCGATGAGAACGGCGTTGTTGGTGAACCACCAGTCGCAGTTGCGGGTGCCTCCGACCCCTCCGATGGCCTTTTTGCCCATCTCGTCCGCCAGCGGGAATTGCAGGCCGGAATTGACGATGGCCGTCGTCTTGCCCGCGCCCGGTGGGCCGATCATGATGTACCACGGCAGTTCATTCAGGTGCCTGCGCCCGTTCTTGGACTTGCGCAGTTCGGTCATCGCGGTCTTGAGCTTGTCGCGCAGTTCCGAGATCTCGCCACTGACCATCTCTTCGCCAGGATCGACGCTTTCGGCGATCTCTTCGGTCATTTCCTTTTCGCGGCGTCCGCGGATCAGAAGAATGGTCAGAGCGATCAGGGCAAACACCATTGCGGTGATGCCAATGACAAACAACCTCAGAAGGACCGTGGTCAGACCGACAAGCGGGCCGAAATACCACGCCACCAGCGACAGGACGACGGCGGTAAAGAAAAGCACAAAATAGATGGTGGTGAAAAAGCGCAACACCTTCATGCGTCCTGCTCCTGAATCAAGACCACTTCGATCCGGCGGTTCTTGGCGCGGCCTTCGCGCGTTCCGTTATCGGCAATCGGTTCCGCATCCGCCCGTCCTTCGGCGCTCAGACGGCTGTCATCGTCGATGGACGTCGCCATCTTGTCCATGACGGCCTTGGCCCGCGCCAGCGACAGGAACATGTTCGACGGAAAGCGCGAGGACCGGATCGGCACGTTGTCGGAATGCCCCACGATGATGATCTTGCCCGGCTCGTCATTCAGCGCCTGCGCGACCCGTGCAATCGGTTCCTGGAACCGGTCCACCAGCACGTCAGAGCCCGACCCGAACATCCCCGACCCCGCGATGCGGATGACCAGCGTGTTCCCCTTGCTGAAGACATTGACCAGCCCTTCGGTGATCTCGGGCTCGAGGAAGGCCACAACCTTTTCGATCTGCACTTCCTTGGCGGGTGCCGGAGGTGGCGGCGGCGGAGGCGGCGCGCGACGTTCCAGTTCGGCGACGGGTCCAGCTTCGATGACGGACAACTGCCCGACCAGGTTTTCGGTCCTGTTGGACAGAAGATAGCTCAGGCTCGCGAATTCGGTGATCAGCAGGATCCCGGTGACCGCCAGCGCGATCCAGACGGGTTTCCACGCCGACAAGGCGCGATACGGCTTTTCAACGCCTTTCCAGTGTGGCGACAGATCCCGTTCGACGGGGCCGCGCTGGTTGCGGATCACCGTGGCCAGGCCAGAGCGAATGCGCAGATGTTTGTCGGTGCCCCCCTGTTCGACACGCAACCGCCCCTCAAACCCAAGCGACAGGCACATGTAAAGGAATTCCAGCATGTCGATATTGTTGCCGGGCTCTTTCTGAAGCCGTGCCAACAGGTCATAGAACCGGTCGCCGCCCACGGTTTCGCGGTGGAACGTCCCGACCATGGATTGCAGACCCCAGCTTGACTGACCGCCCCACGGCGTGTTCAGCACCACGTCATCCAGGGTGGCGCAGAGCGCATAGCGGGCCGCCTTGACCGTTTGCGCGGGGATACCCGCCTGCAAGGCACGGTTTTCAAACGCGCGCACTTCGGACACGACAGAGCTGCGCAGCTTGTCGGCATCCATGTGCTGCGCCCGGTTCCGGATGCGGCTGATCAGTGAAAACAGCGGGGCGGCGCAGGCGTTCAGCCGGTTCATGCCGGTCAGCACCAGTTCGACCTCGGGCTGTGGCGGCGCATTGCGCCGTGCGTCGGCGGCCGGGTCCGCCGCCGGCCCCGGAATTCCAAAGGCGTCCAGTGCGGGTTCCGCCGGGGCCGCTGGCTCGGGCTGGGCCGACGTGGGTTGCGGCTGGACCGGCTGCACAGGCGGTGTCGCAGGGCGACGGCCACCCGGATTGGGCTTTATGACCGTTCTGTCTGTGTCGTCGGGTTCTGCAAACGGATCGTCATCAGACATCGCAATACCCCTTCCCTGGCTTTCTTGGCCCTAGCTGTTCCGGATCGCCCACAGTTCCATGTCAAGCCCTGGGTACTGACCCGACACGTGCACGGCGATGCCGCCCGATGTCGTCATCTTGCCCCAGGATGAGCTGTCTGCATCCAATTCAAAATAAACGGTTCCCGCCTGATACGGGACTTGCCTTGGCGCCACCGGCAACGGGCGCAGCGCAATGCCCGGCAAGGCCGAGTTGACCAATTGTCGGATTTCTTCGACCGGGCCGATCTTGGACTGGCCTGCAAAGTGGCGGCGGATATCCTCGGCAGGGACTTCGGCCTTGACCGCCAGCACGAAACCGGCGGTTGTCAGAAGCTTGCGATCCGCGATCACACCCACGCTGATGCCGTATTTCCGCTCTTCCAGCGCGATCAGCACCGCTGTCTGCTCCAGAACCGCGCTCAGGTACTGGCGCAGGATGCGGATCACGGGCGTAAAGGTCGCGGGCAGATCGTCGTGTTTGTAGGGCGGGAATGTCGGCGCTTCCTTGGTGTCGTTCATGAACGCGGCCAGTTCCCCCGCCAGCGTGACACAGGCCCGGTAAACGGTTTCGGGGTGCAGGTTTTCGATATTGGTGAAGTGCCGGAACAGCGGCAGCGCGCGGTTCACCGTCATCAGCAACAGGAAATCCGAAATATCCGCAGTCCCGCGCGCCGGTCCGCTTTCCGACAGGCGACCGGCCAGGGCCTTCATGCGATGCGCCAGAAGGCCCTCAAGCTCGCTCACGAAGCCACCCAGCGCCGGGGCCGCACGCACGTCCAGACAGCTTGGAATAAACGCACGGTCCAGCACGATCTCCTTGTCGGGGCGCACTTCGATGATCCGCGCAATCGGGATAACCAGCATGTCGGCCAGGTCATCGACCGCCAGCGCAAATTGCAGCCGCAGCTTGCCGACACCGATCGTGACCGGCTTCTTGTCGCTGCCCATGGTGTTTGTGATTTCCACTTCCGCCGGGCGCAGACGGCTGGCTGAATGGCTTGTTTCGGTCAGGTCCACCTCGGTCGCGCCCTGCCGCCGCTGCGGAATGGTCAGAACGACAACGCAATCCTTGATGTTCTCGGGCACTTCGAGCGATGGCGGATGGTCTTCGGTCTGGGGCACGCGAAACGTCGCGCCGTCCTGTGTCAGACCCGCACAGCTTTTCAACGCGAATTTGCCGATCTTCAGCGCCTCGTCGTCAATCTCGAGTTCGCTCAGACCCCACACATACGGGGCCACGCGGCGCGTGACACCGGCGACCAGGGCTTCGTTATATCTGTCTGCCTGCTGAAAATGATGGGGCTGCAAGAACAGCCCCTCGGTCCAAAGCACTTTGTTGTCCCAAGACAATCGCGGGTCTCCCGTTTGGTCTCGCCCTGCGGCGTTATTTTAGTTTATCGAGCTGATCTTTATACGCGCGCGCAAACTCGCGACTGAACAGTTCGTGGAAATCGTTTTCGGCCTGGTCCGAGATCTGGGCATACATCTTTTCATACACTTCCCAGTACCGCGCTTTCTTGCCCTTGAACATGCTGCCAATGGCGCTGGAGGTTTCGATCTGCCCGGCAAGTTCTTCGGGGTCGAGCTTGGCAAGGACACCCTTGATCGCGGCTTCCATCCCCGTGACCATCGCGATTTCATGCGCCTTGATATCGTCCAGCGCCTCTTCGGTCGCGGTTTCGGGGCTCAGGTATCCCTTGGCCTTGGGCTTGACCAGGGCTTCGATGGCGTGGTCTTCGCTCAGCGAAAACTTCAACGGGTTGTTGCCGCCCGCACTGATCATCGTCTGATCGATCCGGAACTCGGACTTGATCGAGGTGCGCGTCATCAGAATGGCCCGCAAGCCGATGATCATCGTCCGCATGACGCGTCCCATGCGCGCCATCGTCCGCTCAAGATCGGCATCCGCAATCTCAAGGTCTTCGGTGTCGAGCGCCGCAAGAAACGCCCGCGCGGCGGACTGGTCGCCGCCCGCTGCCACCGGGGGTTCGGAGGGTGCCGCGCGCGGCTGTTCGGGCACAAGGGTCTCATCCTCGGGCACACGCGCTGCCGGCGTCGGATTGGCCGGCTGAACCGGGGCCGGATCGGGTGCGCGTTCCGCAGCGGGCGGGGGGGACACCGGCTCGGGGTCGTCCGGCGCCAGAAGATCGTCCCAATCGTCGGGGATCAGGCTTGGCCCGCTTTTGCCGACCGGGGAAAAATTGTCCGTCACGGACGGGTTGTGCATCGGGAACGACGCCCCCGTTCCCTCCCGGCCATCGTCGGGCTTTTGGAAGAACGGATCTTCCTCCTCTCCAAGCGGTGGCAAAAGCTCGTCTATCGGGTCAGACGTATCCAGTTGCTTTGGCCCCGTCGGGCCACTCTCTGCCCCCAGCAGATCATCCAGGAAATCCCCATCAGGATCCGGCTGATCCATCATGGACAACGGATCGGGCGCCCGGTCGGCGCTTGCAAAGGACATGTCGTCGCCTGCGCCTGACGGCCCGAAGATGTCGTCAAGGTCAGGCACCTCCTGCCCGATTTCGACCACCAGTTCGTAGGCCCCGGCTGACAGCACATCGCCGTTGTTCAGCGTTGTCGGCGTCCGCCCAAGAGGTACCTTGGAATAGTTCAGAAACGTGCCGTTCGTCGAAAAATCCACGATCACGACCTTGCCGTTGTGATCCTCGATCACAAAGTGGTTCTTCGACAGCAACCGGTCCGGATCAGGCAGCGTAAGGTCATTGGCCGGGCCGCGTCCTACGGTCAGACTGCCACCCTGCATCTTCACTGGCGCGCCGCTACCCGGAACCATTCCGGAAGACTGGAATTTCAGCGTCACAGCCATTTGCGCAGATTATCCTCCCACCAAGACATTGAGTTGGCCTTTGACGATCACACCACCACAGGCACAATTATCCAACACCCGTGCCGCGGGCTGGCCACCGATATGCACGGTCATCGACCCCTTCACAATCGGGTGCGGAAAGGGGGGATTGACCATGTCCAGCATCCGCGCAGCCGGAAGGCCGCCGACATGAACCGTGACACAGCAAACTGGCATGACCGGTGACGGAACCGGAATAGGCACTGGCGGCGCGGGTGGCGGTGCCGGCGTAAAGCAAAGATGCAAATCCGTCACGCGGGCCTGTGGAAATGGAATGCTCATGCGCTTTGTCCGCTTTTGCCATTGCCGCCACGCGCGATGTCCAGCGCGCGGTCGATCAGGACTTCAAGATGGTCGTCCCAATTGTCCTTGTTGAACGCAAGGGACTCAAGGTTCATTGCGAATGCCGCGATGGCGGCGCCGCCCGGTGGCGCGGGCAATTGCGCCATGTCGCCCGGGCCCAGCGTGTCGTCGCAATACTGGACACCGGTGGCACAATGCACCGTGACGTCGTCCATGTCCGCGTGTTCCAGGCTGATGATGGCCTGTTCGCGGTTTTCCTCGGTGGGGCGAAACACCCAGGCCTCGCTGTGCATCAGGCAGCGCGTTTCGTTTTCGGACCCCTCCCCGACAATGTCGCGCGCCGCCAGGCAGGCCCACCACACCCGTTCCCGCACCGGCAGGGCGGCCGCCAAAAGCTGCAGGATATCCAATCCGCCATCTTCTGCGGCGGCCAGTTCTTTCAGCACGGTTTCGATCGACGCACTGGCAGGCGATGTCAGCACCGTGTCCAGCGTCAGATTGTGCTGCGCAAGCAGTTTCGCTGCTGGCTCATCCGGCACTTTGGTCAAATTGCTGAATCTGTCGGTCACCGTCATCGCCCTAGTTGATCTTGGTTAGCTTGCCCTGAAGAATGAGGAACGTTTTCGCTTTTACCGTGGTCATTCCGCCACTCACGTCGACCTTGGCCTTGCCGTTGACCGAGATCATCGTGCTTTTGATCGTGATGGATTTCGGGTCCAGCTTGATCGACGATCCACCGCATTTCAATTCAATCGACTTGGCCGCCTTGACAAGGATCTTGCCCGCCTTGACGTCGACATTCATGTCGCCCTTGCTGACTTCGGTCTTGTGATCGCCCTTGGAAATCACGGTCTTGTGGTCGCCTTTTTCAACGATCTCGCTGTAGTGGCCCTCCTTGATGACCTCATCGACATCGTTATGCACGATCAGCGACAGATCGCCCTTGTCCTTCTTTTCGAGACCGATCTCGATCGACGCGTTGTTCTTGACGATCTGCTTGTAATCCTTTTCGGACTGGAACCGGACAAGCTCTTCGCCCTTCTTGTCTTCGAACATCAGTTCGTTGAAACCGCCGCCGCCAAGGGTGCTGTTGGTCTTGACCCCCGACTGGGTCTTGTTGTCCGGCAGCTTGTAGGGCGGCATCGTCTTGTCGTTATAGAGCATGCCAACGCAAAGCGGACGGTCCGGGTCTCCCTCCTCGAAATCGATGACGACCTCCTGTCCGATCCGGGGAATGGCAATCGCCCCCCAGTTCTTGCCGGTCCAGGGCATCATCGTGCGCACGAAACAGGTGGTCTTGTCGTCGTTCTGGCCGTCCAGATCCCAGTGAAACTGTACCTTGATCCGGCCATAGGGGTCGGTAAAGATCTCTTCTCCGCTTGGCCCCGTCACCACGGCGGTGTGGATGCCGCCGACTTTGGGCCAGGGCGTCACCAGCGGCGCGCGATACTGCTTTGACTTGTCGACCGCGCGAAAGCGCACCATGTGCGGTTCCGAAATGTTCTCGTCGACCCCGGCTGTGGCAAGCGCATCGACATCGTCCTTGAAAAGCCCCTGAACGATGCCGTCCAACTGGACGATATCGTGGTTGCACTCGATCAGCAGCACTTCCGCCGGGTCTTTCGTCCGCTCCAGCTTGGACACTTTCATCGTGTGCCCAACGCTCAGGTTGATGCCGTCAGACAGGCCCGACACGATGTGATGCTGGATCGCCTCTGCCTGCATCCTGACCTTCGCGCGCTTTTCGCCCAGCCCGGCATCCCGGTAATGGCCGGGATAGTCGTAAAGGTTGTCGGCTTCTTTCGAATAGCTTCCCGCGGGCACAATGCTTGTCGCCGACATGTTCGCCTTGGAGGTATCGAAATTGTAATCCTCCAGCGTGACCTTGCCACTGCGGGCGCTTTCGATGCCGTTCCATTCGAACACCAGCGGATCGACCGTCTCAATCGTTGACCGCATCGCGTAGCGCAGGAAATCGAGGTTGGACGGCTCGGGAATGGTCGGATGATCCTTCGACCCGTCCACCAGCACCATCTTCTCGGTGTCGGAAACATGCGAGAAGTAGTAATAAATGCCCTCTTCTTCCATCAGCCGACTGATGAAATCGAAATCCGTTTCCCGGTACTGCACGCAGTATTCGCGTTCTTCGTAGGCACCGGACAACTGGTCATCAAGATCGCCGGAAAACCCGTATTCCCCCATCACCTCCTTGATGATGTCGATGACCTTCTTGTTCTGGAAGATGCGCAGATCGGTGCGGCGCGTGAGGTACCAGAGCCATGGGCGCACGATGGCCTTGAAATGGCCGCCGACGGTCAGCTTGCCGATATACTCGGCCGAGATACAGGTCCCGCGAAACCAGCGCTTGGTGCCCTTGTCATCGCTGTCTGCCACAAGGTGCATGGTCTTGCCGACCAGGTCCTCAAGCGCCAACTTGCCGTTCTCACAGAAGAAATCGATCTCGATCGTGGGAATACTGCTGATCCGCTCGTGCACGCGCGCGACGACGGGCAAAAGCTTTTTGCCCGTACATTCTCCCTC
>CAYZAD010000118.1:0-8299 GCA_964476315.1 uncultured Rhodobacterales bacterium
AGAAGCTCCAGGAACGCGTTGCGAAACTGGCCGGCGGTGTTGCTGTCATCCGCGTCGGCGGCATGACCGAAGTCGAAGTAAAAGAGCGCAAGGACCGCGTCGATGACGCTCTGAACGCCACACGCGCTGCCGTTCAGGAAGGTATCGTTGTGGGCGGTGGTGTTGCTCTGGTTCAGGCGGCCAAGACCCTCGACGGTCTGTCCGGTGCGAACAATGATCAGAACGTCGGCATCACGATCGTACGCAAGGCACTCGAAGCGCCGCTGCGTCAGATCGCAGAGAACTCTGGCGTCGACGGTTCGGTTGTTGCGGGCAAGATCCGCGAAAGCGAAGATCCGACATTCGGCTTCAACGCGCAGACCGAAGAATATGGCGACATGTTCAAGTTCGGCGTGATCGACCCGGCGAAAGTTGTGCGCACAGCCCTTCAGGATGCGTCCTCGATTGCTGGTCTGCTGATCACAACCGAAGCCATGGTTGCCGACAAGCCGCAGAAAGAAGGCGCAGCTGCCGGTGGCGGCATGCCCGACATGGGCGGCATGGGCGGCATGATGTAAGACCCGCTCGGGTCTTGCTGCAAACATGCTGCGCAGCTTTTGAAACACATGAGGGCCGCCTTCGGGGCGGCCCTTTTCCGTTCAACGCAGCCCGCCTTGCAACAGGCGCGCGCGTTCCAACGTGTCGAGGGCATGTTCCATTCTGACATGAGGCGGGCGATGATCTGACGGTGCCGAATGCAGTCCATCTGTTGCATGGGGCCTGCCCGTATGGCGTGTCATCATCCAGCGCAGAAACCTGGTCAGCGGTGTTGATGGCTTATGGGCGGTTGCG
This sequence comes from uncultured Rhodobacterales bacterium, assembly GCA_964476315.1. Taxonomy (GTDB): domain Bacteria; phylum Pseudomonadota; class Alphaproteobacteria; order Rhodobacterales; family Rhodobacteraceae; genus Marivita. The sequence continues at coordinate 832 of CAYZAD010000118.1, forward strand.
GCGGTGTTTGTGGTTGCATCAGTCATTGGTGTCTCCCGTCGATGTGATCCGGGACCACACAAACACACCTTTTCCCCGCCATACGCTTCGCGATCTGAAGTCCGTTCGGTACAGATTCTGAACTGGCCACACGTTCCCGCGCTTACCTATAGTTGGTGACGGAGGAGGTGACCCATGCCGGACAAGCCCTATGGAATGATCTGCCCGATCACCAAAGCCTGCGAATTGCTGGAACCAAGATGGACCATCCCCATCCTGTCAGAGATGTGGGGCGGCTCGACACGCTTCAACGACATCCGTCGCGGGGTTGGAAGCATCTCGCCTGCGCTTTTGTCAAAGCGTCTGAGAGAAATGGAAAGCAAAGGTTTGATTGAGCGGATAGAAGACCCGGCCACCGGGGCTGTGGACTACATCCGCACCACCAAGGCGGTCGAACTGGAGCCGACGCTCAACGCGATGGCGGAATGGGCGCAGCGCCATATCGAAGCTGAAACAGCGCTATGCGACATCAATCTGAGCACGCTGATGTGGAAGATGCGCAAATATGTCTATCCGGATCAACTGCCATCACGGCGTGTGGTCATGCAATTCCGGTTCGGCGATCCCGGGCTGGATTACGACACCTACTGGGTTGTCGTCGTTCCACAATGCCCGGTCGAGGTATGCACAGCCATCCCCGGCTTCGATGTCGATTTATTCGTTGAAACGACCATCATGTCCCTGACGTCGATCATCACCGCCCGGTCGACCATCGCGCGCGAGATCGAAGCAGAGCGCACGTATCTGAGTGGTGACGCCCTGTTGATGCGCACGATGGATCGCTGGATGTGTACGGGCAGTTACCGGGTCGACGGCAGGCAGCTTTTGTGCCCATGACGCACTGACGCAACAGAACATCTTTTGGTGATCCTGCCAAAAGGTGGCTCGTATCGTCCGGCCAAAAGCAGTATCCGGCCTTATGCGCGTCTTGCTCCTTTCCATTCTGACCATGATCGCTTTTGCGTCGAACTCGATCCTCAATCGGGTCGGCATCGCCAATGGCGATATGGATGCCATGAGTTTTGGCATTGTCCGCCTGATCGCCGGTGCCGTCATGCTGGCTGTTCTGGTCTTGCTGCGCAGCGGCCGGATCACGCTGGGGGGCGACAATCGTTGGATCGGGGTTGCCGCGCTTCTTGGATACACGTTCAGTTTTTCCTGGGCATATGAAAGCCTTGATGCTGGTCTTGGTGCGCTGATCCTGTTCGGCATGGTGCAGATCACGATGTTCGCAGGCGCTTTGATCGCGGGCGAGCGGCCCGGGATGCAGCGCTGGTTCGGGGCCGCGCTGGCCTTTGGCGGGCTTGTCTGGCTGCTTTGGCCGGGCACGGCAGGCGCGCCAAGCCTTGGCCATGCGGTTTCGATGGCCATCGCCGGTGTGGCGTGGGGTGTGTATTCCCTGAACGGGCGCGGAGGCCGGGATCCTCTGGGTGCCACTGCGGCGAACTTTCTGTTTGCCGCCGCCATCGCCGCCGCTTTTGGTGCGGCACAGCTTGCCTTGCCCTCGTCCACCGGGTTGCCCGAGGCAACCCTGTTCGGCCTGTCGGTCGCCATCCTGTGCGGCGCGGTCACTTCGGGGCTCGGCTATGCGCTTTGGTACACGGTGTTGCCGAACCTGCGCAGCACTACCGCAGCTGTCGCGCAGCTCACGGTCCCCGTCATCGCAATGCTGGGGGGCGCTTTGCTTTTGTCCGAGGCCCTTGGGCCAAGGCTGATCATTGCCGCCGGTTTGGTCTTGGGTGGTGTGCTCTTGGCCGTGACGTCGCGGCGTTAGCCCCTTTCATGACGCTGTCAGGCAGCGTATCTGCCTGTCATGTTTCGCGCGTGTCTTCTTTCTTTGCTGGCCCTGATTGTGCTGACCCCGGCTTCACCGGCCCGGGCGGATTGCGTGGTGCTGTTGCACGGATTGGCGCGGACAGAGACCTCTTTCGTGATCATGCAATCCGTGCTTGAAGCGAAAGGCTACCGGGTGAAGGCGCCGGGCTATCCGTCAACGACTGCCCGGATTCAGTCTTTGGTCGAGGAGACCCTGCCAGACGCAATGGCGCGCTGTGACGCCCAACCGGTGCATTTCGTTACCCATTCCATGGGCGGAATCCTGTTGCGGCTCTGGTTGCAGGAGAACCGTCCGCCCAATCTGGGCCGCGTGGTCATGCTTGCCCCCCCGAACCAGGGCAGTGAACTGGTGGATGAACTTGGCGGGCTGGAATTTTTTGAATGGGTGAATGGCCCGGCCGGTTTGCAGTTGGGCACGGATCCGGAAAGCCTGCCCAAGTCATTGCCCCCCGTCGATTTCGAATTGGGTGTGATCGCGGGCTCGCGGTCGCTCAACCCGTTCTTCTCAAGCCTGATCCCCGGCGATGACGATGGGAAGGTTTCGGTCGCCTCGACCCGGGTCGCCGGGATGGCGGATCACCTTGTTCTGCCCGTGTCCCACACCTTCATCATGCAAGCGCCTTCGGTGATCGCGCAGGTTGACCTGTTCCTGCGCACCGGGCGGTTCGATCCGGAACTCGATTGGACCCAAACGTTCAATACAATCGATGTCGCCTGTTTCATTGGCATATGCCCGGAGCCGATCGATGACAATTGAATGCACATTTGTAGGTGCTCGTGTGCTCAGAGCGCAGGGTTGGAGTGATGACCCCCTGTCAATGGCGGACGGTGCCTTGCAGGCCAGCACAGGGACACGTTCGATCGACCTGAGCGGATATGACATTCTTCCCGGCATTGTGGATGTCCATGGAGACGGGTTCGAACGTCATATGGCGCCGCGTCGCGGGGCGCTGCGCGAAGCTGAAAACGGGGTGGTGGCCTGCGCGGCAGAGCTGGCATCACACGGCATCACCACTGCCGTGATGGCGCAGTTCTTCAGCTGGGAAGGCGGTATCCGAAGCCCGGACTTTGCCGAACACGTCTTTGACTGCGTCAGCAATGTCAGAAAGACGGTTCCGGTTGATCTGCGGTTTCAACTCCGGCTCGAGACGCACCTTCTGGACGATTTTGACCGCGCGGAACGTGCGATAGACCGTTTTGGCATCGGCTATGTCGTTTTCAACGATCACCTGCCGCATGCCCGATTGGCCGAAGGGCGCAAACCTCCGCGCTTGGTGGGCCAGGCGCTCAAAGCCGGACGAAATCCGGATGCGCATTTCGCGTTTCTCATGGATTTGCACGCCCGGACTGCCGAGGTGCCCGATGCTGTGGCGGCCTTGTCCGAACGATTGGTTCGGAAAGGCGTCGTTTTGGGCAGCCATGACGACAGGTCCGCCTCGGATCGTGTCTTCTGGTCGGAACGCGGTGCCACCGTCAGCGAATTTCCCGAAACAGTCGATGCTGCAAGTGCCGCGCGGGAAGCCGGCGCGCATATCGTTATGGGCGCACCGAACATCGTGCGCGGCGCAAGCCACGCAGGCAATATCGCTGCTGTCGATCTGGTCAGTGCGGGTCTGTGCGATGCCTTGGCATCCGACTATCACTATCCCTCACCGTTGAGGGCGGCGTTTCGGCTGGCCGAACTGCAGATATGCGCGTTCGAGGAGGCCTGGCGGATGGTGTCGCGGGGCCCGGCCCGCCTGTTGGGTCTTTCGGATCGGGGCGATCTGGAGCCGGGACAGAGGGCCGATCTGATTGTCCTCGATCCGGCAACCCGGCGCATCGCGCTGACCATAGCAGGGGGGCAGGTTGCCTACATGTCCGGTGCCGTGGCCGAGCGGTTCCTGTCAGGCTGAAACGTCGGCATGCCTCGGTAATCTGCACAGGTCGAGAACGGCGATCATATCCGCTTTACGCGGTTCACATGGCCCATCTTGCGACCCGGCTTGGTTTCCGCCTTGCCATAAAGATGCAGCGCCGTATCGGCCGTATCGGCCAGGTCGGGCACACGGTCCATGTCATCCCCGATCAGATTTTCCATCACAACATCGGCGTACCGCGTGCCATTGCCCAAAGGCCACCCCGCGACCGCCCGGATATGCTGTTCGAACTGATCGACGGTGCAGCCATTCTGTGTCCAGTGCCCCGAATTATGCACCCTGGGTGCGATTTCGTTCACGATCAGGCCTTGCGCTGTCACGAAAAGCTCGACCCCGAGAACACCGACATAGTCCAGCGCATTCAGCACCTTGGCCGCGATCAACACCGCGTCCGATCTCTGACTTGCGGATAGCCGCGCCGGGACGGTTGTGGTGCGCAGAATGCCTTCGGAATGTACGTTTTCGCCGGGATCAAACGCGGCAATCGCGCCGTTCTGGCCGCGCGCGGCGATGACGGACACCTCGTGCGAGAAGTCGACAAATCCTTCCAGGATCGCCGGTGCGCCTTGCATGTCAGCCAATGCTTGGGCCGCATCTGACCCGGAGTTGATCCGCGCCTGGCCTTTGCCATCGTAGCCGAACCTGCGTGTCTTGAGGATCGACGGTGCGCCAATTTCCGCAAGTGCAGCATCAAGGCTCGTGGCATCCGACACATCCGCGAACGGGGCGGTCTTCAGGCCCAGCTCCTGCAAAAAGGTTTTCTCGGTCAATCGGTCCTGTGAAATTCGCAGTGCTTCACGGCCCGGATAGATCGGCGCCAGATCCTGCAGCACATCAAGGGCCGCGGTTGGGATGTTCTCGAATTCGTATGTGATGACATCCACGCTTTTGCCGAATGTGCGCAAGGCGTCCTTATCATCGTAGCCTGCCGTCGTGACACGATGGGCCACCTGTGCCGCAGGCGGTTCGGCCCCCGGTTCAAAGATATGGCAGCGAAAGCCCAGCCGGCTTGCCGCGACCGACAGCATCCGGCCAAGCTGGCCACCGCCGATGATCCCGATTGTCGATCCTTGGGGAAGTCTGTCTGGCATGCTGTTATCCGTCATCCGAAGGTGCATCAGGGATCGAGGCCGACAAATCGGCCCGCCAGGTATCAAGACGCTGGGCCAGTTCGCTGTCCTGCAAGGCCAGAATACCCGCCGCCATCAAGCCCGCGTTCACGGCACCCGGCGCACCGATCGCCATGGTCGCAACCGGATAGCCGCGGGGCATCTGCAGGATGGAATAAAGGCTGTCCACGCCGGACAGGGCTTTGGTCTGAATCGGCACACCGATCACCGGCACCCGTGTTTTCGAAGCCATCATCCCGGGCAGGTGCGCCGCCCCACCTGCGCCCGCGATGATCACTTGCAATCCCCGTTCCACGGCCGTCTTGCCGTATTCCCACAAGCGATCCGGTGTGCGGTGCGCCGATACGATCTTGGCCTCGAACGGAACGTCCAGAGCCTCCAGGATATTGGCGGCTTCTTTCATTGTGGGCCAGTCGGATTGGCTGCCCATGATGATGCCAATCTTGATGGTTTCGGACATGGTCAAGCGCACCTGTTGGTAATCAGAGCGCGCACTATAGCCATATCGATTGGAGGGGCAACTCAGGCAATGATGTCAGGCAAAAGCCGATCCTCGATCAGCGCGATCCTGTCTTTCAGCATCAGCTTCTTCTTTTTCAGCCGCTGGATCGTCAACTGGTCGGCGGTCCCTGTCTCTTGCAGGGCGCGGATGGCTTCATCAAGGTCGCGGTGTTCGCGACGAAAAACCTCCAGTTCCACCCGCAGCACATCATCCGTTTTCATGGAAAGGTCAGTTGGCGCGTTCATGGCAGATCGTGATCCCTTGCTAGGCTGAGCGTCGAGGATACCCGCAAAAGGCGATTCCGCAAAGCCCTTGCGTCCGCTGCATGGCCTCCCCATATTCATACCTGATCGGTTGCCTGAACGGGGCCGAACCACACAGTCGCTTTACGCAAAGGACGTGTCGATGACGAAATTGACTTTGGGATCGTATCCCCACCTGCTTGGGTTCGAGCAGTTGGAGCGCTTGCTCGAACGAACGGCAAAGTCCGGCAATGACGGATACCCGCCGTTCAATATCGAACAGACGTCGGATGCATCCTACCGGATCACCCTGGCGGTCGCCGGGTTCCGGGAACAGGATCTGAGCATCACTGTCGAGGATCGCCAACTTGTGATCCGTGGACGGCAGAAAGACGACTGCGCAGACCGCATTTTCTTGCATCGTGGCATTGCCGCGCGCCAGTTTCAGCGCAGCTTTGTGTTAGCCGACGGCGTCGAAGTTGGCGAAGCGATCATGGAAAACGGTTTGTTGCACGTGGACCTCGCGATGTCGCGTCCGGAGACCGTCGTTCAAACAATACAAATCAGGAAGGGGTAGGCCATGAATACACCGTTTGATTTCAAAGACTCTGATCAGTCCAATCTCGTATACGTCCGGCCCGTGGCCGTGGCAGACCTGCCGGATGACGTGCAAGGCGAAATCGGCAATCAGAAAACCGTGTATGCCGTGCACCGCGCGGATGGGGAGCGTCTGGCGCTTGTCAAAGACCGCAAGCTGGCCTTCATGTTGGCGCGCCAGAACGATCTTGCACCGGTCACCGTGCACTAATTCCGTCCAGTTAACCCTGGCCACAGTCCAAACTTTCGAGTGATGGCATCCGCACAGGCCGTGTTGGCTTTGGCCCGGGTCATTCCATCAACACGACCGCTCTGAAGCTGTGGTCCCGGCACCTCGACAGGGGTGCATGCCAACCGGGCGTCAGGAGCAACTGCTATTTTGATGCCCTTCGCGGCTAGATGACCGGACAGCCAGATATCATCAGCCGCGAATGCGTCGGCGGGCAAGTCGAACACATCGGCATCAAACATGCTTTTGCGCACCAACACGCCGCCAAAACCTTGGGCGATCCTGTCAAAAGGTGGTGTCGCCCTGCGCTTGAGCCGATCCACCGAAAACACGGAGGCCGCGACGGCGATACGGTCGCTGTGCCGTGCAGCCATCAGCCGTTCCGCCCAGTCCGGGCCGTAATTCCAGTCATCGTCGCAATACAGAATGTCTGACGCGTCAGGATCGTTCAGACATCCCAATAGCTTGGTCGCCGGGCCAAAGTCTTTCGGCGGTCGCGTGACGATGACGCCGGTTGGCAAGGGCGGAACGTTGACCGGGCCGGGAAAACGGCGATAGGCCTTGGGGATGCAGACAACCACCCGCGCAGCGATGCTTTGTGCCAACAGGCGTTCCGTGGTCTTTGCCAAGCTTGGGAAGCGCGGCGGGATCGTGGTCAGCGAAATGGTCAGCATGGTGGAAACTCTTCCGAACAAACCGCAGCGAGGCAAGGGTCGGACGGTTCCCGGAAAGATCTGAGATCGCAAAAAAATGGCGGACACATGGCCCGCCATTTCTGATGTCTGTCTGCAGAACGCCCTATTGCGCGGCGATCAAACCCAAGGATTCCAGCTTCAGGATGACCTGGTGCGCGCAGTTGTCGACCTCGACACTTTCCGTCTCCAGGCGCAGCTCGGGGTTTTCGGGCACGTCATACGGGTCTGAAATCCCTGTGAATTCCTTGATCTTGCCTTCGCGCGCCAGCTTGTAGAGTC
>CAYZAD010000119.1:0-8292 GCA_964476315.1 uncultured Rhodobacterales bacterium
CATCGGGCGGTATAAGCCGACGCAGCCTGCTGGCCGCGTTCGCAGCCACAGCAGTCACAGCAGCACCCACCTTCGCCAACGCCGCGGGTTTCCTTCGGGGCGGCGGCGATATTCGTCGCATTCGAATGTACTCGGGGCGAACAGGTGAACGTCTGGACATGGTCTATTGGATTGACGGAAAATACATCAAAGACGCCTTGAAGGAAGTAAATCACTTCATGCGCGATTGGCGCACAGGCGACACGATCTCGATGGACACTCGGACAATCGACATCATGGCGGCAGCGCATAACCTAATGGATGCCAACGAACCTTATATGCTCCTGTCGGGATATCGCAGTCCGAAAACAAATCAAATGCTGCGCAGCCGCTCTCGCGGTGTTGCGCGCAACTCTCTCCACCTCAAAGGCCAAGCGGCCGACCTTCGCCTTTCTTCCCGCACTGTGACGCAAATGGCGCGGGCGGCCATGGCATGTAATGCTGGCGGCGTCGGTAAATACTCACGGTCGAACTTCGTGCACATGGATTGCGGCCAGGTGCGCAGCTGGGGCGGCTGAACCGGTCAAACAAAAAATAACAATAATTCAGAAAACTGGGCCCGACTTTCGGGCCTTTTTCTTTTGTTTTGACAGTTTTTCGAAAAGCTGGCTAAGCGGTCTGCGCATACACACGTTCAGTGAAAATGGCGGACCCTAGAGGATTCGAACCTCTGGCCTCTGCCTTCGGAGGGCAGCGCTCTATCCAGCTGAGCTAAGGGTCCTGTACTTCGGCGGTATAGCTTTGCGCGCCCAGCCCCGCAATCCGAAAATGATCAGGCAAACAGGTCGTGCGCCAGTTCTAAGGCTTCAACAAGGACGTCGACCTCATCGGTCGTGTTGTACATTCCAAAGGATGCGCGGCAGGTCGCAGCCAATCCAAGGTGGTCCATCAACGGCCCAACGCAGTGTTGTCCGGCGCGCACAGCGACCCCTTTCTTGTCAAGAATGGTCGAGATGTCATGCGCATGCCCTGCCCCATCTAGCGTGAATGAGAAAATCGCACCTTTGCTTTCGGACGTGCCTTGGACCTGCAACCAATTCAAGCCACCCAGTCTATCCGTCGTATAGTCGCGCAGGGTTTTTTCATGCGCCGCGATGGCGTCCATACCGATCGACATCATGTAATCCAATGCCACACCCAGACCTATGGTTTGCACGATGCCCGGCGTTCCCGCTTCGAATTTCATCGGCGGATCATTGTAGATGATGTGATCCCGATGCACTTCCTTAATCATGTCACCGCCGCCGATGAAGGGTTGCATTTCCTCCATCCGCTCACGCTTGATGTAAATTGCGCCTGAACCGGAGGGGCCATACAGCTTGTGGCCCGTGATCGCATAAAAGTCGCAGCCAATGTCGCTTATGTCGACCGGCATATGCACGGCCGCCTGGCTGCCATCCACCAGAACCGGGACACCTTGGGCATGTGCAGCCTCAGTAATCGACTTCACATCGACAACCGTGCCCAGGACATTCGACATATGTGTTACGGCCACGAGTTTGGTTTTCGGGCCAATCGCATCGATAACCTTCTGCGGATCCAGATCACCGCGCGCGTCCACATCCACCCATTTTAGAACCACACCTTGCCGTTCGCGCAGGAAGTGCCAGGGAACGATGTTGGCGTGATGCTCCATCACCGACAACACAATCTCGTCGCCTGCCTCCAGCCGCGGCATAGCCCAGCCATAGGCCACGGTGTTAATGCCCTCCGTGGTGCCGGAGTTCAGAACAATTTCATCCTCATCGGCAACGTTGAGAAAGCGGGCAATGACCCCACGCACGCTTTCATATTTTTCCGTCGCAAGGTTCGACAGGTAATGCAGTCCGCGGTGCACATTGGCGTATTCCTGAGAGTAGGCCTGTGTGATCGCATCAATCACGACCTGCGGCTTCTGAGCTGAGGCGCCATTATCCAGATAAACCAGCGGTTTTCCATTCACCTCACGCGCCAGGATCGGAAAGTCAGCTCGAATAGCATTCACATCAAACATATCCGCCTCCTACAGCGCTGACGCCAATCATCGACAACAAGATCGACACGCCAACCACCATGCCGATAAAAGCCGCAATCAGAACGCCGGCAGCCTTGCCAAGTGAGCCAAAGCGATGAGCCTGATCCACAAAATGAACAAGGATCCATATCCCAACCAACGCCGCGACCAAAATAAGCAAAATAGACAGCATTGGGATCGTAAGGAGCAGCACAAGTGCCGTGGCCTGAACCAAAACGCGCATGAACTGCAACCAAACGACGACGACCATGATGTCTTCCATCGATCCTTCGCCGCCGAAAGCCCGGCCTACCCAAAAAAGCGTGAGAATAGTCAGAACCAGGCCACCACCGACAAAGAAGAAGTAGACAGCTGGCACGTCAAACAAACCAGGAATAGGCGTCGTATTAGGCATCAGCACGTTGTTGAGCCCCGCCAAAAGCGTGTTCAGTACCGCAACCAGAAAAACAGCCGTCCATAATGTACCGCGGTCAAGCTGAATGGCCATGAGTTGACGCGCCGCTTCCGCGGGGTCTTGCACGGTCAAAAGGGCCAGATCTTTCAATGAAGGTGTCCAAGTCATGCCGCACCCTCCCCGCTTGCGCTGAGAGTTGCAATCCAGAACCATAGAAAAATACCAAACCAGGCAAATCCTACCAGCTGAAGCGCCGGGCTTTGTCCGATGAACCCACCGATCAGACCGTATAGCAAAAGCAAAGGCGTGCTCGCCAAAAGCGACCAAAACAGCGCAAGTCGTGCGCCGTACCCGGTGCTTTGCCTTCCAAACGCCTTGCGCACAAGATGGGTCAGACCTGCAAGCAGATAGAGAAGCAGAGGCAAGATAAAGACCGATCCCATCAACGCCCCTGCCATCATCATCGACAGATCTTCGCCTTGAATATGGGCGTCCCGCGCAAGACGGGGCAATTGCGCGATAAAGGCAATTACGCAAAACCCCATAAGAAAGGCCAACGCCCGATCTTCCCGAGCGCCCATCGCCATCAGCTTGCGCATGACACGTCCAGGCCCCCGATAGGTGGCTGTGATATCGGATGTGACAGGCATAGACGGTCTGCTTAACTCCGGCGGTGACGCACCAGCCACGCTGTCAGACGTGTAATAATCTCGTCCGCGAGCGTTTCGTCTTCAATCTCTTCCACGGCTTCCGCAAGGAATGCCAAAGTCAGAAGATCTGTTGCCTCTGTCTCCGGCACACCGCGGGAGCGAAGATAGAACAAAGCCTCTTCGTCAATCGCGCCAGAGGTCGAACCGTGCGAACACGCCACATCGTCGGCATAGATCTCAAGTTCGGGCTTGGCGAGGAATTGACTGTCATCGTCCAACAAAAGCGACTGACTGATCTGGTAACCGTCGGTTTTCTGCGCACCTTCTTTTACGAGGATCTTGCCCTGAAACACGCCGGTCGCGCCATTGCGCAGAACTTTTTTGAAAACCTGTCGGCTTTCACAATTCACCGCGTCATGCGTGACAAACACGGTGTCATCGTGATGGAAGTCCCCATCACCGACGCACGCGCCGGCAACATGCGCCACGGCATCATCCCCGGTTAGTTCGATAATGACCTCGTTGCGCGTCAGGACGCCGTTGGCTGTCAGCGTAAAGCTTTTGAAAACCGATTCCGTTCCCAGACGCGCAAACATATGCGTTGCTGCCCGACGTTCGTGATCGCGGCCCTGAGCGCGGACATGGTGCAGCGTTGCGTTATCGGCCAGATCGATTTCCATGCATTTGTTGAACCGCGCCGCAGCAGGGCCATTTTCCAGAACGGTCAGCGTTGCGCCGCTATCTACCTTGATCACATGGTGCAAAATCGCGTCAGAGTTTTCGTCACTATGCACATAGACCAGGCTAACCGGCTTCGACGGTGTCGACTTTACATGCACCAGAATCCCATCGGTCGCATAGGCCGTGTTCAACGCCGCCAAGGGCCGCTCCACGGGATCTTGACCCTTGGCTTCGAGCACACCGTAAAGGTCCTTCGCCCAATGGATATCGCTGGCCGCACTTGCCGCGAGCCGTTCGATCACGATTCCGTCCAGGCTGAGGTCATCCGATGCGTCCGCGTCAAAGACTCCGTCGACAAAAACGACTTTCAACCGATCGATGTCACCAAAAATTGGTTCTTCCTGTGGGTCGAACAGCGATGCGCCGGGGGCAACTGCATCGACCAGCGTGTCAGGACGCGTGTACTTCCAGTATTCATCGCGCCGGGACGGCAAACCCATCGCGCGCACGCGTGCCAAAGCGTCCGACCGTGCCCCGGCTGACCAGCCGCCTTCCGGAAGGCTCAGAGTGCTCAGACGCGCCTCGGTGGCATCTTGCTTCAACTGAGGGAGAGCCATTAGGCCACCTCCGCCAGAATGTCTGCATAGCCGTTGTTTTCAACCTCTAGCGCCAGTTCGGGACCACCGGATTTCACAATGCGCCCGTCTGCCATGATGTGCACGACATCCGGTTGGATATGATCCAGCAAGCGCTGATAGTGTGTGATGACGAGGAAGCCGCGCCCCTCGCTGCGCAGCGCATTCACGCCTTCGGACACCAACTTCATCGCATCGACATCAAGGCCCGAATCCGTTTCGTCCAGGATGCACATCTTGGGTTCCAGCATGGCCATCTGCAGGATCTCGTTGCGCTTTTTCTCACCGCCCGAGAAGCCCACATTGACCGGACGCTTCAGCATGTCCGCATCGATCTTGAGCTCTTTCGCCTTGGCGCGCACCAGCTTCAGGAAATCGGTGGCCGACATTTCCTCTTCGCCGCGCGCCTTGCGCTGCGCGTTCACCGCCGTCCGCAGGAATGTCATGTTGCCCACACCCGGAATCTCGACCGGATACTGGAACGCCAGGAAAATACCCGCCGCCGCCCGCTCTTCCGGCTCCATGTCCAGAATGTCTTCGCCCTCGAGCGTGGCCGACCCTTCGGTCACCTCGTACCCGTCACGCCCGGACAGGACATATGACAGGGTCGATTTGCCCGACCCGTTCGGCCCCATGATCGCGTGCACCTTGCCGGCCTCGACAGTCAGGTCCACCCCTTTCAGGATTTGCTTGTCTTCTTCTTCAAGCTGCACATGCAAGTTTTTGATTTCCAGCATTTTCTTCCCCTTCGCATTTCCATGTTCCAACCCGCCGGGTCAGAATGTTTTCGTGTACAATCTCAGAATTTCGGTCAGCTTCGCACGCGGCAGATCGGTCGGCTCGATCTCGAAACGCGCCATCCGCCCGCGGGTTTCCGACCGCGGCACAAAGTTCTCCACCGCGTGATAGCGCCGTCGTTCGGTGTAGTCGTCGAACAGCACCGTCACCGGCTTTTCGGTGCGCAGCATCGCCGTCACAAGACAGGCCGCCCGAAACCGTCCATCGATCAGGATCAGGTCGGGCGCCTTGAACTCCGGCAGGTCCCAGACCGAGTTGGGATAGCGGTGATAGCGCGGCCACGCATCATGGGTCTTCGGACGCCCCCATTTGCCCACCACACCGATATTGGCGTAATGCAGATGGACCTCGGACTGCGTGCCCGCGTGGTCAAGATACTCCTGCATCATCTGGCACCAGCGCGGATCGGACTCGACCGAAAACACCGTCTTGCCGGTCATTTCCGCCGCCATGACGGTCGACCCGCCACTGCCATACTCAAGGATCACGCTGGCCTTTTCGTAATGGCCGCGCACCCAGTCTCCGACCTCTTCGGGAAAGGTCAGGACAGGTCTGTCGATCACCGTATCTTTTGGATTTTCCTGTGCCATCACTCTGAATCCAGGAATACGTCCATCAGGGCAAAGGCCTTGGCGTAGTCTTTTGCATCGGGATGCAGATCGAATGCCGCCATCCGGCCTGCCATTTCCGTCGGTTTGGCCAGCGCTTCGATCACATGATACCCCGGTCGGTCTTCGTAATCGTCAAACAGCACGCGCACCGGTTTTTCATGGCGAAGATAGGTTGCCAGAAAGCATCCCGCCCGGAATCGCCCGTCGATCAACACAAGGTCCGGCTGCACAAACCCTGACGCATCCCACACGCTCATGGGATAGCGCATGTAGAAACGCCATCCGTCTTCGGATTTCGGACGCGCCCAATCGCCGGTTGTGCCGATATAGGCGGAAAAGACATGCGTCCCCGCCATCCCGCGCTTTGTTTGCAAAAGGTAGCGGCGCATCATGTCTGCCCAGGCCGTATCGCTTTCGACGCTGAAAATCGACGGCACGCCCATCTCGGACGCCCGAACCGTTGATCCGCCGCTGCCATATTCCAGATAGGCCTTGGACTTTGCCAATTCGGCTTCCAGCAAGGCTGCCGCCTTTTTGGGCAGGGTCAGCTCCGGGCGCGTCACGCGCGCTGTGTCGGCAATGGCGTTGCGCGCCACCTCCACACCCGCGTCATGCAGTTTCCGGACCTTCGGCAGCGCCATCAACCGTGCGATTTCGGCATCCGTCTCCGGCAAATGGCGCAGGATCGACGAATCCAACGTCGAATTCAGGTCAAAATTCTTCAGAAACGCGTTTGTATGCCGGTCATTCGATCCGTCTTCCGGCACCACGTCCCAGCCGCGCCCACGCCGCGCCTTGAGCTTCAACGCGTCGCGGGATCGCACCGCATAGTGATTGATCTGCGCCAACTTCCACGGCACCGGGCGTCGGCTGGCCCAGTTGCTGGCCCCCAGGTCCTGGCGGTCCAACCAGTTCCGGTTGACCCTCAGATCCGGTTTCATCACAGAGCCATCGACAAGCATCATGTCCGGCGTCGTCGTAGTGCCGTCCGCCAGGTGCGGCCTGTGGATACCGACCTCGGCAAAACCGGAGAACTTGGGACTTGCCCGCCACATCGTCTTGATTTCCCGGTTCACCCGGTCATCGACCGCACTCGATCCCACCATCTCCTGGGACAGCATACGCGGCGGCAAGCCGACATATCCGGAGCTGCCCATGATCTTCCATTGCAGGAAAATCCCATCCTGGCCTTTCAAGGCTGCAATCAGGTCGTCAACACGCCCGTCACCCAGGTGAACGTTCAGGAATTCATCGGCGTCCAGCCACAACACCCAATCCCGCGATTTCCACGGTTTGGCCGCATTGAACAGCTTGGCCGCGTTGCCCTGCGGGCGTTCCCCAACCGCGACGTCATTAGGGTAGAACGTGATTTCCCCCGCCGCCTCAAGGGCCTGCAGCAACTCGACCGTGCTGTCATTGGACGCGTTCGCGGCGATGTGGACCTCGTCAAAGCCGATAGCCTTGTGATAGGCGATCCACTCCACAAGGAACGGCGCCTCGTCCTTCATCGCCGAAAAGAGCAACTTGCGCGGCATGCAGCCTTACCCCCGGTCGGTCACGACGGCGGTGCCGCTTGCCGACACCATCAGCATGGAGTTGCCCACCACCTCGTAATCCAGATCGACACCCACAACCGCAGTGCCCCCCACCGCAAGGGCGCGCTGTTCCAGTTCCCGCAACGCCACGTCGCGCGCGTCCTGAAGCTTGGCTTCATACGCGCCGGACCGGCCGCCGACGATATCGGTGATCGACGCAAACACATCGCGCACGACATTTGCACCCATGATGGCCTCGCCCACCACGATGCCCTTGTATTCGAGGATCGTATGACCTTCGATCGAATTGGTTGTCGTGATAATCATCGTGCCCTCTTCAATACCACTTGTGCAAAAAACGATCCGGCAAAGCCTGACACGAATGCCAGCGCAGCCACCATCCACAGGCTCAGCGCGTCGGTGATCACGTCAATGACCATGGCGAATACCGCGCAAAACGCCCCCGTGATCATCGAGGTCAAAAGCACCGCACCCCACATGGTCCTGCCTACCTCATCAAATCCGCAGGCACCGCGCCGTTCGGCGCCACGCCCCACATGTTCACACCTTCAGGCAGTTTCTGGCTCGCCCCCGGCAGGCTGACCAGACCGCCCGCCATCGGCAGAACGGCGGCGGTCAGCAACAGGCCGATGGCGATCTTCTTCACCCCACGGATCCTTCAAGCGAAATCGCGACAAGCTGCTGTGCTTCCATCGCGAATTCCATCGGCAAGGCCTGCAACACGTCCTTGCAGAACCCGTTCACAACCAAGGCCACCGCTTCCTCTTCGTCCATGCCACGCTGGCGGCAGTAGAAAAGCTGATCGTCATCCACCTTGGAGGTCGTCGCCTCGTGTTCCACACGGCTCGAGTTGTTCTTGACCTCGATATAGGGCACCGTATGCGCCCCGCATTTGTCGCCGATCAGCAGGCTGT
>CAYZAD010000120.1:0-8172 GCA_964476315.1 uncultured Rhodobacterales bacterium
AGCCGCCGGTTTTCAGGTAGGCGTTCAGGTCCTGATAGTCGGGGATATGGGCGTGGGTGTCGCCCGCCGCGATGGCGGCCTGCACCTTTTCCGGGGTCGCGTGGTCGATATGGTTGTGACCCAGTTCCAGCACCGGGGCCGTGTCGCAGCGGCCCATGCAGGGGGCGCGGACAACGCGGACCTCGGCCGGGTCAAGCCCCTCTTCCAGCGCCGCCATCAGCTGCTGTGCGCCCGCCAGTTCGCAGGAGAGCGAGTCGCAGACGCGGATGGTAAGGGCGGGCGGTGGGGTCTCGCCTTCTTTGACCACGTCGAAATGGGCGTAGAAGGTTGCGACCTCATACACCTCGGCCATGCTCAGGCGCATCTCTTCGGCCAGCGCGCGCAGGTGGGCGGCGCTCAGGTGGCCGTACGCGTCCTGAATCAGATGCAGGAATTCGATCAGCAGATCGCGTCGGCGCGGATGGTCGCCCAGCAGCGCTTGCACCTCGGCCAGTGCCTCATCGGTGTACTGGCGGCCCTTCGGCGTCTTGCGGCCTTTGCCGTGTCCGGATTTCCAAACACCTTTGCGTTCGTCCAATGCCATCGGGCTGTCCTTCCTGCGCAATCGCCGCGACCCTGACATGACGCACGTGTCAAAACGAGCCTGAAAACGACCAAGTTGCGTACCGGGGCGGCTCTGCTCGGCAGCGGATACGCGACGCAATGCGATTTTCGGAAATCTGGCGCTGATGTCATTTGTGGAGGCCGCTGGAAGTCGCTACGATTCGACCATGAAACAGATATTGATGAGTGCCGCATGGGTCGGCGTTTCGGCGGCGATGGCATGGGCTGCAGAGCCGATGTCCGGTGCCGAGTTCGAGGCCTATGTCACGGGCAAAACGTTGTACTTTGGACAGAACGGGCAGGCTTACGGGGTTGAGGAATATCTGGAGGATCGCCGGGTGCGGTGGTCGTTCCTCGATGGGCAGTGCAAAGATGGTGTCTGGTACGAAGACGGCGACATGATCTGCTTTGTCTACGAGGACAATCCCGACCCGCAATGCTGGTCTTTCTTTCGCGACAGCGGCGGCCTGCGCGCGATCTTTGAAAACAATCCCAACGCCACGACCCTTTACGAAGCGCAGCAAAGCGATGAGCCGATGATGTGCCTTGGTCCGGAGGTGGGTGTCTGAAGACAGACCCATTCAGGTCTTGCGCCTTTTTGAAGACAGGCCCGTGGTGGCGCGGTTGCACAAAAGAAAAAGGCCGGTCGCGAGACCGGCCTTTTGAACGTGAGCTGACGGGGGTTTATTCTTGCTGACCCATGAACATCAGCAGGAACTGGAACATGTTCAGGAACGAGATGTAGAGGCTCAGCGCGCCGTCATAAGCGGCTTTGTCCAGCCATTCCTGATCGCCATGCGCAGCATGGGCCACGTAGGTGTTCTTGATGTCCTGCGTGTAGAATGCGGTCAGACCAGCAAAGATCAGGATCCCGATGAAGCTGATCGCGAACATCATGGCCGGCGACTGCAGGAAGATGTTGATGATCATCGCGACGATCAGGCCGATCACGCCCATGACGAGGAACGTGCCCATCGCGCTGAGGTCTTTTTTCGTGGTGTAGCCGTAGAGGCTCAGGCCCGCGAAGGCGATTGCGGTCACGAGGAACGTCTGGACGATGGAGAAGCTGGTGAACACGATGAAGATCGAGCTCATCGACAGACCGATCGCGGATGCGAACACGAAGAAGCCGAGCTGGACGCCAGCAGCGCTTGCACGGCTCATCAGCGCACTCCACCCGAAAAAGATGAAGGCGAGCGGTGCCAGCATGATCACCCACCGCAGCGGCGACAGGTAAATTGCCGAACCAAGCGCGGTCAGCATGGTGCCGTTGCCGAGCTGTGCAGCCGCGCTCGACGGATCGGTTGTCGTGGCGAGGCCGGAAATGGCCCAAGCAGCCAGGGCCGTGATCAACATGCCTACGGACATTGTGCCGTAGACCTTATTCATGTGCGCGCGCAGCCCCGCATCAATCTGGGCGGCATTGGCGCCAGCAACGCCGGTCGTCCGGATTGTGTTATACTCAGCCATTTATCCCTCCGAAATGAAGCTCAGTTGTCTCCCGCCCGTGCGGGAACAGATGCTGCAAATATCGGGTGTCCGGTCCCGCATTTCAAGTTTTCTGAAACGCGGGATCGCCTAAAATGTGCATCATTCATGTATTTTTTCCGAGGAACCGACGATTTTTTGGGGAATGTCAGTATTTCCAGGTCTGTGGCACATCCCAAACGGGCCGACGGGCTTCGTCATGTGCCTCTTTTTTGGTCAAACCGATATCATTGAGCTGATGCGGGTCGAGGTCTGCAAGCTTTGCACGGCTGCGATACAGCGCCATTGAGGCGTTGAGCCGGGCCAGGAAGCCAGCTTTCGGAGCCGCGTGGTGCGCGCGCCCCATTACGGTGTCGATCAGGGTCATCATGGGTCTATCCTTTCACATATGTGATGCTTTCACCTGAAATCATCTTGTTGCCTGATGTATATGCGTCTGGTAGGACCATATGTGAAACGAATGTTTATGAATGATTGCATCAAGGAATGTGATGAATGCGGAATCTGGATATCACGACACTTCGGTCCTTCATCGCGGTCGCGGATTCGGGCGGAGTGACGCGGGCGGCGTCTTTTCTCAACCTGACGCAATCGGCGGTGTCGATGCAGATCAAACGGCTTGAGGAAAGCCTTGATCTGACGGTGCTTGACCGGCAGGGGCGCGGCGTTGCCCTGACCTCGGCCGGCGAGCAGTTGCTGACCTATGCGCGCCGGATCGTGGAGTTGAATGACGAGGTATACGGCAAACTGACCAACACGGTCTGGGAAGGCGAGATCATTCTGGGCGTGCCGCACGACATCATCTACCCGGCGATCCCGAACGTGATGAAAGCGATGCAACGCGACTTCCCAAGGGTCAAGGTGCAGTTGCTGAGTTCGTATACGAGCGATCTCAAGGAACAGTTCGCGCGCGGCAGTGTCGATGTCATCCTGACGACGGAAACGAAACCGGACAGCGATGCGGATATCCTGATGAAGGTGCCGTTGCGCTGGTATGGCGCACCGGGTGGTCAGGCATGGAAAAACACACCGGTCCCGGTGGCCTTCTGCAACCACTGTTCGTTTCGCCCCGTGGCGCTGGGGTCTCTGGAAAAGGAGAAGACGCCCTGGGATCTGGTGCTGTCATCGGACAGCGACCGGGCCATCGAAGTGGCCGTGTGCGCCGACCTTGCGATCACGTCGGTGCTGGAGGGACATGAGCCGCCACAATTCGAAGCGATCCCGCACAGTGCCGCCCTGCCCGACTTGGGCCACCAGTCTGTCGCGCTGTACCGAGGCACCGCACGGTCGCAGATCATCGACCCGTTATGCGCGCTGCTGCGCCGCGAATTCGCGGCCATCTCGGGCGTGGACCTTCGCTCTGCCGCGGAGTGATGTGCCCGGCCGCCCGGCAAGTCAGCCCGCGATGTCGATAACCACCTTGCCGGTGGATTTGCGTGTCCGAAGCAGCTCCAGACCGTCGGCGACCTGATCGAAAGGCAAGCAGTGGCTGACATGCGGTTTCAACCTGCCCTCCCCATACCATGACAGCAGCGTTGCAAGGCTGTCCGTCACAATCTCTGGCCGGAATTGCAGGTATCCCCCCCAATACACCCCCAGAACCGACAGGTTTTTCACGAGGAGGTGGTTGGCCTTGATCTGTGGCACCGTCCCACTGGCAAATCCGATGGGCAGAATACGCCCCTCCGGCTTGCAGGCCCGGAACGCCGCCTCGAACTGGTCTCCGCCGACCGGGTCATAGACCACGTCTGCACCGCCCAGCGCCTTCATCTCGGCCCGGATGTCCTGCGTTTCCGCGTCGATCAGGTGATCCGCGCCCGCTGCCCTGGCCACGTCAAGCTTGGCCGCGCCCCGCGCGCAGGCCACGACCGTGGCGCCCATCAGCTTGCCGATTTCCACCGCCGTCAGGCCAACACCCCCGGCAGCGCCCAGTACCAGCAGGGTTTCGCCCGGTTGCATGCGCGCCCGGTGATCAAGTGCCAGGTGGCTGGTGCCATAGGCGATCTGGAACGCCGCCGCATCGACCATCGACAAGGTATCGGGCAAGCGCACCGCCCTGCGCGCATCGAAACAGCCGAACTCGGCAAGGCCCCCCTGCCCGCCGAACACCGCGACCCGGTCTCCGATGGCAAAGCCCGCCACATCCGCGCCCATCGCGTCGATCGTGCCGGCAACCTCCATGCCCAGCGTAAAAGGAAGCGCGGGCGTGTCCTGATAGGTGCCCTTGACCATCAGCAGATCGGCAAAATTCAAACCGCAGGCGTGAATGGCGACCCGAATCTCTCCGGATTGCGGCTCTGGTACGGTGACGTCGGCAAGCGCGGGTGCGCTGTCATGCGCTGAGACACGGAAGGCCTTCATGCGGCAGCCCTTTCATAAAACCATTATTTTTTCATAGAGTTACAGAGAGCGGCGCGCCAAAACAACCGGTTGAAACATCTCAAAAGCTGAATTTCAAAAACATCTTTTGATAGCATTTTGTTAACCATTTCACCCTAGGGGATGCGCAATTGTCTTGCCCTGATACCTGCCATGCTATAGCGTCCTGACGATAACAATCGGATAGGTTGTTTGCATTAGGCTTCGCTTAAGCAGCCTCGCGTACATTATCATCCGATATACCTGACGCGAATGCGTTTGACGAAAGGGAGCACCATGGCACATCCTGTTGACGTACATGTTGGAAAGCGCGTGCGCCATCGCCGTTGGCTGGTGGGCATGACACAGCAGCAACTGGCCGAAAAGGTTGGAATAAAGTTCCAGCAAATCCAGAAATACGAAACCGGTGCGAACCGTGTCAGTGCCTCGCGGCTTTGGGATATCGCGGACGCGCTGGATGTTCCGGTCGCTTTCTTCTTCGAAGGCATCGAAGAGGCGCAGAACGAACAGAAGCCGATGGCCGAAGCCGTGCCCTCCGATCTTCTGGGCGACAAGGAAGCACTGGACCTGATCCGGTCATACTACGCCATCCCGGAAAACCAGCGGCGTCGGCTGTTTGAACTCGCGCGCGTCCTGTCAGACGTCGCTTGAGCCCGCCTGCCACCTGAGATAGCCAAGGATCTGGCGGCTTTCAGGAGGCATGGATGCCACAAATCGATACAGCCGAGGCGGAGACCCTTTGGTCTGTCGCCGAGGAAATGGCAGATGCGGCGCGACGCGCCATTCTGCCGTATTTTCGCAGCGATGACCTGAACGCCGAAAACAAGCTGGCGTCCGGGTTTGACCCCGTCACCATCGCGGACCGCGCCGGAGAAGCGGCGATGCGCGACGTGCTGGCCAAACGCCGGCCCGACGATGGCATTCTGGGCGAGGAACTGGGCACGACTGTGGGCACCAGTGGTCTGACCTGGGTGCTGGACCCGATCGACGGCACACGGGGATTCATCAGCGGGACACCCACTTGGGGCGTGTTGATCGCCGTTGCCGACGACACCGGCCCCATTCTGGGTCTTATTGACCAACCCTATACGCAGGAACGGTTTTCGGGCGGTCTTGGGCGGCGTGAATGGCTGGGACCGAATCGCAAGGGAGTGTTGCGCAGCACCACGACCACCTCTTTTGCCGACGCGACGCTGTTTACCACCTTCCCCGAGATCGGAACGAGCGCCCAGCAATCCGCCTTTCAGAACGTCGCGAAAGACGTGAAGCTGACCCGCTACGGGTGCGACTGCTATGCCTACGCGCTGCTTGCCATCGGTCAGATCGATCTTGTGATCGAAGCCGGGCTCAACGCGTATGACATTCAAGCGCCCATTGCCGTGATCGAAGCCGCCGGTGGGATTGTCACGGACTGGCAAGGCAACCCGGCCCACCACGGCGGCACGGCCCTTGCCGCAGCCACGGCGGAACTGCATGCCGAAGCGCTGGCGCGGCTGAACGCCGTATGAAGACGCTGATCGCGCATGCGGACGCGGTGCTGACCATGGACGCCGCCATGGCCGAGCTTTCGGGTGCGGATATCCTGCTGGAAGACGGTGTCATCACCCGGATTGGCCATGCGTTGGACGTGCCAGCGGATGTCGCGCGCGTTCACGCGGACGGATGCGTCGTGACGCCGGGTCTGGTGAACACGCATCACCATCTGTACCAGTCCTTGACCCGTGCGGTTCCCGGCGGGCAGGACGCGCTTTTGTTCGGCTGGTTGCAGACGCTGTATCCGATCTGGTCGCGATTTGGACCCGAAGAGATCCATGTTTCGGCACAGATCGGGCTGGCGGAGCTTGCGCTGTCGGGGTGCACCCTGACATCGGACCACCTGTACCTTTACCCGAACGGGGCGCGGCTGGATGACACCATCGCGGCAGCGCAGGACGTTGGCATGCGCTTTCATCCGACGCGCGGCGCGATGAGCATCGGGGAAAGCGACGGCGGCTTGCCCCCGGATGCCCTTGTCGAACGGGAAGCCGACATTCTGGAAGACTGCATCCGTGTGATCGACGCGCATCACGATGCGCGGGACGGGTCGATGGTCCGCGTGGGTGTCGCGCCCTGCTCTCCTTTTTCGGTCAGCCGCGACCTGATGCGGGAGGCGGCGATCCTCGCCCGTGACAAGGGCGTCATGCTGCACACCCATCTGGCGGAAAACGACGAAGACGTGGCCTATTCGCTTGCGCAGTTCGGTTGCCGCCCCGGTCAATATGCCGAAGACCTTGGCTGGACGGGTGACGATGTCTGGCATGCGCATTGCGTCAAGCTGGACGCGCAAGAGATCGATCTGTTCTCAAGAACCCGCACCGGTGTTGCGCATTGCCCCTGTTCGAATTGCCGGCTGGGCTCTGGCATTGCCCCGGTCCGTGCGATGCGCGATGCCGGTGTGCCGGTTGGTCTGGGGGTTGACGGGTCGGCCAGCAACGACGCCGGGAACCTTGTCCTGGAGGCCCGGCAAGCGATGTTGCTGCAACGCGTTGCGCGGGGTGCAGATGCCATGAGCGCACGCGAAGCGCTGTTCATCGCGACACGCGGCGGTGCCGAGGTGCTGGGACGCTCAGATTGCGGGCAGATCGCCACTGGCAAACGTGCCGACATTGCCATCTGGGACGTCTCTGGCATCGAAAGCGCCGGGAGCTGGGATCCGGCCGCGCTGCTTCTGGCCGGGCCGACGCGGGTCAAGCACCTGTTTGTCGAGGGCCGTCAGGTTGTTCGGGACGGACACATCACCACGGTGGATCTGCCCCGCGCGATTGAACGGCAAAACCGGCTGGCGCAGGCTTTGATGAACTGAGCGGGATGTGCGAAAAGCGAGCACCGGTGCCCTGAAGCACTGGCACCCGGTGCACGATTTGTTAGTGTCCGTGCAAACCTATGCAATTCAAGGGGCCCAGCACATGACACCGATCAAGACCACCCATGTCGGGTCACTCCCGCGATCGCAGAAAGTGGTCGACTTCATCTTCGCGCGCGAAAACGGGACGGAGTACGACACAGCCGCATTCGACGCTGCCATGACCGAAGCCTGCAGTGAAACGGTCCGCCGTCAGGTCGAGGCCGGGATCGACATCGTGTCTGACGGCGAAACCTCAAAGATCAGCTACGCGACCTATGTGAAAGACCGCTATACCGGCTTCGATGGCGACAGCCCGCGCAATGCACCGGCTGACCTGAAGATGTACCCGTCCTTTCTTCAACGGCTCAAGGATGATGGGGGCACGCCGACCTATTCCCGGCCCATGTGCGTGGGAGAGGTCAAATCCAAGGGACAGGGCGAATTGGAAACCGATATCGCCAACCTGAAGGCCGGGATGGCAGAGCACGGCGCGCAGGACGGCTTCATGAACGCGGCCTCGCCGGGTGTGATCTCGCTCTTTCTGCAAAATGACTATTACCCGACGCGCGACGCTTACCTGGCCGCGCTGGCCGATGCGATGCGCGACGAATACCGCACCATCGTGGACAGCGGTTTGATGCTGCAACTCGATTGCCCGGACCTCGCGCTGTCGCGGCACATGCTGTTCACCGATCTGACCGACGCGGAATTCGTCAAGATCGCCGATGCGCATGTCGAAGCGATGAACCACGCGCTGGACGGGATCGACCCCGCCCGCGTGCGCGTGCATATCTGCTGGGGCAATTACGAAGGCCCGC
>CAYZAD010000121.1:0-8169 GCA_964476315.1 uncultured Rhodobacterales bacterium
GGGTGCCGTGTGATTTCTTCGGTGTTGTGCGCTTCGGGAATTGTGAGCGGGGCGGAGTTGGATTTTCCTCCCGAAACTCGCGTGTGATTGCCAGTTCGAAGACCTTGTTGACATGACCAAGCGCATGCCCGGCGGATACGGGGATCTCGCGGAACAGAGGCAACAGCATGTCGTAGACTTCCCGGCGCCGGATTTCATTTATCGGCCGTTTCCCGATGACGGGGCTGATATGTTGGTCTTGGATCGCACGAGGGCGACGACGGCTTGGGCCCTCCTGTAAGTGGGGCGCGATGTCACCGAACCATTCTTTCCACATTTCATCGTAGGTGGGCACACGGGCCGCTTCGTCTGAAACGCCACCCAAGATTTCGCCGCGAACCACCTTTTCGAACGTTGACGCGTCCTTGGCGTTCGTCAGGCCCTTCTTGATTGTTGTTGTCCCAAAGCCTTCGTCGCGGAGCCGCTTTGCTACGAGGGCAATCTCGCGGGCGGACGCCAGCTTGACCTCCGGGTAGTCGCCCAGTTTCAGCCAGGTCGATTTGTCTGGCCGCAGATAGAAAGCTTTAGCGCCCGATGGAGAACTTCGCACGTAGAGTGCGTCACGTCCCCCCACACTTCGTGTCTCACGAGGCTTTGTGGGCTTCCATTTTTTAATGGCGATGTCGGTCGAGAGTGGCGCTGTCATGGATACACTTGGGATACACTTTTGGCAGAGTTTTGGTGATATGGGGTGACTTGAGGTGAGACGAATTTTCTCTTTAGTATCTGATATTAAATTGAAAAATATCTTAATTCTCTCTGTGTGGCAAGGCGGGTTGCGCTCCCTGAGCCTCCGCCAAGAAACATTCACTTATCCGAGACGAGGCCCCAGCGTGGGCCTTTCTTCTTTTGGGTTCAAATGGGGTTTGAGGAAGGCACCCGACTTGTGGAGATTGGCCGTTGGCCTGAAACCGATCTCCTATAGCCCCGCGTCTCTTTCCATCCGCCCTTAACCCAAATCGGAATCTATTCAAAATTGTTCGTCTTTTCAGGTGTCTGCCGAAAATTGGTTGCGCCGTATTTGCAGCAGGCTTCACCGCCATAGACGTTTCGTTGTGCATGTACGAGAACCGTGCAAGGTCCAGCACAGCGCAACCAAGCCAATCAAAGCAGAGCTTCTGCGCCAATGTCAGTCATATTCGCCCAGACGTTCATTTAATTCGTCGACGCGCCGCAGACGTGTGCGTCCCTCAGCGCCGGACTTCAACGTTGTGCGCACAACGATCTGATGGCACAGGGCCAGCACGGCTGCATGATTGAACTGCGGGGTCGCTGTGCTGATCCGGCAGCGGAAATGCCAATCAAGGCTTGGGTCGGGTTCCATACTGTCGTCAGAGATCACAGCGCAGGCGGTACCGATGGTGGCGATTTCGCGCAACAGAGCGTCAAGTCCGCTCATCCGGCGGCGCAGGGCAACAACGAGAACGAGGTCGTCGGGTGCCATTGCGGCCAGATGCTCCCCCATGGATTCGCCGTCTTTCGGAATGACTGCGGCGTCCGGGACAACCTTGACCAATTGCCAGCGCAGATAGGTCGCGAAGGAATGGCTGATGCGTTGACCTATGATCCACACCTTCCGCGCAGACAGCATCTTTTCCGCCAGTCGGTCGAGATCGTCTGGAGAGATCCTCTGAAACGTCCAGGCGAGGTTCTCCATCTCTTCGCGCATGCCAAAACCAAGCACGTCCTCCATCGCACCTGGTTCGGCGTGCCCGATATAAAGACGCGAGCCTGAGCTTGCTTCATCGCGAACGGCACGACGAGCCGTGTCGTAGCTGTCATAGCCAATCTTGCGGATGAACCGGGAGACTGTGGCTTTCGACACGTCCGCCAGTCGAGCCAATTCCTGCGCATCGTAGCTTGCCATGTCGCCGGGGAAGTCCAGCAGGAATGTTCCCAGGCGGCGCTCTGCCGGTTGCAGGTCTGCCAGAGTCGTCCGGATGCGATCGAGAAACCGCGGGTCCGCGTCTGTCTGTAACTGAGATTTCATGGCTCCAGTTTGCTTAAATCTGTTTCTGAGGCAAGAAATGATGTTCGCCTGATAGATGCCAGTTTCTTGGATGATTCGTGTCTTGAATACAAAGTGGCGTCTTTGGGACGACGGTTTCACGACTCTCTTGCGAGCGAAAAATGTGCAGTCGGCCCATCCGTTGCTGAATTATAGACCGTAATTATGATTTCTAGTTTGTGTAATTTGGAAATCATGGTTCCATGGCGGCAAGGTCGACGCACGATGCTTCTAAAGAACTTATTGATGCCTCATGGAAGGAATACGCTCATGACCACCAGACGACATCTTCTGGCACTGCTGGCCTCTGTATCGACAGTGGCAGCTCTCACCACTGCCCCGGCCGCGCAGGCGGCCTGGCCCGAAAAGCCGGTTCGTATTCTCGTGTCGTTCCCGCCGGGTGGTTCGAGCGATTTGGTGGCGCGGCTCTTGGCCGAAAAGCTGTCAGCCGAGCTTGGTCAGCAATTCGTGGTCGAGAACAAGCCGGGGGCCGCAGGCACAGTTGCCGCCGGTGCTTTGCAGGAAGCGGAACCTGACGGGTATACGTTCATGCTGTCCAACCTGACGCCCTTCAATGTTGCACCGACCCGTTTCCCCGACACGCCCTATGATCCGGTCGCGGATTTCGATCACATCACCTATGTCGGCACGGTGCACTTGGGGTTGTTCGGTGCGCCCAGCCTTGAAACAGCTGATTTCGCCGCGTTTCTCGAGAAAGCCAAGGCGGACCCGGGAAGCATCGACTATGGCAGCTCTGGTGTTGGATCGTGGGGCCACATCATTGCAGAGCAGTTCAACCGCGAGACCGAAGCCGGACTGTTCCACATCCCTTACAAAGGGTCCGGTCCGATGCGGCTTGATTTCCGGGCGGGTGTCGTGCCGGTCATCTTTGACGCCGTTCCACAAAACCTGCCCGCTGTGGAAGAGGGCATCGCAATTCCACTCGCCGTCTCGTCGACGACCCGGCTTCCCACCCTGCCGGATACACCGACATTCACAGAGCTTGGCTATGACATCGTTGCCGAGAATTGGTTGGGCGTGAGTGCCCCTGCCGGCGTTCCGGATGAGATCAAGGCGGCCCTTGACGCAGCGCTGCAGACGGCAATGGGTGAGGCCGACGTGGTGGCGCAGTTCGACACATGGGGCCTCGTGCGCGAACCCAAAACCAGCGCGGAGTTCGAGGCATTCGTCGCCGAACAATTCGAAGCCTGGAAACCGCTGGTTACTGCAATTTCGAACTGAGGGGAGCGGTATGCGGATTTGCGTCTTTTTTGTCGGCGAAGTGCATGATGACGGGTTCAATGCCAGCGCGTTGGAAGGGGCCTTGCGGGCCAAAGACGCCGGGATTGCCGAGATCAGCGTGGTCGACGGCGTGCCTTACAAGGAAGACGTGATCCGCAAGCGCCTTGCCGAGGTGATGCCCGACTTTGACGGCCTCATCTTCATCGGCGGGCAGGGGAATGTCGCAACGCCCGAGATCGCAGCGCTGCATCCGGATAAGCGTTTTGCGATTGTGCAGGGTCACCAGACCGGGGTGAACCTCGCAAGCTACGATGTCCTGCAGGAAGAAACCGCGTTTCTGGCGGGGGCTCTTGCAGCGCTGCTTACAAAGACCCGGATCGTAGGTCATTTGTCCGGCCACCGCGTGCGTCCAGGCTTGAAAGGTCGTGCCGCATATGCGGCGGGCGTTGCATATATTGATCCGGAGATCGAACTGCTCACGGCTTTTTGTGGCACTCAGGATGATAATGCCGTTTCGAAAGCCTGGGCCGAAGCGGAAATCGAAGCCGGGGCAGACGTGATCTTCACCATGTTGAATGCTGCCCGTCGGGGCGCCATTGACGCTTGCCGTGCTGGCGGAGCATTGCAGATCGGCAATGCGCTCGACTGGGTGGCACGGGATGCCGAGGTCTTTGTTGCCTCTGCCATGGCGCGGATCGATCTGGGTGTCGAACGTGCGGTCAATGATATGGTGGCCGGCCACATCCCATCCGAGGTGGTCGAGCTCGGTTTGGCGGATGGAGATTATGGACAGCTCACTCTGCGCGCGTCTGTCCCCGCCGATGTCAGAACGCGGATGGCCGAGATCTCCACCTTGGTCAGGGACAAAAAGATCAGGATTCCCGACACGTATACAGGATCTGAATTCCAACCCGCGACAGGGCCATGCATCGCGACCGCCTGATCTCCCAGATCGGGCCGGCGCTCATGCTGGTGGTGGGGCTGGCGTTTGTCGTTGGCTCGATCTCGACGCTTGAGCTTGGTTCGGCGCGGCGGATGGGACCGGGGGCGTTCCCGGCGCTTGTGGGCGGTCTTTTGTCGGTGTTGGCGCTGATTACTCTGGTCCGCAGCATCCGGTATCCCATGGGCTGGGACCAACCGGATCCGATTTCTGTGCTTGCCGTCGCCGGTGGCGTGATCGCTTTCGCGTTTCTCACGCCTTTGCTGGGCGTCTTGCCCGCCGTGGTCGTGTCTGTGCTGACAACCGCTTCGGCGGTGCCACAATTCCGTTGGCCCGGCCGGATCGTTTTGGCCGTCTGTGTCTCGGTCGCAGTCTGGTTGGTCTTCGTCAAGGGCCTCGGCATCCCGCTCACCACGATACGGGGGCTCTGATGGATCTGTTGTCCAATCTCGCGCTTGGCTTTGCGACAGCGGCAACGGTCTATAACCTGACCTACTGTTTCGTTGGGGTGTTTTTGGGCACCTTCATCGGCGTGCTGCCGGGGGTTGGTCCATTGGCTGCGGTTGCGATGCTGCTGCCTGTGTCCTTCTATCTGCCACCTGAAACCGCGCTGGTGATGCTGGCCGGGGTCTATTACGGCGCGGAATACGGTGGGTCGATCGCGTCGATCCTCTTGAACATCCCCGGCACACCGTCTGCTTCGGTGACCTGTCTTGACGGCTACCCGATGGCGCGCGACGGGCGGGCCGGGGTTGCGTTGTTCTCGACCGCAATCGCGTCGTTCTTCGGGGCGATTTTCGGAGTGGTCGTGATGGTTCTCCTGTCGCCTGCATTGGCCGAGTTTGCGCTTCTGTTTGGCCCGTCCGAGTATTTTGCCGTCATGGTGCTTGGTCTGGTTGCCGCGTCCGTGGTGAGCACATCCGGCGCCATGCGGGGTATCATGATGGTGTGCCTCGGAATCCTGCTTGGCACCGTCGGTGTGGACATCAACTCGGGTGAAACGCGCTTCGTTGCCGGGATGCCTGAATTGCGCGATGGGGTCAGCCTTGTCGTCGTGGCCATGGGCCTCTTCGGCATTTCCGAGGTCATGGTGTCGGCGCGCGGTGCGACGCGATCCTATGCGACCGAGCGCATTTCCATGAGCAAGTTTCTTCCCACTCCCGCAGAATGGCTGCGCAGCATAGGCCCCGCCATTCGCGGGTCGGCCGTCGGGTCGTTCTTTGGCACATTGCCAGGCACGGGGCAGACGGTGGCGTCTTTCGTTGGCTATGCCTTGGAAAAACGGATCTCGCCGCGCGGCGACAAGTTCGGCACCGGGCAAATTGAAGGCGTCGTTGTTCCTGAATCAGCAAACAACGCCGCCGCGCAGACGGCATTCATTCCGACGCTGACACTTGGCATCCCCGGATCGACAACAATGGCATTGATGCTGGGCGCCTTGATGATCCACGGCATCACACCCGGACCCCGTTTGATCTCGGAACATCCGGAACTGTTCTGGGGTCTGATCGTCAGCTTCCTCTTCGGCAATCTTTTCCTGCTTGTCCTGAACATCCCGCTGATCGGTCTCTGGGTGCGCTTGCTGCGCGTGCCGCACTACTTCCTCTATCCCACGGTCGTCGTTTTGATCTGTGTGGGTGTTTACAGCATCGACAATTCGATCTTCGACATCTGGATGACGCTGGTCTTCGGTGTGCTGGGGTATGTGCTGCGTCTTTTCCGTTTCGAGCCTGCGCCGTTGCTGATCGGCTTTGTGCTGGGTCCGATGATGGAAGAGTTCTTCCGCCGCGCGATGCTGCTGTCGCGCGGTGATCCTATGGTCTTCCTCGAACGTCCGGGGAGCGCCGCGCTCTTGGGCATTGCTCTTGTTCTCCTGCTGGCCACTGCGGTCCCGCGCAGGTTTCTGCCGTGGTCCCGTGCTGCGTAAGCCGTTGCACATGGATCGACGTGCCGAGATCGACCGCTGCTTGAGATGCAGGGGTGGCCTGGATGCCTTGGACATCCTTTGACGACGTGATGGCGATGTAGCCTGGCGTGAACACGTCCCCGGTGCGCACTTTCTCATTGGTCATGCTTTCCCGACAGAACATGCGTGTCACAGATCGCGCTCCGGGACGAGGATGAGCTTTCTCACGTTTTGCATGTTGGAACCCTGCCGGCTTTCCAAATTCAAAATGCGTGTTCTCGTCGTTGTTGCGATCTGGATTCTGTCAAGAAGCTACCGGCGTTTGAAGGTGGTCGAACGCGAATCTGGCACCAACCAAAGGGTCAAAAGCTGCAACACCTTCCATGCCGTCACGCTGATCCGGGGATGTGCCGCATTTTTGTGCGCGTCATTTACTGTCTGAAAAACAGATGTTTACGGGGTTTACCGAAGCTGTTCCGCCCCTGTCGAAGTGAACTTTGTGCTCTTCCGCATAGGCCGAGGATTGACAGAATTCCGAAACCAATGAACGATTGGTTTAATCCAATTACAAATTCCTCAGGGAGCGGGATGCTGCACGATCGTCCAAAAGACACGCAGGAATTGCCTGAGGCCAACGATGTGCTTCAAGCGATCCGTCAAATCGTGACCGAAGGGCGTCTGGCATCGGACGGCAGGCTGCCAACCGAGCGTCAACTTGCCGCCGAACTCGAAGCTGGTCGCGCCTCGGTGCGCCGTGCACTCGACTGCCTGGAGGCTGAAGGTCTGATCTGGCGCAGGCAGGGAAAGGGCACGTTTGCCGGACAACCGCCCGACCCGACCGAGGAACTGGCGGCACAGATCGCATCGGATGTTGATCCGTTGTCGGCGATGGAGGCGCGGCTCTGTATCGAACCGGCGCTTGCCGATCTCTGTGCCCGGCGAGCCACGGCCGAGGATGTCGCGCGGTTGCGCAAGCTTGCGGAACGGACACATGACGCGGATGACTCGGATTCGGCCGAACTTTGGGACGGTGCGCTGCATCGCGCCATCGCGCGGATCGCGGGCAACCGTCTGATGCTGACGGCCTTCACGCTGATCGACGAAGTGCGCATGGGGGACGACTGGCAGGAAAAGCGCCACCGCGCCCGCACGCCCGAGTCGCGGGCGTTCTACGATGCCCAGCACCAGAAGATCATCGATGCGATTGATGCGCGCGACGGGACAGCCGCTGCGGGGGCGATGCGCGAGCATCTCGAGACCTTGTTCGACAACCTGCGCAAGTCGATGGAGGGGCGGGCATGACCGGGCAGGGGCCGCTCTTGCAGGTGGATGGGCTGACGATCCGCGTCGGCAATGCGCCGCAACCGCTGGTCGACGGCGTGAGTTTTGCGCTGAACCCCGGCGAGACCTTGTGCATCGTGGGTGAATCCGGCTGTGGCAAGAGCCTGACCGCGCTGGCGCTGATGGGGCTGCTGGAGGGCACACCGCTGGAAATCGAGGGCGGCACGGCACGGTTTCAGGGGGCCGACCTGTTGTCGGCCCCAAGCGAGACGCTGCGCGCCCTGCGGGGCGACCGCATCGCGATGATCTTTCAGGAACCGATGACCTCGCTCAACCCGGCGCTGCGGATCGGCGACCAGATCGCCGAGGCGGTCTGCGAACATCGCGGCGTGTCGCGTGAAGAGGGGCGGGCGCGGGCGCTGGAGATGCTGGAGCGGGTGCGCATTCCGGCGGCGGCCAAGCGGCTGGACGAGTATCCGCACCAGCTGTCGGGCGGGATGCGGCAACGGGTGATGATCGCAATGGCGCTGGCCAATGACCCGGCGCTGCTGGTCGCGGATGAGCCGACCACCGCGCTTGACGTAACGATCCAGGCGCAGATCCTCGACCTTATGCGCAACCTCGGTCACGAGACAGGGGCGGCGATGATCATGATCACCCATGATCTCGGCGTGGTGGCCGAAATGGCCGATGCCGTCGCGGTCATGTATGCCGGGCGCATCGTCGAGGCGGGGAGTACCGCGCAGATTTTCG
>CAYZAD010000122.1:0-8130 GCA_964476315.1 uncultured Rhodobacterales bacterium
GACCGTCGCCGTCCATCCGGGTCAGAACCACACCTGTGATGCCGATGCGTTCGTCAAAGTTCTGTGCCGTGTGGACGGCGTCCTGACCGGTCAGACCGTCGACCACCAGCAGCGTTTCGCGCGGATTGGCGACATCGCGCACCGCTTCGACCTGGGCCATCAGTTCTTCGTCGATGGACAGACGGCCTGCGGTGTCGAGCATGTAGACGTCGTAACCACCCAGCGACGCCTGTGTCTTGGCGCGTTTGGCGATGGCGACCGGATCTTCGCCCTTGACGATGGGCAGCGTATCCACCCCGATCTGCGCGCCAAGAATTGCCAGCTGTTCCATCGCCGCCGGACGGTTCACGTCGAGCGACGCCATCAGGACCTTCTTGCCCTCGCGCTCTTTCAGGCGTCTTGCGATCTTGGCGGTCGTGGTGGTCTTGCCGCCCCCCTGCAGACCGACCATCAGGATCGGTGCGGGCGGGTTGTCGATCTTGAGCTTGCCGGGGTCTTCGTCGCCGGTCAGCACATGCTTGAGTTCGTCATGGACGATCTTGACGACCTGCTGACCGGGTGTGACGGATTTCGTTACGGCTTGCCCGGTGGCCTTGGTTTGCACTGCCTTGATGAAGTCGCGTGCAACCGGCAAGGAGACGTCCGCCTCCAGAAGCGCGACGCGGACTTCGCGGAGCGCCGTCTTGACGTCATCCTCGGACAGCGCGCCCTGTTTGGTCAGCCGATCAAAGACGCTGCCTAGGCGGTCGGACAGATTTTCAAACATGGGCTTTCGCCTCCTTTGCCACTGGTTGTTCCCCCGATGTAAGGGCCAACGGCGCATATACCAAACGTCAAACGCCCCCACGGGCGTAACACGCTGGTGGGGGGCGATCCCGGACTGGGTCCAAGGGACCGGAAAGTCAGACTTCCCGGAGTTGGAAGGCGTTTAGAAGAGAGCAGGGGGCCGAGTCAACCCGGCACCCCGATCTGGATCATGCGGCAAGCGCCTCGAGGGCGGCATCGGCCTTGGCGTGCGATGCATCGGCATCGACCATCAGGCGGTCGGCGGCCACGAATTGAACATCCGTGATACCGATGAACTCCATGATGTGCTTGAGATAACCGCTCGCCCAGTCGATGTCGGACCCGACCTGCGTGCCGCCCGATGCAATGGCGATAATCGCGCGCTTGCCCTGAAGCAGGCCTTCCGGGCCATTTTCCGTGTAGCGAAACGTGATCCCGGCGCGGGCGATCTGGTCTACCCAGGCTTTCAGCGATGACGGGATACCGAAATTGTAGATCGGAGTGCTGATCACCAGGGTGTCGGCGGACTGGATTTCCGAAATCAAATGATCCGACAGGGCCAGCAAGTCACGCTGTGCGTCGGTGCGATCGTTCTCTGGAGTCCAGTTCGCGGCAAGCCATGGTTCGTCAATCGCAGGGATGGAGGTGCCCAGATCGCGGGTCACCACCGTATCAGGTGACAGGCGTTCAATCACGCGGTCGGCCAGCTTGCGGCTTTCCGAACCGGTACGGCGGGCGGATGCGTCGATGCGCAAAACAGTATGGGTCATGTGTGTCTCCAGTGCGGGTGCTGTGTTTGTCTGCTCACAGAGATATCACTTGCGTCCGCGCACAAAATGGGAAGAAATGCGCATGATATGTGAACATTCGCACAGAGGTTTGAGATGCAGCATTGGGATGAAGTCCGCACGGCCTACCAGGTCGCGCGGCAGGGTACGGTGAGTGGCGCGGCCGAAGTCCTGGGCGTTCACCATGCCACGGTCATCCGGCATATCGACGCGCTGGAACAGCGGTTGGGCGTCAAGCTTTTCCAACGCCATGCGCGGGGATACACGCCGACCGAGTCGGGCGAAGACCTTGCCCGCGTGGCGCAGGCCACCGAAGATCAGTTGCAACAACTGGCAGGCCGCATCAAGGGCCGCGGGTCTGACGTCAGTGGCGATTTGCTGGTCACGTCGATTGTCGAGATGTCCGATTTCGTGGTGCCTGTGCTGACCCGATTTCAGGACCAGAACCCTGATGTGACAGTGCGCTACCTGACCGACCAGCGGGTCTTCCGTCTCGAATACGGCGAGGCGCATGTGGCCATCCGCGCGGGGGCGGCACCGGACGAGCCGGATAACGTGGTGCAACCCTTGATGAAGCTGAACATCGGTCTTTACGCGTCGCAAAGCTATATCAAGCGGCATGGGATGCCGACAGATGCGTCAGACCTCAAGAACCATCTGTTTGTCGGCAGCGACAACCCGGATGCGCGTGCGCCGTTTCAGCGCTGGCTGCGCAGTCATGTGCCGTATGATCGGGTCGTGTTCCGCACGACCGAAACGCAAAGCATGCTGGGTGCGATCCGCGAAGGTGCGGGTATCGGTTTTGTGGCCCGCCACAGGGGCGAAGCAGATCCCAGTCTGACGGAAGTCTTGCCACCGGTTGAAGAATGGTCGCCCCAGCTTTGGGTGGTGACCCATGTCGATCTTCACCGGACAGCCAAGGTGCAGGCATTTGTGGCCCACTTGAAAGAGGCGGCCAAGCGAACCGAGATGAAAGCCGCATGACATGACCGAAGCCCGCCGTGGTCATCTGGCGATGCTGGCGTTTTCGGCGCTGGTCGCCGGGTCGTTCTCGCTCGGTGCGCAGGCCGCACCGTTTATTGCGCCAGAGGCGCTGAACGCGGTGCGTTTCTGTGTTGCCGCCGCCTTGATATATGCTTTGGCCATGGCCACCGGCGGGCTTGATCGGTCCGCGTTCGAAGCGCCGTGGCGGTACTTTGTCCTGGCGATGTTCTTTTGTGCCTATTTCGTGCTGATGTTCGAAGGCCTGAAAACCGGTGCGCCGGTGTCCATGGCGGCGGTCTTTACCTTGACGCCATTGATTGCGGCGGGTGTGGGCTGGCTGCTGTTGCGGCAAATCCTGACGCGCCGCATGGCCCTTGCACTGACCGTCGGTGCCATTGGCGCGCTTTGGGTGATCTTTCGTGCCGACCTGTCGGCGTTTCTTGCGTTCGGAATCGGCCGGGGTGAAATCATCTACTTTTTCGGATGCATCGCCCACGCGATCTATGCGCCCTTGGTGCCCAAGCTGAACCGGGGGGAAAGACCTGTCGTTTTCACCTTCGGGACCCTGCTGGCCGGTGCAATTCTGCTTTTGATCGTGGGAAGCCCGGCCTTGCTGCAAACCGAATGGGCAGAGCTTCCGGGCATCGTTTGGGTCGCTATTGCCTACACGTCGATTTTCGCGAGCGCCTCGACCTTCCTGTTGCTGCAATACGCCACGCTGCGCATCCCGTCCGCCAAGGTCATGGCGTACACCTACCTGACACCAAGCTGGGTCATACTCTGGGAGGCGGGATTTGGTCGGCCCTTGCCACCCGGGCTGGTTCTGGTTGGCGTGGCTCTGACGGTGCTGGCCTTGGGCCTTTTGTTGAAGGACGACAGCCAGGTGCGCGGTCGGATCGCGTCAGAAGGGTAGACGTTCGAGCGAAAAGCCCTGCGCCTCCAAAAGTGCAAGCACACCTTTTTCACCGAACAGGTGTGCGGCCCCAAAGGCGACGACAATCTGGTCGTGGCGCTGTGCTGCGGTCTCGATCACCGGGATCCAGGCTTCGTTGCGATCTGTCAAAAGCTGCTGTTCGATGATCTTGAAGATCTGTGCTGCGGTATCGGCATCAATGGGGCTATAGCGTTCGGCGAGGATTGCAGACACGGCCCAGCCTTCGGCAGTGGCCTCGTCAAAATATCCGGCAAGGAGCGTTTCAAAAAGGTCTTCGCTCACCTGCGGATCGACGAGAGCCGACAGCATCATGTCGATCTGCATCTCTCTTGGTTGATCGGTGAAAGCTTTGAAAATCGTTTCGACATCCTCAAGCGCCGATCGTGGCACGCCGGCCGTTTCTGCAATCGCCTCCAGTCGGGCATCCATGCCGTCCGCCCCGAGATCGTCCAGACCGGCACAAGGCGGGATCGCCAGAAGCATCGAGACATACCACGGTTGGAACCGCGCCGCGAGGAACGGAGGCAGTCCGCGTGCCGACAGCGCGTCCGACATCTTTGCCCATTCCTCTTCCGTCAAGAGCTCTGGCAGGGTCGTATCCGGCATCAATAGAAAATCCGGGTCGGACGCGAGGCGCGTTTGCATCGCCTGTTCGTCCTCGCTCGTCATTTCCAAGAGGAGCATATCTGCACCTTCGACAATATCGCGCAGCCGACTGACGGGGTCGTCAAGCCGTGCGTCGGACACATGCACGGTTCCGACCAGGTGCACTGTCTTGCCAGCGCGCGTCGCCTTCCAGTGATTGCCGGTTGCATAGGGAACACCCTCCAGCGCCTGAGACAGGCGCGCCTGTTCCTCTGTGCTCAATGTCGTGCGCAGGTCTGTTCCGTCACAGGCGGCGGCCACCGGGCCAGCCATCAAGGCCAGACATAGAAACGACAAGGCACGGATCAACATGGCACGCTCTTTCCTTAAGGGTTGCGGGAAAGCTAAGCGCTGCAGTTGCCAGCGACAAGGCAGTCGCGCATTCATGGGGAATGGAACGCGAAGCTGATCTTTATGCGCCGGTGAAGGCCTTTCTCGAAGCGCAAGGCTACGTCGTCAAGGGCGAGGTCGGTTCGGCCGATATGGTCGCCCTGCGCGGGGAAGAGGAACCCATCATTGTAGAGCTCAAGTTACGTCTGAACCTGACGCTTTACCTGCAGGCTGTGACGCGTTTGCGGCTGACGGATCTTGTTTATCTTGCCGTCGCCAAACCGAAGGGCCGCAGCGCCAGACGGGCATTGCGCGAAAACACGGCCCTGTGCCGTCGCTTGGGATTGGGGTTCCTGACCGTCCGACAGGATGGCGCTGTGGAGGTGCATTGCGACCCCGGCCCCTATGCGCCCCGCAGGAATGCAGCCAAACGCGAAAAGCTGTTGCGCGAATTCCATCGTCTGCAGGGTGATCCCAATGACGGCGGGTCCACGCGGCATGGAATTGTCACGGCCTACCGTCAGGATGCATTGCGCTGCGCGATGTATCTTGCGGAAACCGGGGCGGAAAAGGGCGCGATCGTGGCCAAGGCGACCGGCGTGTCGAATGCCACAACCCTGATGCGGGACAATCATTACGGATGGTTCGAGAAAGTTGAAAAAGGCGTTTACGCGCTCAGCGCACAAGGGCGTCAGGGGTTGGCCGACTGGGGCGACAGCCTTGGCTAACATGTTCCGTCGAGAGGCGGTGACCCGTGCGCAGCGGGGATCTTGACCGGTCTCCTGGGTGTCGGCACAAGTCTGGACTTGCTTAATTCTTGGGCGAACGGCAATGATTTGGGCAAATTAGGCGTTCTGACAGTGGGCATGCTTCCAGAAACGACCGCACTGCGTTCCGTTTCGCGGATCCTTGCCTCAGTTTGACGCCGATAACCTCGGGAGATTCCAATGTTGAAACAAACTCTAGTGGCCGTCGCTGCAACGGTCAGCATGGTCGGGGCCGCGCTTGCGGAAACCGATTTGCCCTTCGCCCTCGATTGGAAATTCGAAGGACCCTCTGCACCCTACTTTGCAGCGATCGACAATGGTCACTTTGAAAATGCTGGTCTGTCTGTCGAAATTTCTGCCGGTCAGGGGTCGCTTGACGCGATTCCGAAGGTGGCCACGGGTGCGTTTCCCGTGGGTTTTGCCGACATCAACTCGCTCATCAAGTTCCTCGATCAGAACCCGGGCGCGCCGGTGACAGCCGTGATGATGGTGTATGACAAGCCGCCTTTCGCCATTGTCGGTCGGAAATCCCTTGGCGTCGAGGCCCCTAAGGATCTGGAAGGGCGTATTCTTGGGGCACCGCCCCCTGATGGCGCATGGGCACAATTCCCGGCCTTTGCCATCGCCAACGATCTCGATGTTGACGCCATCACCGTAGAGCCGGTCGGTTTCCCGACACGCGAACCCATGCTGGCCGAAGGCAATGTGGCTGCCGTGACTGGCTTTTCCTTCTCGTCCTTCCTGAACCTCGTGCGTCTGGGTGTGCCGGAAGAGGACATTTCCACGATCCTGATGGCGGATCATGGGCTTGCGCTTTATGGCAATGCGATCATCGCAAATACTGATTTCGCAGAAGCAAACCCCGAGGTGATCACCGGCTTTCTGACGGCTGTTGCGGCCGGTTGGAAAGACGCGATTGCAGACCCGGCATCGGCCATCGAAAGCCTGATCGAGCGTAACCCGGCTGCGGATGCGGCGTTGGAGCAGCGTCGTCTGCAACTCGCCATCGACGCCAACGTTCTGACCGATTTCGTCAAGGAACAGGGCATTGGCCGCGTTGACGTTGCGCGCATGGAAAAGGCGCTGGAGCAGTTGGGGCAGACCTACGAGTTCCAGACCGAGCCTGACGCCCGTCTGTACTTTACCGACGCGTTCCTGCCTGACGCAGAGGCTCGCCAGTTGCAGTAAACCATATTGGCCGACCGGCACGCACGGTCGGCCAAAGACCCCAAGCCAAGGATAACCGACGTGTCCGACAACCTGATCGAAATCAAAGGCGTGCGGCACGCGTATCAGACCAAGGACGGGCCATTGCCGGTTCTGGATGGCCTCGAGCTATCCGTGCCGGAAGGCGGCTTTGCAGCGGTTGTCGGTCCCTCTGGCTGCGGAAAATCCACGCTCACGCGGCTGGTCGCAGGGCTGATGAAACCGGACGAAGGCGAAGTCTGGTTGCACGGCGAGCTGGTCAAGGGGCCAAAATCGACGGTTGGAATGGCGTTTCAGAATCCCGTCTTGCTTGAATGGCGGACGATCCTGCAGAACGTGATGCTGCCGCTTGAGATTGTTCCGACGACGCTGTCGAAAACCCAGAAGGAAGACCGGGCGCGCAGTCTCCTGGCGCTTGTGGGTCTTGAAGGGTTCGAAGACAAGCGCCCCAGCGAATTGTCGGGTGGCATGCGGCAGCGTGCATCGCTGTGCCGGTCCATCGTCCACAAGCCCGAGGTTCTGATCCTCGACGAACCGTTCGGCGCGTTGGACGCCTTCACGCGGGAAGACCTTTGGCAGACGATGCACAAGGTCAAGGCGGAGGAACCGTTTACCGGCGTGCTGATCACCCATGATCTGCGAGAATCCATTTTTCTGGCCGATCAGGTTGTCGTCCTGTCCGGTCGCCCCGCAAAGACGCAATACGTGATGGACGTGCATCTGACAGGTGACCGCGACATCGAACACCTCTATACGCCCCAATCCGCCGAGGCGCTGAACATCCTGCGCCATCAGATTCAGGTCGCGCAGGGCCGCACCGCCGAGGAGGCCGCGCAATGAACTTTCGTCAGGTCCTTGTTCCCACCGCCGCCATCGTGATCTTTGCCCTGTTCTGGGAATTCCTTGTCTGGGTGAATGACTGGCCGAACTTCGTCATGGCCTCTCCGTCCGATTTGCCGCCTGCCTATGCGCGATACTGGGAACTCTTCATTGTCATGGGCTGGCAAACCCTGTGGCGCACGGTTGTTGGCCTCATCCTGGCCATCATCGTGGGGGTTCTGATCGGGATGGTCATGGGGTTTTCCCGCCTTATGCGGGATGCGCTTTATCCGCTTCTTGTGGGATTCAACGCGATTCCCAAGGCCACACTGGTGCCGATCATTGCGCTGCTTTTCGTGGGGCAGCACAATTTCAACACGATCATGATTGCCTTCCTGATCTCTTTCTTTCCGATTGCGGTATCGGTGTCGATCGGGCTGAGCACGCTTGAGCCCGAATATCGTGACATTCTGCGGTCTCTGGGGGCCTCCAAGACCACGATTTTCTGGAAGATTGCCCTTCCCAAAACGTTGCCGGAATTCTTCGGTGCATTGAAAGTGGCCGTGACGCTGGCCTTTATCGGCACGAACCTGATGGAAATCGTGTCGCCGCACGGGCGCGGTCTGGGGGCCTTGTTCGATTCTGGAAAAACGAACTCGGATTATCCGCTGATGTTTGCGGTTCTCATCGCGCTCGCACTGATGGGAATCCTGCTCTACTACGTGGTTGTCGCGCTTGAGAAGACATTTGCAGGTTGGGCCGAACGGTCACCGAGCTACTGAGTCAAGACGCGCGAAGACAATTCTTTTCCCAAAAAATCTCACGCCCGCGTGTTGACTCGTGGTTTTCGCATCCCTAGCTATGCGCCGTT